>SIBF01000013.1 GCA_009695275.1 Pedosphaera sp. | reverse complement strand
AAGGTCAGGAAAAAGAAGTGGGTCGTTTGAACAGTCTGTCATGCTCGAAATGAAAGCCAGTGCAGTGCCAATCCCTTTGATAAACCTAGCGCAATTGCACTTTTCTCTCTCCGTTTTCCGCCAGGCTATGATCGATCCGGGCTAAAGGCTGGCGGGAGTGTCCTTGAGAACCTTCTCTCGCCCGACCAGATAGAGTAGCGCAATGAGAGCAACAAAAGGGATCAAGCTCAGTGCGTCGCCGCGCAGTCCATTCCAAGCTTCTTCGGAGTAGAAGGGGTTGTTCGCCGCAGACCATTGGTCGAGTTTGTTCGTCAAGTCTGTGAGAAATCCGCCCATGAAGGCGATGAGAATCCCCGCAATGGCACCGCCGGCGATGTAGCCGGAGGAGAGAAGCACACCTGGACTCTTGTCAGCCTCGGCGCTGAGTTGCTCTTCAGTCAGTTTGGAGTGCTGGAGCTTCTTGCGTTGAGCACGGTCCACAAGCCATCGAACGAGTCCGCCAAGAAAGATCGGTGCTGAGGACGCGAGCGGAAGATAGACACCCACTGCAAAAGCCAGCGAAGGAATGCCCGACATTTCCAGCGTCACCGCGATCATCACGCCCAACAGCACGAGTGCCCAGGGCAGTTGCTGATCAAGGATGCCGCGAATGATATAGGACATGAGCGTGGCTTTGGGGGCTTTGAACTTCTGGACCTTCGAGCCGTCGGGCCGCACGTCGTAATTGCCGTTGATTCCCGGATCGACGAGCCAAACAGCAACTCCGGTGTCATCGACGAGGTACTTGCCTTCGGGTCCGAGCCTGGAATCGGTGTTGTGCCAGATCTTGTAGGACTTGGAGTCGGATTTGGCTTGCGGGCCGCGCAGCGTTTCAGTGGCCGCCAGCTTCGTCGCATCCGTTTTCAAGCCGGGCGCGACTTGCGCGGCCGGGACATAGACGGTTGCTGCGTCATTGAGTCGAAGGAGTACGGAGCCAAGGACGAGTGCGGAGGCGAGTGCTCCGCAGAGAATTGCAATCTGCTGGTATTTTGGAGTACCTCCGACGAGGTATCCAGTCTTCAAATCCTGCGACGTGCTGCCTCCGTTGGATGCCGCGATGCAAACGATGCCGCCGATCGAAAGCGCCGTGACGTAGTGCGTGCCGCCAGTCCAGCCGACTAAAAGGAAGATCAGGCACGTGAGCAGAAGAGTCGCGACTGTCATGCCGGAGATAGGATTGGAGGATGAACCAATCTCACCAGTGAGCCGCGAGGACACGGTGACGAAAAGGAACCCGAAGAGAACGATGAGCAGTGCTCCGAGGATGTTCATGTGCAGAGCGGGCACCGCGACGATGCACGCGAGCAGCAGGAGAATTCCGCCGCCGACAAACTTCATGGACAGATCCTGATCTGTGCGGAGCGCGCCTTCGCGGCTGCCGCGGCGTTCAGCATTGAAGTCGCGCAAACCGGCGCGCAGCCCATGCAGGATTGTCGGCAGAGAATGGATCAGGCTGAAAATGCCTCCCGCCGCAACGGCACCGGCTCCGATGTAAAGGACATAGGCATTGCGAATCTTGTCGGGAGACATCTGGTTGATGGGAATGGTTCCGGGAGCGAGAGGTGTCGCCAGGGAATCACCGAGAAACTTGATCAGCGGAATCAGGACGAGGTAAGCCAGAACCCCGCCGGCACACATGATCGAAGCGATTCGCGGCCCGATGATGTATCCGACGCCGAGCAATTCGGGAGAGACTTCGGTTGCGACGGACGCTCCTTTGAATCCCTTGGCGAAAGTGTAACCGGCGACTTCCTTCCATCCCTTGAGCGCCACCATCACACTTTTGTAGGCGAGGCCGATGCCGAAGCCGATGAAGATCGTGCGTGCGCTGATAGCTCTGCCCAGTCCTGCCGCCGCTGCGGCTGCGGAGCCACGTCGCGCGGCGGATGACGCGGCTGCCTTTGATTCTGCCGAGGCGCCTGCTTCCAGAACTGCGGCGCAAGCCGTGCCTTCCGGGTATTTGAGGATGCCATGCTCCTTGACGATCAGTGCCCTGCGAAGCGGGATCATCATCAAGATTCCCAGAAGTCCGCCGAGTAAGGCCACCATCATCACGCGGACCAGTTCGAGGTCGAACCCAAGGATCAAAATGGCGGGCATGGTGACTCCGACGCCGAATGCAATGGACTCTCCGGCGGAGCCGGCGGTCTGAACAATGTTATTTTCGAGAATGGTGGCGTCGCGAAAACCGAACTTGGAAAGCAGGCGAAAGATCGTGATGGAAATGACAGCCACGGGAATCGAAGCACTCACGGTGAGGCCAACTTTGAGAACGAGGTAAAGGGAGGAGGCTCCGAAGATCATGCCAAGCAGAGTGCCGGCAATGACCCCGCGCGCTGTCAACTCGGTCAATTGTGTCTGCGCCGCGATGTAGGGCTCGAAGGCGGGTTTGCCGATGGGATCACCGGTTCTGGAAGAAGGCGGTGTGGAATTGGATGACATGCGTGCGAGACTTTTTAGTTTGAGAGAACACAAGCAAGCTACAGCGTGATACGGGCGGAGTTCAACGGGTTTCTGTGGGACTGGCGCTTCAAGCAGCAGCCCATCGCTCATGGACCTTCGGGTGGTCCGGGTTTTTAAGGTTTTGGCTGCCTTTCATAACAGGAACTCGTCTCCCCTGGACATCCAGCTATTTCCATGAAAACAGCACTCCTTGGAGTTTGCAAACGGAGCTAAAGTTACTGGCTATCTGGTCGATAATGGGTTGGGATATGTGTTTGTGTTTCGAGTGGAAGCTGCGCTTCGGCGCAGCTTTCGCTTGCACGAAACGAAAAGAGATGGGTCATGAACTTGATTGCGTGACTCCATTTGGATGGAGTTTCTCCACAAATTGCGAGAGGCCACCAATGAGATCGGTCCTGTACGCCCCAAAAGTGACGAAAGTGAAGACTACTGGCCTTGAGTGGTTTTCAGTGGTGTAGAACAACATGAGGAGAAGCGTTTCCAATCCATGTGACATGGAAGTCGGATTCACGGAATACGTGGAACCGTCCCACCATATTCACAGCATTCGTGGTGACCCGGTGGTCCGATTTTCCAAATGCGCAAACCGCGTAAGCTTCGACGGATAACTCGACTGGCTGATGCCCTGGTTCCCCAACATGTCCATCCGGAAGAAGCTTGTCATCGGCGTCAGCCTGATCTGTGCAGCTTCACTTCTTCTCACCGGCGCGGCGATTCTCACGTATGAGGTGATTGCCTTCCGCTCCGGCGCAATCAAGGAAATCTCAACTCTTGCGGATGTAGTAGGCGCCTATTCCACTGGTGGTGTCGAATTCAATTCCGTGGCTGATGCAGAGAAGACGCTCGCCTGTATCCAAGCCGATTCACGTGTGGAATTCGTCGGCATTCACGGCATGGACGGTTCCACCCTTGCCCGTTTCAGCAGGTCGGGTGACGAAAAAATTGAAAATCTGGAAGTGAACAGCGCGGCAGTTCGATTCGAACACTGCTGCCTGCATGTGATCCGCAAGGTGCCAAAAAATGATCGCGGGATCGGGTTCGTTTACATTCGCGCCAACCTCTCAGCAATGCGTGAGAGGCTGGCGTGGCACGGGTTGGTGGTCCTCGGCGTTTCGTTGGGTGTCCTGGCATTGACGTGCTGGGGTGCGACCGGATTTGCACGCTTCATGACGGCACCAGTTCTCAAGCTGGTCGCCACGGCCCAAAGTGTGGGAGCGAAGCACGACTACTCTCTTAGATGCCAGAAGGACCGGGATGATGAATTGGGAATGCTCGTCAATGAATTCAACCGGATGCTCGACCGCATTCAGACTCAGGATGGAGAACTGCGACTTGCTCAGGACCAGCTTGAACGCCGGGTCCAGGAGCGGACGGCCGATTTGACAAGACAGATTTACGTCCGGGAAGAAGTTCAATCGCGGCTGAGAAAGCAGGAAGAGTTCATGCGAGTCATTCTGGAGACTGCGCCGTCGATGATTTCCGTGAAAGACAGCGAAGGGCGTTATCTGCTGGTGAATCGCGCTGTTGTCGATTTTCACGGGATTGGAACAGATGATCTCCTTGGTTTGTGCGAGGCTGATATCAGACCGGGTGACGCGGAATGTGAGGCATGTCTCAAGGATGACATTGAAATCAGTCAGTCGGGCCGGGAACAGCATGCCATCGAGCACCAGAGGATGGACGGCCGGGGACAGGCTCGGTGGCTGCAGACCTTCAAGCGTTCGCTGGTCACCGCCGAGGGCAGCCGGCAGATCTTGTGTGTTTCAACGGACATAACAAGCCTCAAGAAAGCCGAGACGGAAATGCAGCGCGCCAAGGAGTCTGCCGAGCTTGCGAACCAGGCCAAAAGCGGGTTTCTGGCGAACATGAGTCATGAGATCCGCACGCCGATGAATGGGATCCTCGGAATGGCGAACTTACTCCTGGACACAAAGCTGACCGACGAACAACGCGACTTCACCCGCACTGTCTGCTCGAGCTCGGAGGCGTTACTCACAATTCTGAGCGACATTCTGGACTTCTCAAAGATCGAGGCGGGTAAACTTACCTTCGAGCGGATACCGTTCGATCTTCGTGAAGTGGTGGAAAGCACGGCGGAGCTGCTGGCTGCGCGCGCACTGGAGAAAAAGATTGAGCTCTCATGCTTGATTGCCAACGATGTGAAATGTTACGTCATGGGGGATCCAACGCGCTTTCGGCAGGTGCTACTTAACCTGATCGGCAATGCCATCAAATTCACCGATCGCGGAGAGGTGACTGTGAGTGTCAGCGCCGGATCAAACGGGGAAGGTGAACTGCGTTTCGAGATTCGCGACACGGGAATCGGGATATCCGCGGAGGCGCTTTCCAAACTCTTCCAGGCCTTTGCCCAGGCCGATGGATCGACCACCCGGAAGTATGGTGGAACGGGTCTGGGTTTGGTGATCTGCAAGCAACTCGTCGAACTGATGGGCGGCAGGATCGGAGTCGAGAGCGAAATTGGCAAGGGATCGAATTTTTGGTTTACCGCCAGTTTGTGTGCCGTTGATATGCCGGAGGAAATGTCTGTCGTGGCGGCATTGCCGAAGGGGCTTCGAGTTCTCGTCGTGGATGACAACGAGACGAATCGGAAGATCTTACATCATTATCTTGCAGGCATCGGTCTGACAAGTTTTGGCGTCGGCGATGGCGATGCGGCCCTCAGGGAACTGCACCGCGCTCAAGGCTCTGGCGAAGGCTATGACCTGGCCGTGCTCGATGTGCAGATGCCCGGAATGGACGGCGTCACGCTGGCAAAGCTCATCCGAGGCGATGGAGTCATCGGCAGAACTCGTTTAATGTTTCTCACTTCACTTGGCCTGGATGTCACCGCTGAGATTTCGAGCGAATTCGGAATCCCGTGTTTGAACAAACCGGTGAAGCGTGACGTTCTCTGCCGGACGCTGGCGCACCTTTGGCTACCCGTGGCAAAGTCGATCGAAACAACCGGATCGACGGCGACTTCCGCTTCAGATGCAGGAATGAGTGTTGATCAGAAGCGGTCCGTCACCGTGCTTATCGCCGAAGACAATCTGGTCAATCAGCGGGTGGCGATGCGGCTCCTTCGCAAGCTCGGCTTCGAGGCGGACATCGTTTCCGATGGCAACCAAGCCGTGGCAGCCACCGAACAAAAACGTTACGATTTGATCTTGATGGACTGCCACATGCCGAAGTTGGACGGCTATGAAGCTTCCCGCGCCATCCGCCAGATCGAAGCTGGTCGCACCGGCGATTCATCCAGGCATGTAATCATCGCGATGACTGCAAATGCAATGCAGGGCGACCGTGAGAAGTGTCTCGCCGCAGGCATGGATGATTACGTTAGCAAGCCAGTGGAGGTGGAGGAGCTGAGGCGGGTGATTTTCAGACAGCTCGAGGCCCGCGCCGCCGCGTGATACTTCTGAACCGCTGGAGTTGGGCTGGGAAATTTGACTTCGGAACCGGCTTCATCTACGAAGTCCTTCATGAAAATTCAAACTGGTTTCCACCTTTTCGTTCTAGCTCACATGATACTCAAGCTGACGGGCGGCTGCGCAAATGCGGCGGACGCTCCAGCGGAATTCAAGGTCGGTGAGTTCATTTTCAAGCGGCCTGCCAAGTGGGAGTGGGTCGAGCCGACATCGCCCATGCGCAAGGCCGAGCTGAAAATTGCGGACGCCAAGGGGAAGTCGGAAATCATCTTCTTCAACTTTGGCGGAGGGCAGGGTGGGGGAACCCAAGCAAACGTCGAGCGGTGGCTTGGCCAGTTCCAGGAGCCGCGAGATCAACTCAAAGCGAAAACAGAATCCATCACGGTCAACGGACGAAAGATCACCTACGTCCAGGCTCAGGGCACATATATGAGCGGTGCGCCGGGCGGCCCCAAATCTCCGCTCAAAGATCACGGATTGCTCGGCGCTATCATCGAGAGTGATCAAGGGAATGTGTTCGTCCGGATGACAGGCCCATTCGACATGGTTACTGCCAGCAGGGACGAGTTCAAACAGATGATCGAGCACAAGTCGAAGTGAACCGGGAGTCAGACGGTGGGGAGGGCGGAGAAGTGGGTGAGTGGGCGGTGATCCGTCGTTGGTTTAGCCACGCGACCTGAACAACCGAACGGAACGACTGTTCACTGACATCCAAGAATTGATCCACCAGTCCGACGCCTCAATCCTCCGGCATGGGCCGCCCCTTGGTTTCAGGCAAGAAAAGCAGCGCGACCAAGCCCAGGAGAAACACCACGCTGACGTAGCAGCATGCGGTGCGGAAGGCTTCGAGTCTGGCTTCGGTGGTGACGGCCCCAGCAGCCAGATGCGCTTGCAGGATACCCAATGTGAATGGACCGCTCGCGGCGATGAAGCGGCCGACATTGTAGCAGAAGCTTATTCCCGTGCTGCGCAGCCTTGTGGGGAAGAGTTCCGGCAAATAGATGGCGAATCCCGCAAAAACCGCAAGCTGGCAGAATCCCATGATCGGTGTGAGTACAAAGATGTGCCAGGGTTCATTCAGGTATCTGAAAGTGACGTAAGTGCTGATGAACGCCGCGATGAACGCGACAGCAAACACGGGTTTCCGGCCATGCTGGTGCGCGAGCTTTGTAAACAACATCATGCCTGCAAACGCGCCGATGTTCTGCATGATCATGTTGATGCCAGTCCACATCAATCGCCTCGCAGGCACCTCGGCTGCCGGGATATTTTGTTCCTTAAGGACCTTTCCGATCACGTCGCCAACCAGCTCCGGGCTGAAAAATCCGACGCCCCAAAGTCCGACGACGCCCGAAACGCAGAGCAACATTCCCAGAAGGGCCGGCTTGCGCCAGCGCGCTTCGCCGAAGAGCGAAGAGTAAGAGCCAAACTTCGCGCCGGTCAGCTTTCCGGCCTCGCGGGCCTTGACCCATTTCTCAGGCTCCTTTAGTCGCATCTGAAGAAACACACAGAGGAACGCCGGCAGCGCTCCGATCCAGAACAGATACTTCCAGAAATCCGATGTGGGTTTGCCGCCGCCCTGAATCGCTGACACCTGGAGCCAGCCGACGGTGATGGCGATTGCCCCGGCTGTGACATTGCCCACCGCGGAAAGTGATTGCATCAATCCCAGCGCGTGCGGCCTCGCCCGGTCGGGCAGAGAATCCGCGACCAGCGCCACGGACAAGCCGAATACTCCACCCACACCCAGACCAGTGATGAAGCGGTAAACGCAGAAGTCGTAAACCCCGGTTGAGAATGCTGAGAGGCCGGTGAACACCGAGTACAACAAGACCGTGATGGTAAGTGTGCGCGCCCGCCCGATGCGGTCTCCCACTGCGCCAAAGATCAGCCCGCCTGTGGCCCAGCCTGCCACGAAAATTGCCGTCGCATTTCCACCCCATTGTTTAAGGACATCGGATGTCGTGCCCTTCGGCATCAAATCAGCGATGGCTGGATTGCGGGCGATGATGAAGAGCTGCTGATCGAGACAATCGAACAACCAGGCGGCGCAAGCCATCGAGAAGACAAACCAATGATGGCCGTTGAGTTCTTTCCACCAAGGCGTGGATGATAGGCGTGGGGAGGACATGCGAATGATACGTGTGCGGACGGGAGTACACGGCGCGGGCGAATGAGCCAAGCAGATTCATCACGCCGGCCTTGTCATTCCCGGCACTCCCCAGAACGACGGGCAGGCCGAGGAGGGTGATTCCCCCGCCGATCGAATGGTAATTTGCCAGGTATTAAGAATGTGAACCGTGCGCAAGCCCCGGTTTACCGGGGCGGAACGGTGAAATTGTCCTTGCACAGCCGAAACTGTTCGTCTTAATTCGCGCGAGTCGCAAGACGCACCAAACCTTAAACAAAATAATTATGGCTAAACCACTGACTAAGTCCCAGATCGCAGCTGAAGTTTCCGAGAAGGCCTCAAATGAGAAGGTCGTAATCACCAAGAAGCACGCAGCCGAGATTCTCGAGGTGATCACCCAGCTTGCTTACAAGCATGCCAAGAACAGTTTTACCTTGCCGGGACTCGGCAAGATCGTGCTGGTGAATCGCAAGGCCCGCATCGGACGCAACCCGGCCACTGGCGCTGAGATCAAGATCCCGGCCAAGAAGGTGGTCAAGTTCCGCGTCGCCAAAGCGGCCAAGGACGCCATCCTCGGCGCGAAGTAAGATTTCTGATTTCGCAAAGGCACCCTGATTGTTCGGGGTGCCTTTTTCTTTTGTTGAGAGGCCTCTTGAACCGGGAATCCCTCGGGAGAATCTGGGAACGGTGTTCCCGTTGAAAACTACGGGGCCAGCGGACGAACAACCTGGAGGCGAAAGAAACCTTGAGTCTCACCCGATGGAACGGAGAGTTCGTGAGTTTCGATGGAACCTGAACCGCTGATGAGTCGAGGGACGAGATTGTTCCACAAGTCACTTTCAGAGAGAATTCCTGCCGACTGGATCCCGTAATGGCGCTTGCTGCTGCTCCGCCATGTCAGTGAGACGTTTCCACCCGGTCGAAGTTCCATTTTCAGAATGCGCAAATTATCGTTGGGATCGGCTGGATCGGTGTCCGCCAGATATTCTTCGAGATCAGTGTGTCCGTCTCCATCAAGATCTCCTGTTCGAGACGAGGCGCTCAGGCTGTTGCTGTGCTGAAGTTCCCACGCGTCAGGAATTCCATCTCCATCCGAGTCGCGACCGTTGCCGATAAAATCTACGCGGAGGGTGTAGCCGGAACCGCTGAGACTGATCCAACCGATGTTAGATCCGTAAGCGAAGCCGGTGAGACGACCGGTCGAAAGATCGAGTTGTGGCTGGCCGATCGCCGCAAAGTTTATCCAACCCACGTTGGCGCTGTAAGCGTAACCGCTGAGGTTGCCTTGGGAGTCGAGGTTCACGCCGAAGTCGCTTGCGGCGCTATTTTGGTAGGCGATGCCGTTGGCGGGCTGTCCTGAACCGAGGTTTATCCAGCCTATATTGGCGGAGTAGATGAAACCCGAGGCGAGGAACTGATCAATTTCCACACCCGACGTGACGTTGTGACGCCAGTCCATCCAGCCCACGTTTGCGGACCAGGCAGAGGAATCGGCAGGTGAAATGTTGGAAGCTGACCAGCACGGTGAGATTGGCTGCGCCGTGCAGGCTACCGCGGCTAAGAGCTGAATCGTGGCACGCATCACATTGATCGAGCGCCGGGCTGTTCAGTACTGGATGTTAATCCACGGCAGGTTGAAATTCGGATCGTTCGTACTGGTAATGATCGGACTTGCAAATTGGATGGCCTGAAAGAAATAACTCAGGGTGTTGTTGGCCGCCGAGTTTCGAGTCACGAGACTGCCGGCACCTTCAATGGAAATCCCGCGATCGTTGGAGACGACGTGGTTTTCACTGATGAGGTTGTCCACTGACGTTGCGCGAATGCCTGCGGCGTCACGCGCGTTGAAGTTGTTCTTGCTGCTGTTCTGGATGACGGTGCATTCGGATGTCACGATTATGCCGTCGCTGTTGTTTCGCAGCGCGCTGCATCCACGAACGGTACTCCCCGTGCCCGCCTGCAGACCTGTCCCGTTGGAATGAACCTTCGAATCCACGATTTGCGCGTCGTCACCGGCAAGGATTCCGAATTGTGAATTCCTGGATGCGGAGCAATCACGGATGCACCCATCGTTCTCCACGGTGATGCCGTGAGAGCCATTGCTGCCCGCGGAACAACTGGTGACCCGGCAGTTTGCGCCGCCGACAAAGCCCGCGCCGGGATTGCTGGTGCTGTCACATCCGGAGATTTGCGACGCTGAACCGATGTTGAAGCCATGCTGTCCGTTGAATGAACTGGTTGAGTCCTTGATAATGGAGCTGCCAACCGACCGGATTCCATCGGCAACATTTGAGCGGGCCGTGCATTTCGCGATGGTCGCACCTTTGTCGGTGTTGATGCCAACGACACCATTTGAAAGTGCTGCGCAATTATCGAGGACATTATCCGCGCCGGTGGTGAAACCATTGGCGGTGTTGTTCGCGGCCGTGCATCCGCTCGTCACGCAGGATTCTGCCAGGACAAATCCGTTCGCTGTATTGTGTGACGCCGTGGATGAGGTCACCTGGCTGGCCGGTCCGACAGAGATTCCATTGCCTTGGTTGGCGCGGGCAACGCAGTCCTTGAGTGTGCTGCCTTTGCCTGCGGAGATTCCAGCGCCGGTGTTGCCATGAAAAGTACAGCCACGAACCGTCGCATAACTTCCGGCGACCAGTCCGGGACCGGTATTGTCGGAAATTCTCAAATCTTCCCAAGTGCAATTGCTCCCGGATTCAGCGTCCACACCGAGCCAGCCCGAGATGCTCCCGTTGCGGACAAGAATGTTTTTACGGAAGCCCGAGAGGGTGATCGCCTCTTCAACTCCAGCACCGCCAATCATGGCGAAACCGGCGAGGTCGAGTGTGACGTTGTCCGAAGAAATGGTGATGCCGCTCATGCCGGCTGCCCCTGCAAGATTCGCGGTGAGATAATAAGCTCCCGGAGCGTTAATGTTGAACGGAACATTCGCTATGGGGACGCGCGGCTCGATCTGAGCCAAAGTTTTCATCGTTGGTCCCGGTGGCCCAGGCGGAGTGAGGCTGCCCTGACCAAAGGCGAAATCTGAAGTTAGCGTGAGTCCGCAAACCAAAATGCCGGGGTATGAAAAGAATGAGTATTTCATCACATTAGGTGACTGTTTCAGGAGTGCCGCCCGAGCCAGCGCCCGAATTAATACGCGCTCGATGATGCTGCGCGCAAGCGGTTCCAATCTTCGTTCAGCGGAGTATTCGGGATAGGAAGGCGTGTCCAGCTCAATGTTCGCGCGTCCTTTAGTTTCCACGTTTCCACATGGCCGTCGGCGAACGAGAGAGTGAATTTCCCGTCGTGGCGGCTGGCCGGCGCGTCGAGAAAGCCCCGCGTTCCGAGCATGTCAACGGCGAACCAGCCGTCGTTGATGCTGCGCTCGTGCTCGTCGATAAATACAAAAGCTTTTGTTGGTCCCGGTTCCTTGATGTCGGCTTCTTTCGTGAAGGTGCGGAATTGATCCTGACCCGCGAGCGGCTTGCCGCCCATCCAACCGTTCATCGAATAACTGCGGACGCGAGGCACTCCTTTTGTAGTGCTGCGATCCGTGGGGCAGCGGTAAATTCCTGTCGATTGATTGTAAGGAAAAAGTTTGCCTGTCGCGATTGAGTTTATGTTTGTGGAATCGAGTTTGCCGGCTTCCACCTGGCCGTAGGCCGGGTTGTCATCCATGCTTCCACGGATCCAGGCATTGGGATTTATCTGGCCGCTCGGATCGAAATAATAATTCTCCGGGATGCGATCGTTGTCATTCGCGTACATGTGCCAGCAAAGTTGGAGCTGTTTCATGTGGTTCAAGCATGAGACCTGACGGGCTTGAACCTTCACTTTGCTCAGACCCGGAAGAAGCAGAGAGGCAAGAATTGCTATGATGGCCGACACCGTCAGCAGTTCGATGAGGGTGAATCCTTGGGTGCTTTTGCCCGATTCTAGGTTCCTAACCACATGGCTTGGAGCTTTCTGAGTCAATATAACATTCATGATGAACAACAAATTACGAACTACCCATCGGAGCAATCGGCGTTCCTCTTAAGTGTGGCGCAGAGAAACAGGCCGATTTCGAGGGTTTTTGATGTGGAAATTTCTCCCGAATTCGCCCGCGCAACCACCAAACCGTCGTCTTTGTCCTGCATTGGGACAGTAGCATGCCCCGATCGTGGAGTTTACCTTGGAAACAAGGTGGGGATGCCGCTCCGTTATCAAATTGATTTCAGAGGCGAAAAGCGAAGCGAGATGACGACTCTGATCGCGGCAGTCATTTCACCAAATTCAGATGGCACACGGAAAATCCCTTTTCAATCGAAACACTCTCGCTGGAGTGATGCGCGAATTTCTGATGAACGCTGACTTTGAATTGCGTTGGTTCAATGTGCGCGTTGCTTCGGAGCTGGAACTGGATAATGTGAGCGCATGTCTGATCGTTCACTTCATGTTTTGGTGGTGGTGGGCAGCCTTGCAAAGCAATCAGCAACCCGTGTGGTGATGTCGCGAGTGAGCGAGAACCTGCAATGTGCTGGAGTATTCGTCGATACGCTGGATCTGAGCATGGAGCCACTCGAACTTCTAAATCCGGAGGAGTCTCGAGAGACGGCGGAGCACATCAAGCTCAAGGAGCGCGTGGATCGAGCTGACGTGTTGATCCTGGGGACACCGGATTACCACGGGAGCATGAGCGGCGCTTTGAAAAATTTCCTCGACCATTTCTGGACCGAGTTTGCGGGCAAGCTCTTCGTTTCGCTTGTCGCATCCAATGAGAAAGGGCTGACGGTCGCGGACCAAGTCCGGACTGTGGCCCGGCAATGTTACGCATGGGCATTGCCCTATGCTGTCTCGTTCGTGGATCGAGAGGATGTGAAGGATGGGCAGATAGTCAGCGACGCGTTCGCGAGCAGGCTCGAAATGCTGGTGCGTGATGTGCGTGTCTATGGCGCGTTGCTTTCGAGCCAGAGGGCAGCCGACCTTGCCGGCACCGGGGTCGGCTTCATGGCTCGCTACCGACCGAAGCAGAGCTGATGATGAGTCTCGGATTTAATGAGCCAAGGATTGGGAAGGATCAAAGGATTGCCGATGTTGCCCCGCCAGACTATGTTCAAACCATGATTGATGCGACTGACATTCAGCCCGGCGGAGTGGACCGGTTTCCAGTTCGTCCGGCGATTCCGCCTTTACGGCTGGACGCTTTGTCACGAGATATTCTGGCGTTGAAGAAGAAACTCAATGCCGTGATTCTTGCGCATAATTATCAAGTGCCCGAGATTCAGGACATCGCGGATTACGTGGGCGATTCACTCGGACTCTCGCAACAGGCGGTCAAAACCAGCGCGGATGTCATTGTGTTTTGCGGGGTGGATTTCATGGCAGAGACGGCGAAAATTCTGAACCCAAACAAGATTGTCGTGCTGCCGGACAAGGATGCCGGTTGTTCGCTGGAAGAAAGTTGTCCCGCCGAAAAACTTGCCGAACTGCAGCGGACCAATCCGAACTTCTGGACGATTGCTTATATCAATTGCAGCGCCGCGGTGAAGGCGCTTTGCGATGTGATCTGCACCAGCGGCAACGCGGTGAAGATTGTCCAAGCCGCGCCCAAGGACAGGGATATTCTCTTCGTGCCCGACGAGAATCTCGGTTCCTGGGTGACGGAGCAGACGGGACGAAAGATGACCTTGTGGCGCGGCTCCTGTTACGTGCATGTCGAGTGGACTCACACCGCCATCAATCGCATCCGTCAAAAATTTCCAGACGCTCCGCTTGTCGCGCATCCTGAATGCACGCGTGCCGTTCGTTTGCTGGCTGATGAGGTTTGCTCGACGGAGAAGATGGTGGACTGGTGCAAGCGGACGAGTTCGAAGCAGATCATCATCGCCACCGAAGCTGGGATGTTGCATCGGCTTCAGAAAGAATGCCCTGGCAAGGAATTTATCGCAGCACCAACTGAGAACTGCCGGTGCAATGAATGCCGATTCATGAAGATGAATACACTGGAGAAGGTTTATGACTGCATGGCGAACCTTCAACCGCGCATCGAACTTCCGAAAGGGCTTCTCGATCGCGCCAGGCTGCCCATCGAGCGCATGTTGGAAATTTCCGCCCGGCCTGTCGAGAATGCCGGATGACCGCTTCGCACAACAGCGCGAGCATGAACAATGATGTGAATTCGCGCAGCTTCTTGTCGTGAAACTCCCATTCTGGCAAAGTCCCGAGTGGAAGCGTGCCGCTCTGGCAATTGTGTCCGGACTGGCACTGGCCTGCGCGTTTCCTAATTGTCGAGTGACTGGTTTGGCGTGGATTGCTCCCGGACTGATTTTGGCCAGCGGAGGCGGCGTCTCGGAAGGGAAATTGTTTCGAGCCGGATGGCTTGCCGGGTTCGCTTATTCGCTCGCAGCATTCTACTGGCTTTTGCACATTCCGGTTCCGGTCGCACCGGTTGTCGGCTGGATTGCGTTGAGCGCTTACATCGCGCTCTACTTCGGAACGTGGGTATGGCTTTGCTGGTCAATTCTTCCTGGCGGCGGACGAAACCGGTCAGAGCTGTTAGTCTGGCGTGACATGTCCACGCGTTTTGGTGGGCTGACATTCGGCGAACGACAAGGGTGGTGTTTGCTTTGCGGGATCATATGGGTGGGGTTGGAGATGATCCGGGGCAGATTTCTAACGGGTTTTCCATGGAATTTCCTGGGGACTTCTCAGTTCCACAATCTGCCAGTGATCCAGATTGCTTCTGTGACCGGCGTGTATGGTGTTTCATTTCTTCTGGCGTGGTTTGGCGTGGCGCTGATGACAGCCATCTGGATGGCAGCATCACAGTCGGAGAAACCTCGCGTCTGGAAGGCTGAAATTGTTGTCCCGCTGCTCGCGGTAGCATTGGTTCTCGCTTTTGGAGTCAGGAAGATGCTTTCGCCGCGGACACTGGACCGAACGGTTACCATGGCGCTGATTCAGCCGAGCATTCCGCAAACCCTGATTTGGAATGCTGGCGAAAGCAGCAATCGCTTCCAGCAACTTCTAGCGCTTTCCGAGAAGGCCCTCGCTCATCCGGATCGTCCACAGATCCTCGTCTGGCCCGAAGCTGCCCTGCCCAATCTGCTCCGCTACGACGCGCCGACGTACGCGGCACTCACGAATCTCGTCCAAACGCACAATGTGTGGATGATTCTTGGCGCGGACGACGCGATGCCCCGCGCGAACGCTCGAAGTGATCGTGACGTGGATTACTTCAATAGCAGCTTCCTCATCAATCCGGCGGGTGAAATTGTTGAGCAGTACCGCAAACGGCAACTGGTGCCCTTCGGAGAATTCACTCCACTCGCGCGTTGGATTCCGCCACTTCGGCATTTGTTGCCCGCCGGAGAAGGGTTTCGCGCTGGAGATCGGGCTGTTCCATTTCGATTGAACAAGCCGGACGTGAAGACCTCGGTGCTGATTTGCTTCGAGGACATCTTCCCGCACCTGGCGCGTGCGGATGTGGAGTCAGACACGGATTTTCTTTTGAATCTGACGAACAATGGATGGTTTGGCGAAAGCGCCGCACAATGGCAGCACGCAGCCGGTGCGGTATTTCGGGCGGTGGAGAACGGACTCCCACTGGTGCGCTGCGCGAACAATGGACTGACGTGCTGGGTGGACTCGATCGGCGCGATGCATGATGTTCAATTCACGATGGGTCCACAGCCGTCGAATGTTTACGCGGCCGGTTTCAAGATCGTGAAAGTGCCGCTCCTGCCGCGCGGAAGTGTGCGTCCGGCGACTTTGTATCAACTCTACGGTGACTGGTTTGGCTGGAGCTGCGCTGGGATCACGTTGGCGCTGCTTGTTCTACGGCTTGGTCCGGGTGTGCTCGCCAGACTCTCGCGCAAGCGAAACAAATCTCCTTCGGCATAGGACGGTTGGGCTGGGAATTCTTGGTGCCCCGGTGCGCTCAACAGAATCTTTCGATCGCGAGGCTCACACCTTTGAACTCGTGAACGAAATGTTCCGAATTGTTTCTGCCGAAACACCGCCAGCTCGAAGAGCGCGCAGACTTAGCGAGTCATGTCGCTTCGCGAGCCGAACTCCGGCCTCGTCCGCCACCAGCGGGCAGTGAAAGAACTCCGGCGGTTGCAAACCCAGAGCCTCGTAGAGCAAGAGCTGCCGGGCTGTGGAAACCAGGAGGTCAGCGCCTCGCACGACTTCGGTGATCCCCATTGCAGCGTCATCGACCACAACGGCGAGCTGATAGGCGGGAACATTGTCATGTCTCCACACCACAAAGTCTCCGAAATCCCGACCAGCGATGAAGCGTTGAGGGCCGAACTGCCCGTCGAGGAATGAAATGTTGTGACTGTCCGGAATGCGAAAGCGCCAGTTCGGTGGTCGCCCGGTGCCCAGGATCGAGTGCTGAGTTCTCGTATTCGTTGATGCGATCCGATCCAAAAAGCGTTGAGACTCTGAAGCCTTTAGGCAGCGACATGTGCCCGGATAAATTGCTTCCTCGTCTCCACCATTCGGCGCTTGGACGGCTTGAGCCAGATCGTTCCGCGTGCAGGTGCATGGGTAGATAAATTCTTTCGCAGCGAGCGTGAGCAGAGCCCGGGCGTAGTTCGAACGGCGTTCGCTTTGATTATAGGGTCCGAAATGTCCTCCAACGTCCGGCCCTTCCTGCCACACGATTCCGAGCCATCGGAGATCGTCGATCATCGCTGCTGCGAATTCCGGTTTCGAACGATCGGGGTCCAGGTCTTCATTGCGGAGGACAAACGTCCCATGGCTTGCGAGGGCGCGCTCATACGCGATCCAGAAAGTCCTTGCATGGCCGATGTGCAGGTAACCACTCGGCGATGGAGCGATTCTTCCGCGGTATGCGCGCGGCTGCTCAAAGACGGGCAGTGGAGGATTGTGTGATGCAGCTTTCAGACAGAGAGTGGTGGGGAACCTAAAAGGATTCGTTGAGATGCTCGGCAAGCCACTGAGCGAGCCCGGGCAATTTGAATGGAAGGATCCGCTGAATTTTGTCGCAGTTCAAAGACGTGTCCGGAGAGCGAGGTGCTCCTTGATAATCACGCAAAGAACCGGGTCGGATTTGTGGATTAAGCTGCGGCCAGCGCGCGGCGATGAGTTGTCCGATCTGCCAGCGGGATAATTTCTCAGCCCCGGCAAGGTGATAGAGACCGGGCTGATAACGCTCGGCAAATTCCCAGATCGCCCGCGCGGTAACTGCCGCTGGTATGGGACAACGAAACTCATCGTCGAAGAGAGTGATTGATTTCCCTTCAATCCAAGCCCGGCGCAACTCTTCATTGAATCCGCGATCACCCCGCGGCGAAGTGCCGCCGTTGAGCGAGGTGCGGATGACTGCATGCAATGGGTTCGCGAGGACGACTTGTTCCGCGAGAGCCTTCGTCTCGGCATAGACGCTGAGTGGGTTCGGCTGATCCGACTCGATGTAATCGCCTTTGCAGCCATCGAATATGAGATCACTTGAGAGGAAGATGAACGGCGTGTTTGTTGCGAGCTGGGCCAGGTGCCGAGTAGCATTGACATTGATTTGAAGCGCTCGCTCTGGTGAAGCCTGGCATTCCGGGCTCTTACTCATTGCGGCGCAGTGAATGATCAACTCTGGCTGTTCCGACTGGAACAGTCTGCTGACCGCGGCAAAATCCAGGAGGTCAACTTTGCCGCGAGTGAGGCTGACTGCCGAGAAGCCCGGATGCGATCGAGCATCTGCGGTGAGGAGGTAATTGCCGATCAAACCGCCGGCTCCGGTGATCCATGCGTTTCTCATGTGCCAGAAGTTTCTGAATATCATCCGCCTTTGATCGGAGCTTTTGGCGATTGCCGCACCGCTAATCGATCAGTCGCTTCGTCAAGTCTCCGTAGGCATCGATGCGGCGGTCTCGGAGGAATGGCCAATGAGTTCGGGTGACGTCCACTTTCTTGAGATCGACGGGAACGACGAGAGTCTCTTCTTTGTTCATGCTGGCTTTGGCTAGAATTTCGCCCGAGGTGCCTGCGACGAAGCTTTGCCCCCAGAATTCAATGCCGTCTCCGCCAATGGGCGTTTCGTGGCCGATGCGGTTCACTGAAACAACATAACAGCCGTTTGCGACGGCATGGGAACGTTGGATGGTTTCCCATGCGCCATGTTGCCGGACGCCGTATTCCGCCTTCTCTTTCGGATGCCAGCCGATGGCGGTGGGGAAAAAGAGGATTTGTGCGCCTTGCATCGCGGTGAGGCGCGCTCCTTCGGGATACCACTGATCCCAGCAGATCAGAACCCCGATTCGGCCAAACCGCGTGGAGAATGCCTTGAAGCCCAGATCGCCGGGTGTGAAGTAGAATTTCTCGTAGTACAGCGGATCGTCCGGGATGTGCATCTTGCGGTAAATCCCGAGCAGCGAGCCATCGGCGTCGATGATGACGGCAGTGTTGTGGTAAAGACCTGCGGCTCGCTTTTCGAAGAGAGATGCAATGATGACGGCTCCGTGTTTTCTGGCGAGCTTTTGAAAGGCCACGGTACTCGGGCCAGGAATCGATTCCGCCAGGTCGAAGTTCTTATGGTCCTCGCTCTGGC
This sequence comes from Pedosphaera sp., assembly GCA_009695275.1. Taxonomy (GTDB): domain Bacteria; phylum Verrucomicrobiota; class Verrucomicrobiia; order Limisphaerales; family F1-12-MAGs170; genus F1-120-MAGs170. The sequence goes on along the minus strand of SIBF01000013.1, from coordinate 22,853 downwards.
AAAAGTACTGAGACCGAAACAATTCCTGGGTGCAGATGATGTTCGCGCCACGACGGGCTGATTCTTCCACGCTGCGGAGTGTCTTCTTGAGGTTGTCGTTAATGTTGGCCGAGCAGCTTGTCTGGATGAGTCCGAGCTTGAGCTGGGAGGATTTTGGAAATCGTTTCATTGGCAGAAGATTCCGAATTAGATCGATGCGTGTTCTCGGAACGGATTTCGCGCAAACGAGTGCGGCTTCATAATGGTGATCGATCTCAAACTGCGCTGAATTGATCAAGGTTTGGTTCTGTTGTGTCAAGGCTGGCCCTTGCTGAGATCAATTGGGGGTTGGGGGTTGAAAACGGATGAGGATTCCCCGTAAGGAGGCGGTGCCTCAAGGCAGAAAGATCCCGATGCTGTCAAAGCAAGCTTCCGATATTTTTGGCGCGCCCGGAGTTGTTACGTCAGTTGCGCGTGGAGATCACTGTGAGTCGGCATCTGACTGATCATGCTGGGGCGCGGTTTTGATTACGTGGAGCGTGAAGTGGAAACAGGCGCCGATGGAGGACAGGGGGAGGGGCAGTTTCGGGAACGTCAGAGCTTTGAATTCAGGCTTAAACAGCGTCAGGCTCTCTGAGATTTTAGACAGCGCCTTCTGATAGCACTGTGTGCAGGCATTCGGCCAGACGCATGGCAGCGAAACGCGTTCTTCTTTGGAGTGCGATCAGCCGGGAGATTCGGCTTGGAGATCGGACAAGCGCCAGCGTGAGTTTCCGAAAATCCAGTTTGTAGTCGGATGTCAGCAGTGAGTTGAAATCCAAAGGAAGGTCTTCCCACGAGGCATCAGAAATTACGCGGAGTGTTGCGCTCGGGATTTTGCGTTCCTTGCAAATCTTGCGGATGATGCCGGATTCCATTTCGACTGCGTCGGCGAACGTTGTCTGGCGGAGGAGCTCCTTCTCTGTGGAATTGACTGCCACGCGATCCGCGCAATGAAACCGGATCGCCAATCCACCCGCAGCGGCGATCATCGCAGTCCGAGGAAAAGTGTCATCTGCATCAAAGACAATTGCTCCGGGCTGAATGTTTGGGTGGAGTCCACCGGCAAAACCGCACGTGAACACCAGTTGTGGCGAAATTTGATCCAGCGCACGGCGGGCACAGGCGTCAGCGTTTCGCCGACCCATGCCAGTCACGTGTGTTTCAATCCTGAATGGGGAGGGTGATGGCGCGTTGAAGAACCGGGCCTCTTCCTTGACCGCAAAAAATAGAAGTGCGGTCGATGAGGGCATGGGATCGGCTGTGCTATTGTCCGGACTGTCTTGGAGCATTCACGACAATGCCAGCTCGCGACCCGCGATTGAATTGTGCCCGTTGGATTTCAGGGCGTGTGCTTTCATTATTCGCGAGTAGGTGGCGAGCGCCGTCAGCGGCCAACTGTTCCGGTACATGTCGTACTTCAAATAGAACACGCGAGGAAATCCTGTTCCTGTAATCTCGTGCTCCGTCCAGGAGCCATCAGGATTCTGAGTGTCTATGAGATATTGAATGCCACTCTTGAGGGCGGGGCGATTCGGATCATCGAAGGCACACAGCGCCATGACAGCCCAGGCGGTTTGCGAAGCGGTGCTCGGTCCCTGGCCTTTGAAGACGGGATCGTCATAGGTATTACAGCGTTCACCCCATCCGCCGTCGTTGCGCTGGACGCTTTCAAGCCACGTGCGGCCTTTGATAATCCACGGCTGGTCCATGTTGATGTTCAGAGCCCGCAACCCGCGAAGCACCTGCCAGGTGCCATAAATGTAGTTTACGCCCCATCGTCCGAACCATGAGCCGTCTTCTTCCTGCTGCTCTCGCAGGTAGCGAAGCGCCTTTCTCACCTGTGGATGCTCAACGCTGCAGCCTTCGTAGCCGAGCAATTCGAGAATGCGTGCTGTGATGTCCGCGCATTCCGGATCGAGCATGGCGTTATGGTCTGCGAAGGGAACCTTCTCCAGGATGCCCTTGGTGCAGTCCTTGTCGAAGGCTGCCCAGCCGCCATCTCTGCACTGGAAAGCCATCATCCATTTCATACCCCGGGCAAAGCATTCATCGCGTCGCTCCGGATTGTCCGTGGGAATCAGGCGAAGCGCGAGCAGGACCATCGCAGTGTCGTCAACATCAGGATTCCACTTGTTGTTGAACTCGAATACCCAGCCGCTCGGATCGACGTCGGCGGGGTTTTTGTGAATCCAATCTCCGCGGAAACGGATTTCCTTGTCCATCAGCCAGTGGGCGGCGCGGACGAGTTTCGGGTGCTCTGCCGGGATGCCCGATTCGCGGAGCGCGATGGCAACGATTGCTGAATCCCAAACAGGCGAGAAACAGGGCTCGATTCGCAGCGAATGTTCGGTTTCGTGCTCGAGCTTTTTCAGCTCGTGTTCGGCTCGTTTGACCTCCGGATGATCGTCAGGGTAACCCAAGGCTTTCAGCGCGATGAGTGCATTAAGCATCGCTGGAAAGATGGCGGCTAGGCCGTCAGACCCTTCGAAACGTTCGATCATCCATTGTTCGCATTTTTTCAGCGCCCGGCGACGGAACGGGTGAATTCCGGCACGAGCCCAGAGTTCAGCGAATTTGTGAAGTCTGTCCAGTGACAGGAAGAAATTTCGCCACGTGAACCACTGTGGGTCCGGCGGCAGCGCCAGGTCGCGTTCGTGGTAACCCAGTGGGTAAAGTTCATCCAGCGCGATGTTCCCGGGCCGGCGCGTGGGCTTAAAGTGATTGATGATGGCGAGCGGCACGAGCATGGCTCGGCTCCAGTTGCTCATGTCCCAGAAATTCACGTGAAACCACTTGCCGATGAGCAGGACTTCGCACGGGATCGTGGGCACGTACTTCCAGGGGAAAAGCCCCAAGAGCGCGAGGTAGAGCTTGGAGAACGTGTTCATCCGCGGAATGCCGCCCATTCGCATGGCCACTTCGCGAGCCTTCAACAGACGAGGATCGGTCACTGGGACTCCAGCGAGCTTCAATGCCAGGTACGCTTTAATTGTAGCATTCACCTCCGCCGGGCCACCGTAGTAGATGTTCCAGCCGCCATCCTCGAGCTGCATCGAGAAGAGATGATTGACCGCTTTGCGTTGCCACTTCAGGTCGATGTCTCCAGCCCAGTGGTGGTAAGCCACCATGTCCGACACAAGGGTCGAGTCCACCATCAACTCTCCGACCCAGTAACCTTCTGGTCTTTGCTCGCCCAAAAGGTAATTCTGCGAGCGTCGAATCGCGGTTTCCAAGTTTGCACACCCGGGTTGCGGAGGTGCGGGTCGGGAGCGTTGTTGAGAACTGCCGATGGCGTTGCCATCAGGTAATGTCTTAGACACGTGTGATACATTGAGAACCGTCCAGAAGTGTGTAAAGGACTTTGTAGAAATCGGTCGGCAGACGTCCATCTGCCTTTTACGTTTGGCGCACCCAGATCACCAGATCCTGCGGATGCCGCAAGCCTCGGTGAGCCCAAAACTGAATCCGGCTCTCTAAAGTGGAAAGAATATTGGATAAGTTTGAGAAATCTTTTGACAGTCTGACTGGGTAGATGTAAATACAGTGTAAATACATTGGATGGGCATTGAATATACAAGTGAAGGCGCCGAATGGAGTTTGATTGGAATAATCCGCCTTTTGAATGGGATAGTTCTTTGACGCCGCGAGATGTGGAGGAATCGTTCGAGGATCCGTTTGCCATTCGACTCCTTCCTGATTCGCCTCGATTCGCAGCCCAAGCCAGATTCTTCAATCTGGGGAAGTCTGCGAGTGGGCTTGGGATCTTTAGTGTGTATCGGACAAATGGTCGCCAGGTCCGGGTGGTCCTCTCACGGGCGTTTGCGCCTGAGGAACAGTTTTTTTATCAGCGCAAGGTGAATCAAGCCCTCTCGGCGCAGAGTTGAAGGCCGACTGTCTGACTTGCGGAAAACGTTGATGTTGGTTGCCGAATGAATGCACTAGCAAACTGGGAGGAGGTTCCACTCTTCGACAGCGAGGAGTCAGAGGCAGCCTTTTGGGCGGAAAGCCGTATTGATGTGCGTCTGATGGAATCATCAGTTGCTTCATCTGCGGAAGCCTCCGAGTCAGTGACGATCACATTGCGGATTGATCCGAGGATGCTCTCCCGGATCAAGCGTCTCGCGCGGTCCAGGTACTTGAATTATCAGAGCATGATCAAGCAGTGGCTTGGCGAACGGTTGGAACAAGAACTGCGGGAATATCGATGAACACTCGATGAATCCGGTGCAAACAAATAACACAAGTGCGATGCGTCAGCGGCGCGGCAAGCAATCATCGAGTTCGCGCTTGGTTGGTTTCACACTGATCGAACTGCTGGTCGTTATCAGCATCATCGGAATACTGGCAAGCTTGGTACTCAGTGTCAGCGGCGCGGTATTAAGAAAGGCGAGGGAATCGCGAATCCGGTCGGAAATGAGCCGGTTGGTGTCCTTGATCGAGAATTACAAGTCGCGCCTCGGAACTTATCCACCCTCGAATGAAGCGCTACTGGGACTGCCTTCAAACGCGTTGCCTGAGGCTCGTGACCAACTGGCGGCCGTCAACCAGCTCTACTACGAGCTCTCTGGCACGGTCTTCAAGGTGGCGGGTACGCTCGGTACCTTCACTCCGATAGGACGCGAAGCGCAGTCTGCGCTAAATGCCGATGAAATCACTTTCAAGTTTAGCGTGGACGGTTTTGCCAACTCAGCTCGCAGTCCTCGCGATGTACGGATCAGTTCGAGTTTCAAAGCATCGGAGCGAAAACTCGTCGTGGAGAAAGGGGGATTTGAGACGTTGGCGGTGCCGCTTGTCGTGGCAGCAGGGGACCGAGTTCCACCCAATGTGATTCTGCTAACCGGAAAGAACCCGAAGACTGGCCAGCCCGACGGCACCAAGGTGTATCCATGGTTCTATGACCCTAGTTCAGCGAATCGTTTTAACGCTGAGACCTACGATTTGTGGGCGAAAGTTGTCATCGGCAAGAACATCACTCGCATCAGCAATTGGGAGCCGAGGTCTGTTGTGATAGGGAAAGTGCCTTAAGTCATTCTGCATGAAGATTTCGCTGAAGATTATGAAGAGAACGCGTTCAAAGGACTCGCGAATCCGCTACGGATTCACACTGATCGAGCTGCTGGTCGTGATTGCCATCATTGGCATTCTGGCGGGGATGCTCCTGCCGGTTTTGAGCAACGTGAAGAAGAAGGCGCTAGTCATGCGGGCCCGGACCGAGATTGCTGACATCGTCAATGCGATCAATTCCTACCAGGCTGCCTACGGAAAGATGCCCGCCTCGGCAGACACGCGAGCCGTGCTCTCCGAGAGGTCACCTGATTTTACTTTTGGCACCCGCTACGACAATGTTTGGTGGCCGACGAAGAATAGTGCCTTGCGAATCGCCACTCAAAATCTGGCGAACGACCGCGAGCAAAAGAACAACTCTGAAGTAATCGCTGCGATTCGCGACTTCTCGATCCCGATATTTCGAGATGGTGTCCATCAGAATCCAAACGCGAACCACGCAATGAACCCCAACAAGACCCCGTTCCTCTCGGCAAAGGATTCCGATGCCAACAAGGCAAAGCGGGGAGCTGAGGCGTTGCGAGTGGGGCTTGTCGGGCCGGACGGGATTTACCGCGATCCATGGGGGAACCCTTATATCATTTCGCTCGACCTGGATTACAGCAATACCTGTCGGGATGGTTTTTACGCGCTGGAGTCCGTCTCCAGTGCTGGTGGTAATCAAGGCCTCAATGGCTTGTCCCGCGGCGATGCGTCAGGAGCATTTGAACTTCGCGGCTCCGTCATGGTTTGGTCACTCGGGCCGGATGGGGCGGCCGCTGACAACCAGAAGGCGACCATCGGAATGAACAAGGACAATATCCTGAGCTGGAAATAGTGGTCTTATGAATCTGATTTTGCTCAATCGCCCGACGAAGTTTGATCCGCCAACGGCGGGTCGGACTGCGCAAGGGCGGCGAGCTTTTGCATTCACTTTGATTGAGATGCTCGTGGTGATCGGCATCATCGGAGCTCTGGCGGCGATCGCGACACCCAGTTTGAAAGGTCTCAAGCAGGCTAATTTGCTCGCTTCAGCAAATCGCCAATTGCTCGACGACCTTGGGATGGCCCGCCTGAAGGCAATGAGCGAGCGGACCACCGTTTACATGGTTTTTGTTCCGACCAATATCGCCCAGATGGCGGGAAACTTTTCCCGACCGGAGGATCGGCGGGTCGCGACCAATTTGGCCAAGGGGGTTTACACCACTTATGCGCTCGTGAGCCGGCGCACGGTCGGCGATCAGCCGGGACATTTCACTCCGAGATTTCTCACAGGCTGGCAGACCTTGCCGCAGGGAGTTGTTATTCCCGAACTGAAATTTTCCGGAACCACCGGTTCGCAGTTCATTCGCGATACACGCTTCGACAATGCCTCTTTGCAAATGTGCGGGCTGTCGTTCGACCGCGTCACCGGGCTGCCTTTTCCGACGTCGCAAGGAACTGAAGCAATCGCGAACAACATTGCGCTGCCATGCATTGGCTTCAACTCGCAAGGACAGTTGGTCAACGGTGCGGGGACGCTGTTGAGGCGTGACGAAGTGATCCCCCTCATCCGGGGCGATGTGCTGTTCGGTCGCGATGCCGCCGGACAGTCGCGCTATCTTGTGAGGCACGAGGGTTCAGTCAATCGCGTGCTGACGACAAACGATGTGCAGTCGGTCCGTGTGAACTGGGTCACGGGCCGTGCCAAGGTGATTTCGGCTGAATTTAGGAATTGATGAAAATTTGCCAACAGAGAGACGGTTGCGCCAGGTGGCTCCTCAAGTTGCCGCAAGTTGCGAATGGAACTGCCCTTCGTCTCCGGACCATTCGTGCGCGCGCGTTCACTCTCGTCGAGGTCGCTCTGTCGCTGGCGATCGTGGGATTTGGGGTGGTGGCGATTATTGGCGTGTTGCCATCAGGCATCCAGGTTCAGAAGGAGAACCGGGAGGACACGATCATTCAACAGGATGGCCTTTATGTATTGGAGGCGATCCGCAGCGGTGCCCGCGGGATTGATGAACTTACCAACTTCGTCGAACGCGTCCTTATCACCAACTGGGTTCGTGGAGCAAGCCGCCCTCTCCCGACGACCGAGTACATCACGGCTTCAGGGGCTGGTTCGGGCAGGCGCATTACTAACAGCCAGGAATTGGTGGCGCTGCTTACCACACCCAAGCTTGGCGTGAACAATCGCGGTGAAGTGACGACCAATATCGTGGTGGCTCATGCGAGGGCGATCACAGGTGTCGCTTCCGAGAAGAGCGTCCGGAACGTCAACGTCAAGGAGTTCGCTTTCCGCTATCAAATACGCTCGGAAGTCATTCCTTTCTCATCGCTTCCGGAACAGTTCCTTGCATCGACGAACAGCCTGCTGCGGGGGGAACAGGCTCGTCAGTTTGATCTGAGGCGCAACCTGTATGAAGTGAGGCTGACCGTCGCGTGGCCTTTGTTCCAGCAAGGCGGCAGGCTGGTGATCGGATCAAACCGACGGACATTCCGGACAATGGTGAGTGGGGCAGTGGATCCGCGTGACGCGCTGCTAGCGCCCAACCATTACACGACCCGGTTCTGATGAACACGGCAATTTCACATCGCAATCGACAAGGTAATCGCACAAGCGCGATGACGGTCATCGAATTGTTGGTTTCAGTTTCGGTGATGACGGTCATCGTCTATGGCCTTTATGCGCTGTTTAACCACACGCAAAAGGCGCTGCGTGCGAACATCACCCAGGTGGATGTCCTCGAATCGGGCCGTGCGGCAATGGAGATGCTCACCCGGGAGATGGTTGAATTGACTGCATCACGTCGGAGCAACACCATAAGCCTCCGTGCCACGATGAGTCCCGTCGATGCCACCGTGTTGCTTGATCTTGATGAGAAAACGCCGTTGAAGACCAATCTGCTGCAAGAAGTTTTCTTCCTGACAGCGCTCAACAACGACTGGAACGGCACCGGCTACCGCGTCATGGAACCGGTAGGCGGCGTGGGGACTCTCTACCGCTACACGATATCCACAAACGCTCTCTACGTTGGGAACGATAACCTCCTGAATCGCTTTGACACGACCGGGATCGATCCCGTGACGAAGCGGGTTTCCACCAACCTTCATCGTGTGGCGGACGGCGTCATCCACCTGCGCTTCGCTGCTTATGACCACGCCGGGCGGATGTTGAATGTTGGCGCGGATCGCCGACCCAACGCCCTTGTTCCACCAGCGTTTCGTGATCGGTTGATTCCGCAGCTCAACCCCAGCGAGGGCCCTAATCGTTTTCCCGGCGCGGACATTCAGGTGCGCCGGACCGGTTCGGTCAGAGATCCTCGCTACCAGCAGACTGAGTTTTTCTTTCAGAGCAATGCCCTCCCGGCTTACGTCGAAGTTGAATTGGGCATTTTGGAACCGGAGGCATTCAGGCAATTCCAGTCTATCCGGGATTCCGGCGACGCCGCGTTCGTTCAGAACTTTTTGAGGAAACGGGCCAATAAGATTCACCTTTTCCGCCAGCGGGTTCCCATCCGCACTGCCGTCCCATGAAACGACAATCTCAACGCGGAATCGCCCTCATCATCACCGTTATCATGCTCTCGGTGGTGACGTTCATGGCGGTTGTCTTCCTTGCCGTCAGCCGCCGGGAAAAGGCGTCCGTGACCGTCACATCTGATTTAAGCGATGCGCGGCTTGCTGCGGATGCGGCTCTTGCCCGAGCTCAGTCTGAGGTGGTGTCCCGAATTCTCGCGGCGACGAATGCAGGTGCGTTTGACATGCTGGTTTCGACCAACTTGATTGATCCCCTCGGCTTCCGCTCAGGAGTCGTGGATCCATTAAACGTCAATTACGACCGCCTGCGGAGCGGTGGATTGCTGAACAAGCAGCAGCGCCTCAACAACATGGCGAATCTGCAGTATGATGCCCGCCCGCCGGTTTGCGTTCGCACAAATGTCGCGCTTTCGGTGAATGATCCACGGGCTTGGGATTTCCGATATTATCTCGATCTGAATCGTAACGGACTGTTCGAGGACACGGGAGTGACCAATGCGCCGTTCGTCAGTGCGGCGAACCCTGCCAACCGGTTCTTTGTCACCGGCGATCCTCAATGGATTGGTTTGCTGGAAAGGCCGGACCGGCGGCACTCAGAGACCAATCGTTTTCTCAGCCGCTACGCATTCCTTGCGCTCCCTGCGGGGAAGAGTTTGGACGTGAATTTCATCCACAACTACGCCAAGCGCCTCCGGCCGGATATGAGCCTGGAGGGGTTTTCCCGCCACCAGGGCGTGGGCTCATGGGAATTAAACCTCGCGGGATTTCTTGCCGACCTCAATACGAACGTCTGGAACAACGCAGCCTTTGGTGGTCGATATGCGTATAATGCCAGCCCGGCAGCCAATAGCATTGGAAGATCATTCTTCGATGCGAATCAGATTTTGAAGTACCGCTACGGTACGAATTATCAGGCAACGTTGCTGTCCGCCGAGCGCTACTTCGGCCTGGCTGCGGCACCAAACAACTCTCTTTCCCGCGACCGCATCAACTCCTACTCCGACGCGCCGCTGGCGACGAACGAAGTCGATAACACGGCCGCTCCGTGGTCGGGAACCGACAGTACGAACTCGCTCTTCGATGCGCAGGAACTTTACAACACCGGCCTTCCGGCGACGACGGTGGCGCGGTTGCTTGCCGTCTCAAAAGACACAAACAGCCCCGCCAGCCTCTACAATCGCTATACTTTTTACCGGATGCTCTCGCAGTTGGGCGTGGATTCAAGGGCCACGCTGTCCAACAACATTTTCCAAACAGATCATCAAACGCACCTGACGAACAAATTTAACTTAAGTTATCAGCCTGTGGTCACCGATGCCCGCGCTCGTGGCATCGAGTGGAATCCAGAAGTGGATTACACGCCGCTCCGTCCGGGCAACGCTACCAACTTTTTCTACCAGGTTGCCGATCGCGTTCTCAGGGCAAGCTTGACCACCAACATCGTGGTCAACGCATTGGGTCGTCCCATTGTGACCAATTTCATGCTGGGCGAACTGCCGGTGCGCCACAACATCTCGATCACCAACATTCAGGTTTATCATCCGCCGCTGAAGGGAGCTGCGTTTTGGACAACCAATATCGAATACTCGGCGTCGCTGCATCGGGTGCTTCAGACGGCGGCGAATATCTATGACGCGACGACTTCACGCAGTTTTGTGACACCGAACGGGACCAATGAAATGCCCACTGTATTCCGGCCGGTGTTCCAACGCGCCCCGCAGGGAGCGATTTACATAACGGGTTTCCTGGAGGTCACGAATGCCGCGCCCTTGCGCAACGACTGGCTTGACTTGAATTTTGAAACTCAACGGCAACGAATTCGAACCGATGGACCGACTTACGTAAATGTCTATGGCGTGCCGTGGATCATCGGCGCCAAGAAAGGGCTTCCAAACTTTAACGAATTCTCGCTCGAAACCGCCGTGCAGGTCAGCCGCAAGGTCGAGTTGAGGAAGATCGGCCAGCGCACATTCCTGACCAACCAGATGTATGTGGTGGGCATCTCGAACGTGTTTGGTATCGAAGCTTGGAATTCTTACACTCAAGCTTTCCGCCGCCCGGTGGACATCGTGGTGACGAACCGTTTCAGCTTCGCCTTGAGCAACGTGGTGGGCAACACGACCAACCTCTTGTTGAGCCGTCGCGGAGTTGCCGCAAGCCGGATCGTGATGACCAACTGGCTGGGCACGCAGAGTTCTGAGTCATTCGTGCTGCCGGTCCAAACCAATTTCGTATTCCTCACAAACGCCGCCTACCTTTCGCGCCGGGCACCCTTCCTTTTCGATCCGCAGATCACGAACAGTTTTGAATCCTCGCTCGACGCGCCGCGGTTGCGCCTCTACATGACGAACCGGCTTCAGTACTGGGTGGTGGATCGGGCATCGAGTCGAGTATTGGATTTTGTAAATCTCGATGCGATGAACAGTTTCCTGGACATCACGCAGGCATTGGTGGGAGATCAAAGCGGCGGAGGAGGGGGATTCTTCCGGGATCAAGGAACCGTTTCTGAAGGGAACCTGTGGCTGACGAACCGGCTCGGCTTCGCGGCCAACGCCCCGACGCTGGGGTTGATCAATCAACTGGCGGTTGCGCAGGGCGATGTGCCTGTGGCAGCGGATGTATGGCGGAGTCACCCGATCAGCCTGAGCCCCAGTCAGCGACAGTTGGAGATCGACCGGTTCAAGAAATTTCTCTCAGGGAACACCACAAACTCCACCATGCAGGCGCCGTTCACGCCAACGCGCAAGATTTATCAACGGCTCTCCTGGCAGGCGAACGATCCCCTGGTTCATTACACCGTTGGGGATCTGTTCGATCCGTACCTGAGCAATCCGAACTCGACCAACAATTACGCAATCGTCCGGCCAGCTTCGAATCCCCTTCCTCAATCCAATCTGAGGCTGTTGAACGAGCGCTACCAACCCTGGGGCGGCAATCCTCAGAAACAGGCGACGGGCCTCGCTTACTCGATGGCGGCCAAGGATCCCGGTGTCACGGGCTCGGATGTGTGGTCTTTCCCGACGAACAAATTTCCGAACGTGGGCTGGTTGGGCCGTGTGCATCGTGGCACGCCATGGCAGACCATTTACTTGAAGTCTCACATTGATCCCGTGACAGGCAAGGCGCTGACTGACCGGGAATGGCTTCTTTGGTCTGGCAGTTATGGAACCCATCCCACGAACGACTGGAAGCTCGTGGACCTCTTCACCGTGGCACCCAACGCCAATGCCGCGCGGGGGCTGCTATCTGTCAATCAGACGAACACGGCAGCGTGGTCAGCGGCCTTGAGCGGTGTTCATGTGCTCTCAAACTCGGTTGTCAGCCCGGGGCCGATAGGAGGGCAGCGTTTTGCGGATCGCTTCATCGAGCCTTCGTCCCCGCAGATGAAATACATCGTCGATGGCATCAACGTCATGCGAAACTATTTTCCAAATGGATTATTCGAGCCGATGGGTAATGTGCTGGCGACCCCGGAGCTGACGGTGCGTTCACCGTTCTTGAATCTCACCTCCTCAGCCCAGTTTCAGCGTGGACTCACCGATGAAGCGGTGGAGCGGATTCCGCAGCAGATCATGTCGCTCCTCAAGGCGGATGAGCCGCGAATCGTCGTTTATGCTTTTGGTCAATCACTAAAGCCAGCGGAGCGCTCCCTGGTGACTTCGGGCAATTTCTACAACATCTGCACGAACTACCAGATCACCGGCGAGGTGGTCGCCAAGGCGGTATTCCGCATCGAGGACGCTCCCTTGCGGCCACGCGTCGTGGTGGAGAGTTACAACATTCTGCCGCCCGATTAGACGCGAATGCGGATGTCGCTCACGCCGGATCTGATTTCAACTCCAGGATCAAGTTTGACTCAAGGGAGCCACTTTCAAAACTGTATCGATGTCAGCCGCCGCTGCGTGGATCTGGTTGCCTTGGAGTTTGGACTTCCCTATTCGCTCGTCCTCGGCTTTAAAAATTGTTTCCTGGCTCGGGTATTTTTTCAAGTTCACATCTTGAGGTTGGCTGTCGATCTGCTATTTCCCCCTCGCGGACACCCGGATTGCAGATTGCCGCGGCGCACATTTTTGTCGGGCGCGAAAGCTTCGGGTGCCGGTGAAGACGTATGCATTTGAGAACTCGAACATGGTTCTTGTTAAGCGTGCTGCTATTCGTGGCCGCGATCGGTTTCTGGCTGTACGGCAATAAGCGCCAGGCAGCGATGAACGATCGTTCGGTCCCGGCGCGGACCAATCAGGCCGGCATGGGGTTGCCGGCATCCGGTCCTTTCAATCTTCTTTCGTCGGCCGTCGTTCCACGACCGGGGGCTGCGGTTCCGAAAGCCATGGCACCCGCACCAGCTTCCATGACGGCTGTTATTTCCAAGGATACCAATTTCCCGTATCGCCTTCGGAATACCCTCAGAAGTATCGGTGAATTGATGCGGAGCGAGACTGCGGTGTTGTTGCGCAATGCATTCATCGACACTGCTGAGACTCTCAATCTGGAGGTTCCGGAGAATTTACGGAGCGAAGGAGATCCTGGCAGTTATATCGTCCAGGCTCGTGGTCCCATCACCGAACGATTCCGTGCCATGCTTGCCGCGGTGGGTGCTGAAACGATTTCCTACATTCCCAACAACGCCTATCTCGTGCGGGCTTCTGTCGCAGTCGCCCGGCGGATTTCTGAAACACGGGAGACTCAGTCGATTCTGCCTTATGAGCCGTACTACAAGCTGGACCCGGCGCTCCTCGGGATCGCTGTCGAAGGGCAGCTACTGCCCGGCGACGCGTTGCTGCGGTTGACTTTGTTCCCTCGGGAGCGAGATGGCGTCATTGCGAGCATGGCGAATCTGGGAGTGGAGTTGTTGGTTGAAGAACCGTCGCCGTTTGGTGATCAACTTGTGATTCGCCCTCCCGCGGATGTGTTGGTGCCTCTGGCTCGGATGACATCTGTGCAGGGCATCGAGCGCGTGGTGCGGCGTGCCGTCGCCAGTGACCGGAGCCGGGTTCGCGTGGGCGTTTCGCCTGATACGATTGGAACGACCAATTATCTTCAGTTAACCGGCAATAGAGTCGTTGTGAGCGTGAACGACGAAGGAGTGGACGGTAACCACGTCGCCCTTGCAGGGCGGGTGATTTCGCCTGATCCGTTGTTGCTTCGCGACAGAGGCGGGCATGGCACTCATGTGGCGTCCGTCATTGCTGGAAACGGTGAGGGTTCAATGGCAGGCACTCCTCCTGGTTCTGAAACGAATGCAAACTTTCGCGGCATGGCTCCGCGCGCACAAATCCTATCCCTCTCGATCTCCTACGACCCTCAGCCCAACGGCTGGCTGTCCGACACCTTTCTTCAGGAGACGCCCGCCAGGACCAATTACGTTCTGCGCCGGAGTGTCAATGCACCGATGATCTCAAACAACAGTTGGAATTACGCCGGTTTGAACGAGTACGATTCCGCGGCGGCGCGTTTCGACGCGGCCGTTCGGGATGCGCTGCCGGATGTGGAACGATCACAGCCCATGATCTTTGTCTTCGCTGCCGGCAACTCAGGTGAGGGGAGCGACAATGGGTTGGGAGCCATTCCCAATTCGGTTTCTTCACCCGCGACCGCGAAGAATGTAATCACTGTCGGAGCCATCGAGAGCCTCCGATCCATCACCAACAGTGTCGTCATCACCAACATCACCGGGATTCTCGCTGCTGACGGGGGGACAACCAATCTCATTACGCTGGTTACGAACACCCCGTTTCAAGGCATGACAGACAGTGATTTTGAAGTGGCGGCATTCTCGAGTCGTGGCAACGTGGGTATCGGAACCGAAGGAACGTACGGACGTTTCAAGCCTGATGTCATGGCGCCAGGAGCCTTCATCATCGGTGCGCGATCAGGTTATTGGGACGAGGCGAGATCACTCGATCCAACTGACGGAAAGTCGCAAGTGATTCAGGAGGTCAACAAGAGCGTTGCCCCAAATTACCGGTTTGAGTCTGGGACGAGCCAGGCCACTCCAGTGGTGTCCGGCATGCTGGCATTGATGCAGGAGTTCTTCGAGCAGCGCATTTTCGGAGGGGGACGGCGGACGAACAGCCCGGCCATGATGAAAGCGCTCTTAATTAACGGAGCACGCTCGCTCGGTGGGCCGTACGATCTTCAGATCAATAACACGATCAATCACCAGGGTTGGGGCCAGGTGAACCTGACGAATTCTATTCCGGCGATGCTCGGTGGCAACCAGGTTGAGGCTCGATGGCCACTTCGTATGTATGATCAATCTCCCGCGAATGCAGTTGCAACGGGTGAAGCGCGTTCCTGGCGGGTGGCTTTTTCGACCAATGCGCAACAAGTTCCCTTCCGGGCAACGCTCGTGTGGACTGATCCTCCTGGCAATCCAAACGCCGCCGTGAAACTGGTCAACGACCTCGACCTGATCGTCTCGAACACCGTGACGCACGTGGCCTACTACGGGAACAACATTCCGGCTCAGAGCGACTATTCTACCGCGACGGAGACGAATTCGGTTGCTCAGCCAGATGTTGTGAACAACGTGGAGAATGTGTTTCTGCGTGATCCTGGCGGCTCCAATCTCGTCGTGACGGTGGTGGGCAGGCGGGTGAACGTCAATGCGGTCAGCGAGTTTTATCAAACCACCGCGCGAGTCAACGACGTGGTTCAAGATTATGCCTTGGTCTTGTCGCTGGGTGACACCACGATTACCAACGGCATGACGATAAACGCCACGACCACAAGGCAGGTCGTGCCACAACCGGAGGCCACAACCATCACCAACGGCATTCCAATCTTTAATCAGCGTGTCGGCGCCAATCCGACTCTTGTCCCTGGAGCGAACGGTCTTGCGGCTCAGTGGAATTTTTACACGTTCACCAATACGTTCCTGACGAACTCGACCTCAACATTGACCAATGGAACCAATGTCGCCTTCATCACTTTCCGCCCGCCAAATATTTCCGAGCCGCGCTCTTCGCTCGAAGCGGACATTGATCTCTACGTCTCGAAAAATCCTGGTCTGCTCACGCTCGACGCGAACGCCGTCGCGGGTGCAAGGAAATCCATCAAACGAGGCGGCACCGAGTCCATCGTCTATAACGACGCCCAGCCCGGAGAAATCTTTTATGTGGGTGTGAAGTCCGAGGACCAGCAGGGCGGCGAATACGGGCTTGTTGTCATTTCAAGCAACGACCCCTTCGAGGAGAATCAAAATGGCAGCCGGGTGCTCCGGGGGTTTCCGGCGCGTGCGGTGATTCCGGATGGAGTGGCGAGTTTGCCGGGTGCCGTGCAGATATTCGCCGTCGGCATTTCTCCACAACCGATTTATAACGTTGTCGCAACCAATCTCCTCACACACCAGGATCTGGGCGACTTGATTGGAATTCTTTCGCATGACTCGAAGTCCGTGGCGCTGAACAATCACAACTTGAACAACGGCGTCCTCGACGTGTTTGGAGGGCTTTTCGTATATGATGATAGTTTTCTCGGTTCCCTGGTTGGAAGATTGGGGAGCGATGGCCCGGGGAAGCTGACAGACTTTGCAGGGGGGCGTGGTGATGGTGTCTGGATCTTCAACATGATTGATAGCGCTCCGACGCACACCGGCAGGGTAGAATCCTTGACGCTGCGGGTCGATCCCTTCGCTTTCGGGGATAATCTGGCTGCGGCGGGACTTAAGGGCATTGATTTCAAACTGGCTCCATTTGGTGAATCGTGTGGGGTGCAGGAAGTGCCCCCGGGTGTCACCAACATGACCTTCCGCGCCACGAAGCTCACCGGTCCCGTTGATCTTTATATCCGACGCGACAGCATGCCAACGGCGGGTGAGTTCGACAAAGTCGTCCGAATCGACCCTCCATCTGGTGAAGTAAGCCTCGGAATTTACGATCAGCCACCTTTGATTCCGGGGCGCTACTTCTACTGCCTGCGTAATCCGTCCGATATTGCCGTGGACGGAAATCTCGCTCTGTTGTTCGAGTTCGACGTGAACCTTGATACTGGGAGGAATCTTTCGATCACGAACGAAGTTTCCTTGCTGGACAGCGGAATGATCAGTTCATCCGTCTTCATGCAGGCGGACAAGGAAGTGAACTCGGTTGAAGTCGGAGTCCGCATTCAGCATCCGCGGCCGTCGGACCTGGTCTTGCACCTGGTCAGCCCGCAAGGCACCCGGCTATTGCTTGCGGAGAACCGTGGGGGTGATACGGACCAGGGGTATGGCGCGGGGAAATCCACAAACGTCACCTACACCTTGTTTACCGAGAGTACAAATTACGCAAATCCTCTTCTGCCGATCAAATTCACTCTGGCACCATTTACCAATTCATTTATTGGAACGAATCCACCGGCCTTTGTGGATGGCTTTGAAAAGGCGAGCCTTGGAGTCTATGGGCCCGGCACAAATATCTCTGGCTGGAACGTCAGCCGGAATCTGATCAAGATTCATGATGATCTGTCCATTGCAGGCGTGTCACCGGATTCCGGTTTTCAATTCGCGGAGCTGCTTGGTTCGATCGATGAGCCGGCTGCCATCGTGCGCGAGTTCGCGACTCAGCCCAACAGTTTTTATCTCATCAACCTGGCAATACGCCGTTACCAAACCAATGTGTCCGGACCCGAGGCGATTCAGATTGCATACGGAGAGCCCGTGCCAGGTGTGTCGGAGAACCGCTATTTGTATCTCACAAGCACCAACTGGCAGTCAGAGAGCATTCTTTTTCAAGCTACTGGCACTAATTCATTTCTCCAGCTCCAGTCAGTTTATCCGTCCGGTATCTTTGTCGATTCGGTCCAGGTGTTGGATCTGGGTGCTCCCGCCACCGCTTACGTAATGCCCGAAGAATCCTTTTCGATATTCAAGGGCGAGCGTGCGCTGGGTGAGTGGCGTCTCGAGGTGACGGATACCCGGTTCGGTCCAGTGCCACGAGGTGATCCACGGTTGATCAGCTGGAGGCTGCATCTGGACTATGCTGATCCCGTCCAGCGGGCGGTGACCTTGACGAATGGCCTGGTCTTTAGTGGCTCACTCACGAACGCCCAGACAAACTACTTCGCCGTCGATATCTGTGACCAGACAACGGTTGCAACAGCCTTCCTTCGCGGCAATTTCGATTCGCTGACACTGCTCACCGATCGCGAAGGATTGCCAACCGGCGACCCTGGCACGGATGACCTCAGATCCGTTAACAACTCCAATCCTTTCGATGAGGGAAGTGGCGACGGATTCGCCACGGTATTCCTGAGCGCCAGGGCGGTTCACCCGGCACCGCTCAAGCAGGGTCGCCGGCTTTTCTTCGCGGTTCACAATTCACGCTCCGGCGAGACCAACGGTTACTCGTTCCATGTGATCCTCGATGCGGGCGACTGCAATCCTCGTCCGATCATCCGGCTGAGAGACAGCATCGCCTATACGAATGCCATCCCGCCTGTGGAAGGGATCATTGACTATTTTGTGTACCGCGTTTCCCCGATCGCGGAGAAGGTGGACCTGGAGTTGCAGCCCAGAAACGGGGATGTGGGAATGATCCTCAGCCGGGGACTGCCGCTGCCGACGCTCACCAACTTTGCTTATCAGATCGATGCGCCCGGCATCACCAACGAGTTTATCAGTCTTACGACGAATTCCGCACCGGTTCCCCTGACGCCCGGTGACTGGCACATTGGTGTTTATAGCCACGCGACGAATACGGTCATTTATTCCATTCGTGCCACTCCGACGCTCAACACAAATTTCAACCTGATCCGGCTGACCAATGACGTTCCCGTGGAGTTCACCATCGCCGCAGGCTCGCAGCCGACAAACTTTTTCGTGTTCCCTGTCGAGGAGGAATTACAAGGGCTGCATTTCGACGTGGATCGAATGAGTATTGGGAGCAATTTGCACGTCGGGGTGGATCAGTTGCCGCCGGGAACTAACTCGCTGGTGTTCCCGGGAGGCTCCAATGCGCCCATCTTCACGAGCATCCGACCGGTCGATGTGGGGGCGACCGTTTACAATGGCGATTGGTTTGCTGCCATCCAGGCCCTGTTGGGATCGGACATCAGCTTTCGAATCACCGCGAGGGGTTTGCCACTGACGGAAACAAACCTGGTGGATTTTCGCCGGGAACAAACCAATCGTCAAAATTGCCTCTTCTATCGATCGGAGACTGGCAAGCAATATGTCATCTTAGGCAAGCGCGATCCCAACGCCGAGAAATGGGTTCAACTTTCGCCTGTCATCAACTCTCTCCTGGATGGCGAATCTTCGTTCTGCATGGATCAGGTGCTGGGTTATGAATTCTTCCAGGTCGCCCGGTACCGGGCGGCAACACCACCACCAACACCGACCGGTGGCGGGTATGTGGACTCGTCCGTGGCTGAGAACGGTACGGAAATCTGCGTGGGCTGGACTGCCACCGTGGGCAGCACCTACCACGTCCAGGGGACGGATGCCATCGAGCCCGCGCAGTGGACGAATCTGTCCACCAACAAGGCGGCGCAGTCGAACATGAACGTCTGTTTCCCGAAAACAGGCGCGACGCGATTCTTCCGCGTGGCTGTGGTTGGTGGAGGAACCACTCCACCACCGGCGACAGGCGGCTTTGTTGATTCATCTCTGGCGGTCGGCGTTGCCGACCTCTGCGTAAGCTGGCCGTCGCAGATTGGAACCGCTTACCACCTCCAAGGCACAGTTGATATTGAGCCTGCACAATGGACGACCCTTTCCACCAACAAGGCCACACAGTTGACTACGACCGCCTGCCTGCCAAACACGATTCCGCAGAGATTCTTCCGCGTGGCAGTGGTTGGAAGTATTGTGCAACCGCCTACATCGGGCGGAACTTTCGTCCTGCCGACGCTGACCGTGGGCAGGGAGATTTGCGTTGGATGGACGGCGAGCGTGGGATCGACGTATCAAGTCCAGGGATCGATAGACATCGAGCCAGCGAACTGGAATACCATCTCCACGAACAAAGCCACGCAGAGCAGCACCTCAGCCTGCTTTCCGACCACGACACCTTTTCGATTCTTCCGCGTGGCGGTCTCCGGAGCTTCCGGAGCCGGGGCATCCGATGGAGCGGTTTCATCGGTACAAGTATCGAACCCGACGCTGGCGGTTGATGGTGCCTTGAGGTTTGAATGGAAGGCCGTGATCGGGCGGAACTACGAGGTGCAATTTACCGTGGATCTTGCATCGGGATCATGGACACCGCTTACCAATGTTGTTGCGGCAACAGAACGATTGAGCTTTAGCGAACCAACCCAGCAATCAGAACTGGCTCGCTTCTACCGCGTCATCAGCCGGTAAATGTGGGAGCCGATCCATTCCAGCTGACGACGTGAGCGTCAGAAGAGAGTCGGCGAGCCTTGGAACATAAGGCTGCGAGTCCCCGTGAAGAGATTTTGGACTTCAATGATCCCGCGATTTCTTGCCGACCTGCGATGACTCAAACCCGGAACAAGTTGAGCCGCCGAAAATTTGTCGGTGTGGCGGGAGCTTTGTTGCTCGGCGCAAGTTGGGTCCGGGGCACGTCGATCGTTGCTCGACGGCAGGTGGGTGTGGGAGAAGCGTTTGATCGGGAGATGGAGCGATTCATGGTGGAGCGCGGAGTTCCCGGCGGAGCGCTTGCTGTACTGCGGCGTGGGCGGCTTGTTTATGCCAGGGGCTATGGGCTTGCGGATCGCGAAAAGGGGCTTCCTGTGCGGACGGATTCGTTGTTCCGGATAGCGAGCCTTTCCAAACCCATTACTGCGGTGGCGGTTCTCAAGCTCGTCGAAGAAGGCAGGCTGAGTTTGGATGCGCCTGTTCTTCAAGTTCTCCGGCTCACTGAGCCAGATGGGCATGAGCCGCCGCGTGACTCCAGGTTCCGTCAGATCACGATTCGCCATTTGTTGCATCACACCGGCGGATGGGATCCTGAACAGACATTCGATCCCATGTTTGGCATTGGTGCCAAGAAGGGGAGGGATCGTCCATCCGGGCCTCCCGGTCCGCCTGAGATCATCCGATACATGATGGACCAGCCGCTGCAGTTTGATCCTGGAGCACGCTACGCTTACTCGAACTTTGGGTATTGTCTCTTGGGCAGGGTTATCGAGCAGGTGGCTGGGATGAGGTATGAGGATTTTGTGCGCCAGCAAATCCTTGTTCCGATCCGGATAACGCGGATGTGCCTTGGGAGGTCGCTCGAGGATCAGGCGCAGCCGGGTGAGGTTCGATATTACACCAGTGAGGATGCAAAGTTGGAGAGCGTGTTTCCTGGAACGTCTGCAAAAGTTCCAGCGCCTTATGGCAGCTTCAACATAGAGGCAATGGATTCACACGGAGGTTGGGTGGCTTCGGTATCGGATCTGACCCGCTTCGCCGCTGCCTTCGACACGTCGCCGGTTAAGGCTCCCATCAAGCATGACACACTCCGCTTGATGTTTGCTCCTCCTCCGGCACCCGTCGCACGGAACGGCAAAGGCAAAGTTGATGACAAATACTACAGTTGTGGCTGGATGAACCGCAGGGTCGGTGCGGGCCGGGTGAACCGGTGGCATAATGGGAGCCTGCCCGGATCATGGGGACTACTGGTCCGGCGATGGGATGGGTTGAGCTGGGCGGTGCTATTCAATCAGCGCTCGGATGATGTCCAGCTTCCAGACAACGCCATTGACGCAGCGCTTCATCGAGCGGCGGACGCGGTAGATCGTTGGCCAAAGATCGATTTACTCAAGACATGGATGGATTAGGCGCGGCCTGCTTGAGCGGCGAGTGGGGGTGATATGATCCATAGCGAGTGCTTGTCTGAACGATGGACACCGCGCACTCTTGGGCATCATGCCCGCCGATGTTACCCAGTTGCTCAACGCCATTGAGCAAGGCGATTCCAAAGCTGCCGGGGAGTTGTTGCCGTTGGTTTACGATGAACTCCGCAAGCTCGCGGCGGCGCGCATGGCCCGGGAGCAGCCCGGGCAAACTCTTCAACCCACGGCGCTCGTTCATGAAGCTTGGTTGCGACTCGGTGTCGACGAACAATCCAGATGGCGGAACCGCGCTCATTTCTTCGCCGCTGCCGCCGAGGCCATGCGGCGCATTCTGATCGACCGTGCCCGCAAACGGCAGGTGCGCCTTGCTTCCGGACTGGCCAACCCCGTGGTGTTTGAAGATTCCCAGATCGAAGTAAAAGTTCCCGAGGATGAACTGCTCGCTCTTCACGAGGTGCTGGATCAGTTGGCAAGAGTGGATGCGGATGCGGCCCGACTTGTAAAGTTACGATACTTTGTGGGCATGAACATGACCCAGGCTGCTGAAGCCATGGAGCTGACCTTGCGCGGCGCTGAACGGCTTTGGACCTTTGCCAAAGCCTGGCTGCGGGATGCGATGCGGCGTCAGACCTAAAATAAGTTGAAAAAAGTTGGCGGGTTTTCCGCCGCCAGCCGCATTGAGGGATGGAAACATCTATGAACCATCAAGACCAGACCCTGCGGGATCGACAGGCCCGCGACATTTTTCTTCGCGCCGTCGAGATTCAGTCACCCGAAGCCAAGGCGGGCTTCCTCGAAGGAGCCTGTCAAAACGATGTGTCGCTGCGATCCCGTGTGGAAGCATTGTTGAAGAGTCATAAACAGGATTCGTTCCTCGAAACCGCCGCAGTGGAGGGAGCGCCGACTCTGATCAGTGAAACGCGCGTCACCGAAGGCCCGGGAGCGGTGATTGATCGCTACAAGCTGCTCCAGAAACTCGGCGAGGGCGGCTTCGGCGTGGTTTATCTGGCCGAGCAGAAGGAACCGGTCAAACGCCGGGTCGCCCTCAAGATCATCAAGTTGGGGATGGACACGCAACAGGTCGTCGCGCGGTTTGAAGCGGAGCGACAGGCGCTGGCGATGATGGACCATCCGAACATCGCCAAAGTCCTCGACGCGGGCGCGACGGAGACGGGCCGGCCTTACTTCGTCATGGAATTGGTCAAGGGCGTGCCGATCACCAAGTATTGCGACGACAATCAGCTCACCACCAAGGAACGGTTGGATCTGTTCATAGCGGTTTGCCAGGCCATCCAGCACGCGCATCAGAAGGGGATCATCCATCGCGACATCAAGCCGTCCAACATCATGATCACCCTGCATGACGGAGTGCCGGTGCCGAAGGTGATTGATTTCGGCATCGCCAAGGCCACTCAACAGGAGCTGACGGAAAAGACGATCTTCACCCAGCACGGCCAGTTCATTGGGACGCCCGCTTACATGAGCCCGGAACAAGCGGAGATGAGCGGCCTGGACATCGACACACGCAGTGACATCTACAGCCTGGG
>SIBF01000012.1 GCA_009695275.1 Pedosphaera sp. | reverse complement strand
GGTAAGTCGTGGCGCCGAAGGGCCAACAGAAGCATTCGTGGGAGATTTCATCCCATTCAAAGGTGGGGCTTTAGACACCTTGTGTCTAGGAAAATCTTCAACTCACGCCGCCGCACTCACATCCCCAAGCCCGGCGAAATGCCGTGGCGTTACGCAGGAGCTGTCTCGAATGAGCTTGCCCTTGGCGCGGACTCGTGCGAACAAGATCGCCGGTGGCGGGTAACGAAACGGATTCGCCACGGGGTATTTGGGTTGGCTCCGCTGGTTAAGAGGAATCAGTCTCAGATTGCAGTGTCAGATTGTCCGTCTTTGGCAGACAATAACCCAGCAAGTGATGGTCATAAACGGTTGGAGAGATGGCTGAGTGGTTTAAGGCGCACGCCTGGAAAGCGTGAGTGGGCTTATACCCCACCGGGGGTTCGAATCCCCCTCTCTCCGCCACTTTCGCCAATCCCTTTTCAGACGCAGTTCCTTTCTCCGATTTCTCCGAATCTTGATCTCCAGTGTAGAACCAGCGGGAATCAACTTTGGTTCAGACTTCGCCATGAACCTGGAAAAAACAGTTGAGACCACGGATTTCACGGATAACACGGATGATGAACTGCTTCCGCCGGGCGTCGCCTTCACCCACTGGGTGAAGGCAAATTTGCAGGACAGATTCAATTGAAGTTGTTTCTATCCGTGTTATCCGTGGTTTTTGATCTGCCGTTTTTAGCATGAACTGTTTCCGCTACTTCCGGGCCTCAGGCGTCACGCTGAGGGTGACGCGCTCGCCGTTGCGGAGTACAACCACCGTAGCGGCTTGAGCAATCTTTGCCGCGTCCATGGCGTAGGTATAGTCGTAGATGTTGGCGATCTTCGTGCCGGCAAATTCAACGATGACATCGCCGCCTTTGAGACCAGCCTTGTCGGCCGGCCCGCCGGCTCGCACGCCGCTGAGTTTCACACCCTGCACCTCCGTGGCGTAATCAGGAATGGTTCCGAGGTAAGCGCGCAGCGATTCCCGGCCACCTTCGCCCGATGCTTTGTTTGTCACCTGGGCATAAGCGGGGCGTTCGGCCTTCTCGAGTTCTGTCAGGATCCCTCGCGCCAGCCATGCGATGCGCTGAGTACCCTCGTAATTCAACGTTTCGGGCTTGTCGGTCGGTCGGTGATAATCATCGTGACCGCCGGTGAAGAAGGCGAGCACGGGAACTCCTTTTGGATAGAGTGCTGTCGTGTCGGTGGGGAGGTAAGGATCGTCCTGCAAAGTGAGGTTGAAACCAGCTGCCACATTGCGTTTCTCGATGAGCTTCCTCCAGACCGGTGACGAAGCGACGCCCTGCAAGGTCAGCTTGTTGTCATTCAAGCGGCCCACCATGTCGAAGTTCACGTATGCCGCCAAGTTGGTGAGCGGCACCAGCGGATGCTCGGCGAACCATGATGAGCCGAGAATGCCCAACTCTTCTCCCGCCCACGCCGCGAAGATCAGTCCTCTCGGGAATGCTGTTGGATTCTGTTTGCGCCCGGCAACGAGTGCGTCCGCAAGTTCGAGGAGAGTGGCGACACCCGAGGCATTGTCATCCGCCCCAGGGTGAATCATGCCTTCCTCGCCTTTGCGATTCATCGCGCCTGTTTCGCCGTGGCCCAAATGATCGTAGTGCGCACCAATCATCAGATACTCGACCTGGCCGGTGCCGGTGACGGGTGATGCCGGCGGAATCATGCCGAGGACATTGCGGTCGGCCTTCCGGATATGTTCGACGCCTGTGGAGAGGTGGACGCGCGCGTTGGTGAGCACCATGCCGCTTGCAGCGTGAGGGTTCTCCTTGTCGAGCGCGGCCTGGAGTTCACTGAGATCCCTGCCGGAACCGGCGAATAGAGCATTGGCCACGTTGCTGCCAATGGAGGCGATGGCCAGAGCCGAACCTGCAAGGCTGCTGTCGGAGGACATCTTGAGCAGCTCGCCTGCGTTTGGCGACTTCGGGCCGGTTAGGAAGAGCACTCCCTTTGCGCCATGCTCGAGGGCATGCATGGCTTTGTAGCGGACCCCGGCGTAGCGGTTCAATTCGGCCCGGCGTCTGGCATCCACTTCCTCGGGGACGTATCGGAGAACAAGCGCGATCTTGTTTGAAACATTCACTCCGGCGTAAGAATCGTAACCCTCGCCGGGCTTGCCGGGCACTGAGAGGCCGTAGCCGACGAAAACTACTTCACCCTCCACCTCCGCGTTGGCGGTGAAGGAGAGCGGGCGGAAATCTTTCTCCACTGTGAACTCCACCGGCGTTCCGCTCGCGGGCGTAATGGCGAGCCGGTTGGCATTGGTCAACACGCGCGCACCGGCATTGAAATCGTAATGCTGGAAAAAACCGGCGTTTGTGCCGACGGGCTGAAGGCCGATGCGCCTCATTTGCGCCGCGATGTAATCCGCCGCGAGTTCGGCGCCACGCGAGCCGGAAAGGCGGCCTTCCAGTTCGTCAGAGGCAAGATGAGCGACGATGGCACGAAGATCGTTGGTTGTGATTTCAGGACTGAAGAGTGAATCGTGAATCGCAAGCGAAGTTGCGCTGCTGAGGGTGACTCCGGTGGACGCGTGCTTCGGCAATTCGTTTGCCAGCGCCGATTGAGGATTTTTCCTGGCATCCGTGGCTTGACGGGGCGCGGCTTCCTTCAACGCGTCGAGTGCGGCGGCTTGGTTCCAATCGGCCAGGAAGATCTGGGATTTGCCATCGGACGTGCGGTTCGAGGTCCAGGCGAGCTTCGTGCCATCAGGTGAGAACACCGGCAGACCGTCGAAGCCATCGGTGAATGTCACACGCACCGGGTCGCGTGTGCCTTCCGCATCCACCAGGAACAATTCAAAGTTGGCGAAGCCGAGTTTGTTGGCGGTAAAAATGACATGGCGGCTGGAGGGATGGAAATATGGTGCGCAGGACATCGCTCCGAAATCAGTCAGCCGCCGTTCGTCGGAACCGTCGAGCCTCATGGTGAACACGTCCGCCGTGTCGCCTTTCTCGGTGAAACGCCGCCAGACGATGCGTTGGCCGTCGGGTGAGAAGAACGGGCCGCCATCGTATCCAGGCGTGTGCGTGAGCTGGCGAACATTCGAACCGTCGGCATTCATGAGAAAGATTTCACCGAACCAGGAGGGGTCTGTTTCGACACGCTTAGTGTCCGCTGCGGACAATTTGTTCGTGGGATACGCGTCTCGAAGCGAGCAGAAGACGATCAGCTTGCCATCCGGCGAAAACGACGCCTCGGCATCGTACCCGTGGGCACTGGTGAGTTGGCGCACAGTCGAGCCGTCGCGGCGCGCGATGAAGATGTCCATCTGCTCATCGTAATCCCACGAGTAACGACGCTCCTTGCCCGTGGCGCGAAAAGTAAGTTCCGCCTTCTGCTTCGCGACGGACTGCGGATCCAGATGAGTTGAAGCAAAAAGCACCTCGTTGTTGCCCGGGCGGAAAAAGGCGCACGTGGTTTTGCCGGAGCCTGGCGAAACTCGATGACTGTCGCCACTTTCGAGATCGAGTGTGTAAATCTGGTAGAAGGGATTCTCCGGCTCCCGTTCGCTTTGAAAGATGAGCGCCTTGCCATCTGGAGAAAAGTAACCTTCACCGCTGCGTCGGCCATCAAAGATGAGCTGCCGCGTGTTCGACAAAAAGCGTGCTTCCGTTGCCGCATTGGGTTCCGCCGCCCCGGCGCTGAAGAACAACGCGATCCAACTCAGCAACAAGATGCAATACCGGTTCATAATTTCCGATTCTCTGGCCAAACCAATGAATGGAGCAATGGAAAATCCTGACCAGACGCCGGTCACTCCTGCTCCGTTTTCAGGGACTTAAATGAAATGTCCGTCAGCAGGATTCTCAACAGACGACAAAGGCGAAGATCACTCTCGGTGCAGGGCTGACCTTGAAGAGTTCAAAGACTTGAGGCGAGCCAGTGTTTGCCGCTGTGCCCGACCTCATGCCCGGTGCGGCCATGAACGACGCCAAAGTTGAGGAAAGGAGCGCGCAAAGAACGCAGCCCTTGCTCCGGTCACTTGCCGGTCACACGGCTGTTGAGTTCGCGAAGGATGCGCTGCCGGTTCGAATCGAACGAGAGGTTCGAGAGCTGGGTGACGATTGCCTGCCGGGCGGGATCGGAGAAATCAGGACTTGCGATGATCTTCCGCAGCAACTCGACCTTGTTGTTCTCGAAAGCCAGTGTGCGGTAGCTGACGTTGACCAAATGGACCTGGACGACAGCGCTGAGGTTTGGTCGCGCAGCGATGTTCTGGAGCGCTTCGAGCTTGCCATTGTCGAAACTCAACCGCGAAGCCGCATCAATCTCCGAGAGGGTGGCAGCCTCAGCCGGACTCAAGGGCGCTCCTGCCGGGATGACTGCTGGCGGGGGCGATTGATGAGCTGGGCGATTGGAACCCACGCTGATGTCCACGCATCCGACGGCAAGGACCGACAGCAGGGCGGTGATGCCGATAAACGAAAAGAATTCCGTGTGTTTCATCTGTTCTGAAAATCCGGTGAAACTCAACTGCCGGCCTTGACCTCGACCACGTCATGTGGCGCGGCCTCGCGCTGACCTGCCGGGCTGACACGAATGTAACGCGCGCGTTCGCGCAATTCCGCGAGGTTGCTGGCTCCCAGATAACCCATGCCCGACTGGATTCCTCCGATGAGCTGGGCCAGCACGGAGTCCACGGGGGCTGAAGCTTCCTTCAGCGCTTCGACCCCCTCCGCTGCGAGCTTACGGGTGGTGTCCTTCGCGTGACCGTAGCGGGCGGCAGAACCCGCCTTCATTGCGGACAAGCTCCCCATGCCGCGGTACTGCTTATACATCTTGCCGCCGATCTCCATGATCTGCCCGGGAGCCTCGGGGCAACCAGCGAGCATGCCTCCGCAAATGACCGCTTGGGAGAGCGTGAGCGCTTTGACAATGTCGCCTGACTTCGTGATGCCGCCGTCAGCTATAATAGCGACATTCCGCTGCCGCGCGGCCCGGGAGGCCACATACAATGCTGTCAATTGTGGAATACCCACTCCCGCCACAATGCGTGTCGTGCAGATCGATCCCGGTCCCTGGCCCACCTTGATCGCATTGGCACCGCAATTGGCCAGGTAATCCACGCCGCTCGCGCTCGTCACGTTACCGGCGATAATTGGAAGACTGGGGAACGATGCGCGGATCAGCTTCACGGTTTCGCCCACTCCCTGGCTGTGTCCGTGAGCCGTCGAGACGGCCACCGCATCCACTCCACGATCCACCAAAGCTCCGACATGATTCATGATGCGGTCCCGGTCCAGTTCGCCAAACGCATTGCGTGTGGCAGACACGGCCGCGCCGCAGATGAGGCGGAATTGCGAGTCCCGCGCCGGTTTGAACTGGGCGTTGCGCTCCTGGATGATCTTCTCCACGTCAGTGAGCGTGAACAATCCCTCCAGGCGATCCTCCTTGTCCACCACCAGCAGTTTGTGGATGCCGGGATGATCGTTGAAAAACTTGTCCGCCTGCGAGATGGGGTCCGCGCCGAGCTGATCCACCAGGATGGCGTGAATCTGGTTTCGTGGCGTCGAAGCCTCGGCGACCTTGCGCTGGGCGTGGCGTTGTTTGATCACATGGCCGGGCAGCAGACCGATCAACTTACCGCCGCCGTCCACCACGGGGAATGTGCTGAAGGCAAACCGGCGCTTCTCGATCATCTCCAGAACACTGCCGATCGTCTGCTCCGGGACCACGCGCAACGGCTCCTGAATCAATCCATGCACGTGATTCTTCACGCGGTTGAGCTCGGAGATCTGCTGCTTGTCCGGCATGTTGTAATGGATCAGGCCCAGCCCGCCATTCAACGCCATGCCGATGGCCATGCGCGCCTCCGTCACCGTGTCCATGTCCGACGAGATCACGGGAATGTTCAGCTCCAGCCCTTCCGCCAAAGTGACGGTCAATTGCGTGTCGCGCGGGAGAATCTCCGAGTAAAGCGTGGCCAGCGTGACATCATCGTACGTGAGACCGATGCTGCTGAAGCCCGTGAAGAACTGCTCCGCAGGCTTGTAGAAAAGGGAATCAATGCTCTGGGGCTCTATCGCGTCTGCCATGACAAACATTGCCCGTCAGCACGCGATCGTGGCAAGTGGAAACCGGGCCGGCGCGCAACTTCGAATGGCTCGTTCAACTAGGCATGGCATTGAGGCTCCGAACGCCCCACCGCCCGCCCGAGTTCCGACATCCCTCGCGCGCCCCGGCCAGTGCGGTGCCTGTTTCGTCAGGCCAATGGACGTTCAATCTGCCGTTTGAGGTCGTCGGTGAGAGACTCCCATAAATGCGGATGCGTCTCGATCAACCGGGCGATGTCGCCGAGATCCTTGAGTCGCTTGCTCTGTCGCCGGGCTGAATCGCTCCAAGCCTTGATCTTGCCTTTAAGCGTGTCCTCCAGAGACGCCACTCTGAGCAGAATGCCATGCACATCGGCTGGAACAGCTCTGCTTGGGAAGTCACGATAGAAATCTTCCGTGCTCAATTGGAGACTGACTTTGGAATGTCCCTTGAAGTTGATGGACCATTTGAATCTTTCGGGACGGAAACCAGCTTCAGTGAGAATGCCCACGGCCTGCTCGATTGCATCGCTGGCGACAACAAAATCAACATCCTGAGTGACCATCGGCTCTGCCGCCCAATGATTGACGGCGACTCCTCCGATGGCGCACCACCGAATGTCCGCTCTCTCCAGGCAATCGACCAGACGCATGACATCATCAGTGCCACCGACTGTCTGCCAGTCATAAAATTTCTTCGCTGTCATGCCGACATTCAGTAGGTTTTGAAAACAGATGCGAGGTTTTTTACCACCGACCGATCCAAGCCCATTGCGCAAGCGCGCGACGGACCACGATCACAACTTTAGAGTGGTGGCCGGGCTGACGCAGGCGATCCATTGCAATGATAACGGAATGAAGCCACAGGCTTGATCAGGTCTCGTCCAACCCCGCATGGCAGCGAAGATCCTTCGATTCGTCGTGTAGGAGGGAATCGTATGCTGCGGGTGAAGGGTTTCAGGGGAAGAGATTTTATTACTGCTGATCTGCGCTAATTTTCGGAAGTGGATTTTGAACCGCAGATGGGACCGGATACACGCAGATGGGGAAACAGACTTCGCGGGAGGGGTTCTTCAAAGTAGCGAGGAGGTGATCATGGCGGCGTGGTGCATTGGCGGAGGGAATGTGTCATCAATGCGTTGCATGAGAAACGTCGTTGTATGCTGAATTTAAGGGCCTTTTCCTCTCGCCGGCTCGCGCTGGCAGGGTGTGGCGTCCTCACCGCTTCGTGGTGTTAAATGGGATGCGAGAATCTCTGTGACGTTCGCTGCAGGCTGAGGACAGCCAGCCCTGCCACCCGGCTCATCGTGAGGGGAAAGCGACGCTCGTCGCGCATGTCTCGTCCAGGTTTCCAGAGCGCTTCCCATAATCCGCGTTGGTCTGCGTTCCTCTGCGGTTTCAAGTCATCCGGGCAGGGGGCGTTTCGCGGTTGGCGAGGCCATTGTTAAAGGGAACCTCGGTTGCGCCGTGCGGCGCGAGGGGGTGAGCACGAGCGTGTGCTCCCCAATCCGTACTGCACGGTCCCGGCTCACGCGCTGACGCTGCGTTGGACTTCACCCCCGGCGGGCTTGGTAAGTTTCTTCACCAAAATTTTTGAGTTCCGGCCGCTCTGTTCATATTTTTCTCGGCGTCCTGCCGGGAGATCCTCAGGTGAGCCTTCGACGAAGCCGCCCTTGGACTGGAAGTAGGTGAACGCCTGCGTGGAGAGCGTGATGAGTTCTTCGAACCCCAACTCGCGAGCCTTTTCTTCGACGAATCGGATCAGCTTCCGGCCAATGCCTTGATTCTCGTGCGAGGTCTTGACGTAGAGACAGGCCAGTTCGCCCTTTCTCTGCTCCTGGTACGGATGCAACGCGACGCAAGCCACGGGATTTTTGTCTATTTCAAAGATGTAGAAATCTGGCAACTGTTTCTCGATTGCGGCCCGTGTGCGTCGCACGAGTTCTTGCGAGGCGACACCCTCTTTTGTGAGCATCAGGATGTTCCTCACATCCTTCTTCATGGCGCGGCGGATTTGCTGGTACTCGTTGGCGTAAATCAGTGTGCCGATGCCTTCGTTGGAGAAGACCTCGGCGAGCAGGCCTTCATCCACGCGGCCGTTGATGATATGGACACGCGGGACGCCCGCGTGGCAGGCGGCTGCGGCGTGCGCTGCTTTCGACAACATCTCCGGTGGAATTTCAGCCCGTGAAGTTGCCAGTACATTATCGAGATCGCTGGCCAGGAGTTGATGCACAAGCTGACCTTGACGGGTCAGCCCGTCGTAGCTCGTGATAAAGATGACTTTGAGCGCTTTGAGTGCGTCGGCGATGGCAACCGCGACGCCGTCGGAATTCACCCGATAAGTGCGCCCGTCTCCATCGAAGCCGAGTGGCGGAATTACCGGAACGATCCCCTGGACCAGGAGTGTTTGAAGAAGTTCCACATCCACGCGCTCGACCTTGCCGGTGAACAAATGATCCACGCCATTCAAGATGCCCATCGGGTGCGCAATGATCGCGTTTGGACAAACGGCGCGCAGATCGTTGGCGGAAAGCCCTTCCAGAATTTCGTGCGTCAGCCGGTTCGCCGCGGTCAGGGCGATCTTCAGCGTTTCCGCGTCGGTGATGCCGGTGCCTTCCACATCGGATGGGGTGGTGCCCTGCTGTTCTGCAAGCATCCGGATTTGGGCCGCAGCGCCGTGCACAAGGACGACCCGGATGTTCAGAGAGCGGAGCACCGCGACATCGAGGAGGGTGTTCGAGAAATTCTCGTCGGTCACGATTGCGCCATCCACGCTGATGACGAAGATGCGCTCTCGAAAGCGTGGTATGTACTGCAGGATGCCGCGCAGGTCCGTGAATTTCACTTCAGCAGTCTCTCTTTCATCTTCAAGGCTCGATACGTAAACCGATGGCTGTGGGTTTCAATCTCTATTTTGTCTCCATGCCGAGCACGGAACAGAGTGCATCCAGGCAGCGCACGTTTTCGGCGGGAGTGCCCATCGAAATGCGAAGCCATTCGGGGAGGCGGTAGCCAGCCATCGGGCGAGTGATGACACCAAGTTTCTGAAGCTCGGCAAACACCCGGCTACCGTCGCCAACTTTGACGAGCATGAAGTTCGCGCTAGAAGGAACATACGCAAGGCGAAGTCGTCGAAACGAGGATTCAAAGAAGTGCAGGCCGGCGGAGTTATTCTTCCGTGTCATCTTCAGATGAGTGTCGTCGTCCAGGGCGGCGAGTGCTCCAGCCTGGATGAGCGCATTGATGTTGAATGGCTGGCGCACCTTCTCAAATGCTGCGATCAAGCCAGGCGCTCCCAGACCGTAGCCCAGCCGAAGCCCCGCGAGGCCGTAAATCTTGGAGAATGTCCGCATCAACAAAAGGTTCGGGCGTGCCTGCCGGACGAACGGGACGAGATCGACAGTGTCGTTCAGGAACTCAATGTAAGCCTCGTCCATGACGAGCAGCACATGATCTGGCACATCGTTAATGAGACGGACGACGTGTTCCCTTGAAGCCAGCGTGCCGGTCGGGTTATTCGGATTCGCGACGAACACAACTCTCGTCTGTGGTGTGATCGCTCGCAGCATGGCCGGAATATCGTGGCCCAATTCGAGTGCTGGCACGGAGATAAGGTTTGCTCCGAAGAGCCGGGTGACGATGGGGTAAACGGCGAAGCAGTAATCCGAGACAACCACATCGACACCTGGAGTCATCAGCGCGTGCCCCACGAACTCAATGATCTCGTTTGAGCCATTTCCGAGGATGATGTTGGTGGGTTCCAGGCCGAGCTTCCCCGCGAGCTTCGCTTTGAGATGGAAGGCGTTTCCATCCGGATAAAGATGCAACTGACCCAGCACTTTGCTCATCGCCGCGATCGCCAGGGGAGATGGGCCGAGAGGGTTTTCGTTGGAAGCGAGTTTGATGATGTCTGCCGCTGAAAGGCCCACTTCGCGCGCTACTTCCTCGATGGGGCGGCCAGGTTGATAGACCGGCATGTCTTTCAGCGCGGGGTTGAACTGGAGCGGCATATCAGAGAGATTTGAGAATGCGATTGACGTCCACGTGCTTTGCCACGATGTCGCGGATCAGTGAAATCTTCTGCGTTTCGTTGGGTCGTGTCTTGACGATGAGATCGTGGACTGTGGAAGCGACGCGGTAGCTGTCCCGCGGCGCGAGCAAGACAGGGAATGGCATTTCTTGAATGACTTTGAGGACGGCGGACGACGGTTCGCAATTTCCCGTGAGAACAATTCCTGCCAGCCCCTCGTTCTGGCCGAACAGCGTAGTGGCTGCCGCCAGTATGATGTCCTCGCGGTCGCACGGTGTGATGATGAGGACGCCGGAACGGAAAAGGTTCATCACGTTCTGGACTCCCATCGCGCCCAGAACAACTTCGTCCACGAGGTTGACGAGGCGATCTCCCTTGTTGAGCAACCGCGCCTGCAATTCGTCCGCGATCAGTTGCATCGAGGGGCGGCAAAGGATCGGTTGATGTGGCAGGACGCCGAGTAGTTCCAGACCTTTGCGTTTGAGTCCGCGTCGGGCGAATTCTGTGACGTATTCAAGCTTGTCCGGCATCACTTTGTTGAGAATCACGCCGATGATTTCGACGCCCTCCTTCTCGAAGAGCGCCTGGTTGAGCGAGACTTCATCGATGGGTTTGCCGATCCCGCCCTGGCTGACGATGATGACTTTCGCTTCAAGGAGTCGCGCGACTGTCGCGTTGGACAGATCGAACACCGAGCCGACGCCCGCATGACCGGAACCTTCGCACAGGACAAAGTCCTTCTCCCATGCGACGCGATCAAATGCCTTGAGAATCTTCTTTACGAGTGCGTCGTAATTCGAGGACTGGAGATACTTCCTGGTGAAGTCGGGCTCGACCGCGATCGGGCTCATGTCCACAAGCGGGCAATTGAGCTGATAAACCCGGTCCATCAGCACCGTGTCTTCGTCGATCTTGTGCTCATCCACTTCGATGAAGCGCTGCCCCACCGGTTTAATGTAGCCGACGCGAGGATAGTGCTTTTGCAAGGCGGCAAGAAGACCTAGCGACGTGGTTGTCTTCCCGTCGTTTTGACGGGTTGCTGCGATGAAGACTCGCGGTGTTGAGCTGTTCATGGTTGGTTGGAGACGGTTCCGCTGCGGCGTTCAAAGGCTGGGACACCCAGTCAGCCGCGACGGAAAACCCTAGACAGGCTCGCCCGGCAATCGCCGGAGCGCCTCAGGATAAAGAGTTTTGTAGGCGATGGATTGCAGGCCGACGATCGCGGCCACCCCGAGAATGTCGTGAGCCGATGAACCTCGCGAAACATCCGCCGCCGGGCGGTCGAGGCCGAGCAGAATCTGCCCGTAGGCATTGGCTCTCGAAATGTGCTGGATGAGCTTGCTGCCAATGTTGCCGGAGTTCAGGTCTGGGAAAACGAGGACGTTGGCTTTGCCCGCAACTTTGCTCTCGGGTACTTTCCTCGACGCGATTTCCGGGACGAGCGCCGCGTCCACCTGTAGCTCGCCGTCGAAATCCGCTTCCAACATTTTCTGGGACGCCTTCTGTTGGGCGAGCGCTGTCGCGGCCTTTACCTTGCCAATTGACGGGTGGGTGGCGCTTCCCTTGGTCGAGTAAGAGAGCAGGGCGACGCGCGGTACCGTTTCCATCAACTGTTTCGCGAGCTGGGCGGTGGAGACGGCGATGTCCGCCAGTTGCTCGACCGTTGGATCAGGAATGACGCCGCAATCCGCAAGGAACATGACCCCGTTGACGCCGAATCGCGTGTCTTCCACTTCGATGATCATGCAGCTTGATGCTGTGGAGGCTTCCGGGGCGACTTTGATGATCTGAAAAAACGGTCGGAGCACACTCCCGCTGAATTCGTTTGTACCGGAAACGACGCCGTCCGCCTGGTGCATCGCCACCATCATGGCCCCGAAATAGTTCGGAAGCTGCATCGCTTGCCGAGCTTCGGTCTCCTTGATTCCCTTCATGCGTCGGAGGAGTTCGTATCGGTGCGAGAAATTGTCGAGTTCCTCGCTCTCAGCCGGATTGATGATGCGTACACCTTCGAGTGAGAGGTTGAGTTGCTCTGCTGCCTGTTTGATTTTGGTGCGGTCGCCGAGAAGAATCGGCACGCCAAGGCGCAGGGAGTGGAACTGCCGTGCCGCTTGCAAAACGCGCGGCTCCAAGCCTTCAGAAAATACGATGCGCTTGGGATGTCTTTGCAGTTTCTCAATGACACCGCCGATAAATCTCATGGCGCAGTGTAGTAACGAACAGCTGCGCAAACTGCAACAGGGAAGACGGGGCGTTGCAGTAAACGGATTTGAATTCATTTATCTGGAGCGCGTCGATACTGCCGTGCTGTCAGCGGCACAAGTTGTTCTGAACCTCCAACAGGTCGGCCACTGGCTTAGGTGATCAAGGGAGATGCCGATAGATTGAGTTGGTATTTCGGTTGAAAATCTGAGTAAATAACAGTCTGAGTGAACTAGTTCTAAAACGATACGTAGGCGTGCTAATGGGAAAAGTTGAACATCGACATTTGTGCGGCTTTGTACGGGTTTCAGTCATCGTGCTGGCGGTCCTTTGCCTCGGCGTCGGTGGGTGTTCGCGGAATTACCATCGAAAAGCGGCAGACCATGAAGCGGCTCAAGTGATCGCTGCCAAGGCTCCTTCCGTGAGGAACATGGATCCGCATTTCACCATTGAGCAGGCAACCAACTCCATTATCGATGCGCTCCCCGTAGTTCAGCAGACAAACGATTTTTTCGGTGTTGAGGCGGCCGCGGAAGTGGGTGCCCGGATGATCTCGCTCGAAAAGGCGCTGGAGATAGCCGTGAGCAAGAGCAGGACATACCAGACAAGAAAGGAGCAGCTTTTTCTTCAAGCTCTCGACCTGACGCTGGCCCGTCACCGATACACGCCGATCTTTTCGGGAGGAGCGCACGCGACATACGAAACTCAAGCAAAGGATGTTGAGCGGGAGATCGAGTCAATTGTTGGCGGGGAAGTGGTGCGACAGACGGCGCTGGTTCTCGAGCAACAACACAAGGTTGGTGGCGGCGCGAATGCGGGAATGAACCTGCTTCTGGCGACTGGCGGACGGTTGGCAGCGGATTTCTCCGTGGATTTCCTGCGGTTCATGACAGGTGATTCGCGATGGGCGACATCATCGCGGCTTGGAGCGACGCTGACGCAGCCCCTTTTGCGCGGCGCGGGTTTCAAAGTGGCTTTGGAGAATCTGACCCAATCCGAAAGAAACCTGCTGTATGCCTTGCGAGAATTCACCCGCTTCAGGAAGGATTTCTCAGTGGATGTGGCCTCGCGTTATTATCAGGTGTTGCAGGGACGGGATGAGGTGCTCAACGCGTGGATCGGGTTGGAGAATTTCCGAAAGAACGTGGAAAGGGAAAGGGCTTTTGTGCAAGAGGGCCGGAGGACGGAAGCGGAGCTTGGTCGTTTGCAGCAAGCGGAATTGAATACCAAAGGCCAGTGGGTGGACGCGATCAGGAATTATCGTGAACGGCTGGATCTGTTCAAGATTCTGCTCGGACTTCCCGCCGATGCCCGGATTGTTTTGAGCGAGCAGGAGCTGGACAAGCTCAAGATCGTTCATCCCGACGTCGTGATCGAGGATGCGATCAAGGTTGCCCTTGAAACACGTCTGGATCTTTACAATCAACGGGATCAGTTCGAGGACGAGGCCAGAAGAATTGATCTGGCTGCGAATGGTCTGAAGCCCGACCTCAATTTGATCCTGCGTGGGGACGTCGGGAGCAAGCCAGGTCTTCGACCGCAAGCGCTTGATTTTGACCGGGCGAAATGGAGCGCCGGTTTGGACCTGAACTTACCACTGGATCGCAAGTCGGAACGAAACACTTACCGGCGCTCGTTGATCGATTATGAAAGATCGAAGCGCGACCTTCAACTTGCCGTGGATCAGATCAAGCTCGATGTAAACGAAGGCTGGCGCGCTTTGGACCAGGCGAAGCTCAACCACGAGATCGCGGCGATCGGTGTAACCTTGAGCCAACGCCGGGTGGAAGAGCAGGAATTGCGGATCGCAGTCGGACGGGAGGGAACCACCGTCTTGGATTTGATCGATGCCCGGCGCGATCAAATCAACGCGCGCAACCAGCGCACACGCGCCGTAGTCGGGCATACGATCGCGAGGTTGCAGTTCTGGCGTGATGTCGGGATTCTGTATATCAAGGAAAATGGCCAATGGGACGAAACACAGAATGTGGTCAATGTGGCGAAATGACATGACAAATCCACTTTCAATACTCAAACGGCGTTCGGTAAAAATTGCTCTGGTGCTGCTAGCGGCGGGCGTGGTGAGTTATCTCCTGCTCGGTCGCGGCAAACCGCCGGCGGGCGCTTCGACGTTCGTTGCCCGGCGCGGTCCACTGCTGATCAATATCCTTGAGGGTGGCAGCCTGGAGTCGCGCCAGGCGCTGGAGGTAAGATCCGAGATCAAGGGCTATCAGGGAACGAAGATTTTGAGCATCGCGGAGGAGGGCTACTTCGTGACTGATGAGGATGTGAAGAAGGGAAAGCTGCTTGTGGAGCTGGACTCGTCCGACTTGAAACAGAGGATCATTCAGCAAAACATCCAGTACCAATCATCTCTTGCCACCTACATTGACACGCAACAGTCCATGGCCATACAGATCAATCAGAACAAGAGTGACATCAAGATGGCGGAACAGAAGGCGAAGTTCTCCTTGATGGATCTTGAGAAGTACATGGGAGACGTCGCCATCAAGGATGTTCTTGCGAAGGTTGGACTGCCTTCAGAACTGTTCACCAATGAAACGGAGATGGCTGATCAGACGTTGCCCGAGGGAGTCAAGGGTTCCGAGTTGGCCGCTAATCAGGTTTCAAATGGCGGAGTTTCAAACAAGTCAACCGGTGCGCCATCGCCGTCGTCGGCTCCACTTGCCGGGAATGCGACGAACTCCCTCTCCGAGCTTCCATCGTCGGCGGGCGAGCCCATCGTGGGAACCGAAGCGCACGGGAGCAAGCGGACGCTCAATTCGTTGACGTTTGATTTTACCGAATATGTAGATGAGGCACGGCTGGGTGATGGAGCCGCAAAGCAGAATCTCCGAAAGCTGGAGGATGATGTTCTTGTCGCGATGATAGACCTGAATGTGTCATCGAACAGGCTGACCGGAACCCTCAAGCTTCGTGAACGAGAGTTTGTGACCAAGACTGATGTCGAGACCGACCAGATCAAGGTGAAAAAAGATCAATTGCGGCTGCAGACGGTGCAGACGGCATTGGAGTTGTTCAAGAAGTACGAGTTTGTCAAAGAGGCGGAAAGGGCGCTTTCCACGTATGAAGAGGCGCTCAATAGTCTTGACCGGGCGAGCAAGGAAGCCGTCGCGAGGCTGGCTCAGTCACGCGCACGGTTCCGATCCGCTGAAGGGCAGTTTCAGATTCAAGATAATCAACGCATCGAGCTGATTGAACAATTGGCCAAATGCACCATCCGAGCTCAGAAACCCGGCCTGGTGGTTTATGGTGGCGGCGGCAGTCAGCGGTTTTACAACAGCGAAGAGCAAATTCGCGAAGGTGCCACAGTCCGCGAACGCCAGCCAATCATCACGATTCCGGACACGACTCAGATGGCTGTGAAGGTCCGGATTCCAGAAGCCCACATCAAGAAGGTGAAGAAAGGGATGAAAGCGCGCATTCAAGTGGATGCTTTTCCGGATGAGGAGCTGGTCGGAGAAGTGACAAAAGTGGGTGTGCTGCCTGATTCGCAGGACCGATGGATGAATCCGGATTTGAAGGTGTACCTGACGACGATCAGCATCGAGGGCGTACGGGATTGGGTGAAGCCAGGCATGAGTGCCAAAGTTGAAATCCACGTAAAGAAACTTGACGACGTGGTCTATGTACCGGTGCAGGCGGTGGTGCCGATCGAGGGCAAGCACTATTGCTTCCTTGGCCGGGGTTTGAAGCCTGAGAAGCGAGAGGTGGAAATCGGCGACTTCAACGAAGAGTTCATCGCGATCAAGAAAGGCATAGCCGAGGGAGAAGTCGTGCAACTGCGCTCCTCCGAGATGCCGCTGGATCAGGGCGAAGAAGATCATGAAGAGGAGGGCGAACACAATGCGGAGAAGCCATCAACTCCTGCGAGCCCGGCGGAATCCAAGCCAGACGTCTCCAAGCCGAAGAAGGTCGCTGCTCTGTAATGGACCACTCCAAGCCAATTGTCCGGCTCGAAGACGTCCACAAGCGGTATCAGATGGGTTTCGTCACGGTTGAGGCGCTCCGAGGCCTGTCGTTTGAAATCCACCCCGGCGAATACATCAGCATCATGGGCCCGAGTGGGTGCGGAAAATCCACGCTGCTGAATTTATTGGGCTGCCTGGATCGTCCGAGCACCGGGCGCTATTTGCTTGGAGAGGAGGATGTGTCCAAGATGGAGGACGACGATCTTTCAGCAATTCGAGGGAAACGACTCGGGTTCGTGTTTCAATCTTACAATCTCATTCAACAGCTCACCGTCGTGGAGAACATCGAGGTGCCGCTCTATTACCAGCACTGGCCGGAGGAGCAGAGCAGGGCGGTCGCGACGGAAATGGCAAAGCGCGTCGGCCTCGGATCCCGGCTGGATCATAAACCGTTCGAGCTTTCCGGCGGTCAGCAGCAACGCGTCGCCATCGCGCGCGCATTGGCGAGCGATCCCCTGGTGATTCTGGCGGATGAGGCCACTGGAAATCTTGATTCATCCTCTGGGCGCGAGATTCTCGACCTCTTCGATGAACTTAATGGGCAGGGCAAGACATTCATCATGGTGACACACGATGAAGACACTGCGCGGAGAGCCAGCCGGGCCATCCGTCTCCGGGACGGTCTTTTGGAAAGCGACACGCGACTGCGATGAGGGGCGAATCCAAATCATTCGAGACCGTAAGGCACGACCTGAAGTGGTCGCGTCTGAAGCGCACTGTGCGGCTGGGCTTGAAAAGCCTCTGGATGCATCGCCTCCGTTCAATGCTCACGGCGCTTGGAATTGTCTTCGGTGTTTGTTCGGTCATTGCGATGCTGGCGATTGGTGAGGGCGCAAGCCATGAGGCGCAGGAGCAGATCAAGAGTCTCGGCAGCCAGAATATCATTCTCACCAGCGTAAAACCGCCCGATGAGCAGAAGGTTTCGAACACGGGCCAGAGTTACGTGCTGGATTACGGCTTGAAGTATTCCGATATCAAAGCCATCCAGTCCACAATCCCCGGCGTCAGCGTGATCGTGCCGGGACGGATCATCCGGGAGTTTGTCTGGAACATCACTCAACGCGTGGATTGTAAAATTATGGGGACGGTGCCGTGGTATCCTTCGATGAGAAACCAGCGCATCGCACGCGGCAGGTTTTTCACGGAACAGGAGATGACCGAAAAATCCAACGTCTGTGTGCTTGGAGCCGAGACTGCAGAAAAGCTTTTTCCGTTGGAATCACCCCTGGGCGGGAGTGTTCGTGTCGGGGAAGCTTACTACCGTGTGATCGGTGTCATGGAGGCTCATGCCAACGGACCCAAAACCCCCGAAGCAAGCGTGGGCGGGGGAAACACCTCTGAAACTTTGAATCGCATGTTCATTCCCCTGGCGACGGCAAAAACCCGCTACGGCGAGGTGCTGCGCAAGCGACGGACAGGCAGTTTCGAGCAGGAGCGGGTGGCGCTCCACGAAGTAACCGTGAAAGTGGCCGAGCTGGGCGAAGTCGTAAACGTGTCCTATGCGATCGAGGCATTGCTCAAGCGGAATCACAAGAAGAAGGATTACGAGATCACCGTACCGCTTGAACAGCTCAAGCGCGCCGAGCGCACCAAGCAAATCTTCAACATCGTGCTCGGGTCGATTGCTGCGATCTCGTTGCTCGTCGGTGGCATCGGAATCATGAACATCAT
Organism: Pedosphaera sp.; assembly: GCA_009695275.1. Classification (GTDB taxonomy): domain Bacteria; phylum Verrucomicrobiota; class Verrucomicrobiia; order Limisphaerales; family F1-12-MAGs170; genus F1-120-MAGs170. The sequence goes on along the minus strand of SIBF01000012.1, from coordinate 23,990 downwards.
GCTGGCGAGCGTTACGGAGCGAACGCGGGAGATTGGGATCCGGCGAGCGTTGGGCGCGAAGCGACGTGACATCGTAACGCAGTTTCTCGTGGAGACGGTGATGCTCTCCGGCGCGGGTGGAATCATCGGTGTCGCGTTGGGCATGGCGATTCCGTTCGTGGTGACCTATTTTGCGAAGATGGTGACGATCGTGACATTTTGGTCTCCGGTCGTGGCGTTCTCAATTTCAGGGCTAGTCGGGGTCGTGTTTGGAATTTATCCCGCGATGCGAGCGGCGAACATGGACCCGGTGGAAGCGTTGCGCCACGAGTAAGGCGTCATCGGCGAATTTCGTTCGTGATGAGTGAACTCAGTGGTATGACCCCGTCGGCTGAAGTCTGAAACTCGGTCTGTTCGCGCTTGATTCGGCTACAGTATTAACATGGCGTCTCCATAGCTGAAGAAGCGGTATTTCTCAGTAATGGCGGCTTTATAGGCGCTCAAAACGGCTGCGCGTCCGGATGTTTGACCGGGTGAGGCAAAAGCGCTCACCAACATCAATAACGTTGAGCAGGGCAGGTGAAAGTTAGTTACCAGCGCGTCCACCACGCGAAATTGAAAAGGTGGATGGATGAAGATTTTCGTCCGGCCTCTGGCGGCGGCGATTTGACCGTTCTGTTCTGCTGCGACGCTCTCAAGCACTCGAAGAGTTGTTGTTCCCACGGCGAAGACTCGCCCGCCCCTTTGTTGCGTGGAGTTGATCGCGGATGCCGTCTGCGAACTGAGTTCAAAACGTTCTTCGTGCATCACGTGGTTGGCGATATCGTCTGCCTTGACTGGAGCAAAAGTTCCCAAACCGATGTGAAGTGTCACGGTGCAAATCGTCACACCCATCGCCTCGATTTGATCGAGCAACGACTTGGTAAAATGAAGCCCTGCTGTCGGAGCGGCGACTGACCCCGGTTTGTTGGCGAAGACGGTTTGGTAACGCAGATTGTCCATCGTGTCGTGTTCCGCCGTATTACGGTGAATGTAAGGCGGCAGTGGGATTTCTCCAATCTGGTCCAGATCGGATGTCACGTCAGGCGTACCGCAGAAGCTTATCCGGCAAAGTCCTTCATCATTTTTCGCTTCCACTACCCCTTCGATTTCGGAGGGCTGGCCCGATCTATTCCAAAACCGGATGATGGTGCCAGGACGAACTCGCTTTCCTGGACGAAGCATCACCCACCAGTCGTTTCGTGCGATTTCTTCAACCAAGAGGATCTCGACGAGCCCTCCTCCGTTCAACTTTACCCCCCTCGCTCTCGCTGCAATGACACGAGTGTCATTGAGCACCAGGACGTCCTTCGGGGTGAGAGAATGGATTAGCGCCGGGAAAAGCTTGTGGGTCAAAGTGGAGGGGCGTTCATAGACCAGTAGGCGGGAATCCTCGCGGTTCTCGCGGGGTTTCTGCGCAATCAACTCTTGAGGTAGCGAATAATCAAAGTCTTCGGTTCGCACCATTTTTCATTAACACAGCGTCGAAAATTTCCAACAACATCCTTGGGCGAGTAAGACTTCCGCCGATTCATCGGTTCAGCGAACTACCCCATCATTGGGGCTTGATCAATCTGATGTGAATAACTTGTGAACAGATTGAACAGGTTAAAATCCTCAATTTTATTGACGCATGTGGGTGAGTGTGGGTAGAAGTGGGTCGTTGTGGGGCATAGCGGGTTGTGTTCCCGTGGAATGTAAGACGGAATGTCAGCTACTAATTCCAACGATGCGGTGATCTTTTGTTCGCGCTATACGCATGGCGTGGATGAGAAGCGCCGCCTCCAGATTCCGGCGAAATGGAGACCTTCCGACACGAATACAGAACTGATGCTTATCGTGTGGGACGGCAATGGAGCTGCCGGTAGCTGTCTTCGAGTTTACCCCCCCCAACAAATGCAGGCTTTGATGCAAAAAGTGGCAGCGATGTCCACCTCAGACCAGGAGGCCGTAGCCCTACGTCGAAATATCGCCAAGAAGAGCGAGTGGGTCTCGATGGATAAAGCAGGCCGAATTTGCATCCCAGACGCGCTGGCGGCCGAGGCCGGCATTACCGGAGGAAAGACCGTGGCACTGGCCGGGGCGCTGCAATGGTTCGAGATATGGGATGAAGATCGTTACGCGAAGGTGAATGCAGGCGACAACGCTTTGCTCACCGACGCCATGAGACATTTGTGAGCTATGAGTTTTATGCGCCTATTATCAGTGGATCGGAGCTTCGTGGGTTCCGGCGATGAAACCGGAAGGTTTCGCATGAACCCGGCAAGCAAGCTCCCGGTTTTTGGCAACGGGCAGGGAAATGAGATCACAATCTGCGTTGGCATACCCAAGGCGACGAAGGATCGACGGGCTTCATGGTGGAAACAGCTTCTACGGCGCTGCGGATTCGGAGGTGGTAAGGCGGATACCGGCATCGGAAAGGCCAGGAGTAAGCCCGACACGAATGCTGCGAATGGCGATCAATGCCTTCTGATTCAGCCAGAGTTGCGATTGGATAAGTGCTGTGTCGTTCGAAATGACCTGAGTGACACCGATGTTGAGGTGGTCACCACCGCCAGGCGGGAACATTTACGGATCGTGAGAGGCGGGTTCCAACAGGTTCCGAGTCGCCAGCCGGTCAAGTCGGCAAAGCGGGGTCGGTGGAGCCTGTTGTCAGGAAAGCTCTTTGGGGTGGGGCGTGCTCAGATGCAATGAACCTGAATTCCAGTGCCTGCCTTCAATCACAAGCCGGTGATGCTGGCGGAAGTGCTGGAAGCGCTCCAACCCAACGCTGGGGGGGCTTTTGCGGATGGCACCGTTGGGGGTGGTGGCCATGCGGCGGCGATTTTGAGGGCGAGTTCGCCTGATGGCAGATTGATTGGGTGCGACAGGGATGGCGCGGCCATCGAGGCGGCAGGAATGAGGCTGGCCGAGTTTGCGAGGCGGGTTGAACTGCATCGTGGCCGTTTCGACGAGTTGCCGCAATGGGTCGGATTTGGGCATTGCAGTGGAGTGTTGCTCGATCTGGGAGTGAGTTCGGTTCAATTGGATTTGGCTGCGCGAGGATTCAGTTTTCAGGCGGATGGGCCGCTGGATATGCGGATGGACCTCCGTCAGGAATTGACGGCGGCGACGTTGGTGAACGGGCTTGGTGCCGGGGAACTGGCAAGGATCTTTTTTGAGCTCGGTGAAGAACGCGAGTCTCGGAAGATTGCGCGAGCGATCGTGGAACAGCGGGTATTCGGGAGATTTGAGACGACGCTCCAGCTTGCGAAGCTGATCGAAACCGTGAGTCCGAGACGTGGACAAAGGGTTCATCCGGCGACGCGCGTGTTTCAGGCACTGAGGATCGCAGTGAATGATGAGCTTGGGGTGCTGAAGCGCGGGCTGCCCGAGATTTGGAAGCTGGTGCGGCCTGGCGGAAGGCTGGCGATCATCACGTTCCATTCGCTGGAAGACCGGGTGGTGAAGGAATTCGGTCGTGAGCGGGCACGAGATTATCTGGTGCCGGGCGAAGTGGATGTGCCGGCCTTGCGCCAGCCAAGAGTGCCGGATCTGCGCTGTGTCAGCCGCAAGCCGATCAAGCCGGGCGAGACAGAGATTGCGGAGAATCCGAGATCGCGAAGTGCGCAACTCAGAGTGATGGAGAAAATTTAGATGGCAAAGAACCGGAAATCTGAACGGACAGCGGTGCGATTTGCGCCGGCGGTGAGGACGTTTCTCCTGTGCTTGATTATTGGCGGAGTGGGACTGGGTTATGTTGCTCAGAAGAAGAAAATCGCAATGTTGAGCGAACAGAGCGCTGCTTTGGAAGAGCGGCACATCAAGTTGGAACGTCAGCGGCAGAATCTTCTTTGGAAACTTGAGCGCCTCCAGTCGTTCACGGAATTGGAGGCGCAGATAAAGAGCATGAAACTGGAACTCTCACCCGCAACGCCGGATCGCATCGTTCGTATCACGGTGCAGCCAGGCTATCCGGCGGGGCAACATGGATTGCGAGGCAATCCCAAACAGGTTGCGCAGATGACAGTGCCAAGATGACTTGCCGCCTGAGTGGGCGGCGGAGAGCAAATGATGCCAATCCGGAAAACCATGACGAAGTTAAGTCAATACCGCAGGTTCCTGTCGATGGCAGTTCTTCTGGCCATCGCATTTGCGGGGCTCGGGTATCGACTGGTGGATCTGCAGGTTCTCCAGCATGAGCAAATCCGCTCGCAGGCGGCACGCCGGACGGAGCGTACATTGGTTCGGGCTGCACGACGGGGCAACATCCTTGATGCGCATCAGACTCTTCTCGCCGGCAGTCAATTTGTGAAGACTGTTTGCGCCGATCCGACTTTGATCGGAACCAACCGGGCTGCGATGGCTCGCGGGTTGGCCCCCATCCTTCAGTTGGATGTGGCGTGGCTCAACCAGCGCCTCCAACCTTCGTATTTTACCAATGAACAGGGGCTAACAAAGTCGCATCAGTACGTCGTGCTGAAGAACAAGGTATCGACTGAAGACTGGGATCGGGTTCGTGAAACGATGCGGCGGTTTGGCGCTGTTCCCGATGAAAAACGGCTGCCAAGGGCTGAACAAGCGGCCTTGCGGGCGTTGCGAAACAGTGCGATTTACACCGCGCCTCTGGATGATCAACTTCGCTTTTATCCCCATGGCTCTCTTGCGGCGCACGTGCTCGGTTTTGTCTCGACGGAGGAGTATCGAACCAATCAACAGGTTCTGGTGGAAACAGTCGGACGTCATGGCGTGGAGCTGACGCAGAACAACTCCCTGACTGGAGTGGCTGGCTGGCGCGAGACCGAGGTGCTTCGAAGCCGGGAGGTTTCTACATTCCGCGGCCAGGATATTGATCCACGCAACGGACACAATGTGGTGCTGACGATTGATGCTGGAGTGCAGCACATTCTCGAAACGGAATTGATCGAGGCGGTCCAGAAGTATTCTCCCGTTGGCGCCTGTGGAATAGTGATCCGGCCTCGAACGGGAGACATCGTGGCGATGGCTGCATTGCCGACATTCAATCCGAACAAGCCGGGTGATTACCCGATGGACGCGTTGCGCAATCGCGCGATCTCGGACATTTACGAACCCGGATCGACATTTAAGATCGTGACGATCGCCGGCGCGTTGAATGACGGGATGGTGTCGCTCGAGAGTCAATACGACTGCGATAACGGCCACTTCTACTTCGCCAATCATCGGCTGAAGGACGATCATCCGTTGGGGCTCGCGTCCATTGAGGTCATTGTGGCCAAGTCCTCCAACATAGGAACAGCAAAGGTAGGGCTCCAGTTGGGCAAGGATAATGTCTATCGCTACGTGAAGGGGTTTGGGTTTGGAGCACCGACAGGCATCGACTTGAAAGGTGAAGTCCGGGGTATTGTTGATCCCCCGGGGAAATGGAGCCAGCTTCAAAGCTCGAGAGTTCCCATCGGGCAGGGTGTGGCGGTAACCCCATTGCAAATGGTGATGGCCATGAGTGCGATCGCCAATGGCGGCAGGCTGATGCAGCCCCGGCTCATCGACCGTTATCTCGATGAGGATGGACATGAGATTCTTCGAACTCCCTCGCGCGTCGTAAATCAAGTGATCAGTGAAACGGCTGCCAGGCAGATGGTCAGCGCACTCAAACGCGTGGTTTCGAGTAATGGCACCGGGATCAAAGCGACCATGGAACATTACTCAGTGGCTGGAAAAACAGGCACGGCGGAGAAGCCGGGGCGAGGCGGCTATATCCACGGGAAGTACGTTGCCTCCTTCGTTGGATTTTTCCCGGCGGACAATCCTGAGTTGTGCATTGGTATTGTAATGGATGACCCGAAACCCGTGTACTACGGAGGTCAAACAGCCGCTCCCACGTTTCGAAACATCGCGGAACGAACCGCGAAATTTCTCGCCATCAAACCGGATCTGGCCGGCGTGGAGACACAGGTTGCGAGTGCGGGAACGAATCGCCCCTCGGGGGTGCCACCAGCCTTTTAGCGCTGTCATGCAACTCAAAGACCTGATCAACAAGATTTCGCCAACCACCGTCGAAGGACCGGTGGACCGCGAGATCACAGGGATCGCCTACGATTCCCGGCGCGTGACACCCGGGATGGTCTTTGTGGCGATTCCCGGTGAAAATGTTGACGGGCACGATTTCATCCATGCAGCGATTGATCGCGGCGCAACCGCGGTCATCTGCCAGCAGAATGGCTTTCTCGCGCAAAGGGTCACCAAGATCAAGGTGAAGGATTCCCGGGAGGCACTGGCCAACGCCGCCGCCGCCTATTACGGCAACCCGGGCGCCAGGCTCAAAGTCATCGGCGTCACCGGCACGAATGGGAAGACAACAGTCGCGTACATGGTCAAGCAGATCCTGGAATCCGCCGGGATCAAGACCGGATTGATCGGGACGGTCCGTTACGAAGTTGGAGAGCGGGTGATCCCCGCGCATCGCACGACTCCGGAAGCGCTGGAAGTTCAACAGATGCTCGCGCAGATGCTGCGGGCAGGATGCACTGCCTGCGTCATGGAAGTCAGTTCCCACGCCCTGGATCAGAAGCGAGTGCATGGAATTGAGTTCGACGCGGCCATTTTCACGAACCTGACTCAAGACCATCTCGATTATCACGGGACGATGGAGAATTACTTTCAGGCGAAGAAGTCCCTCTTCGATTCGCTCTTCGGAAGTTCCAAAAAGGCCGGTGCCGTCATCAATATTGACGACTCGTTTGGAGCAGAGCTGTCACGAAATTCGAAAGCCGAGATTCAACTCACCTACGGCTTGGATGCGTCGGCAAAGATCCGGGCGATAGAAATCAACCTTGCCCGCGACGCCACGGACATGATTGTTGAAGCGGGTGGAGAACGTTTCAAGTGCAGGCTTCCGCTCATTGGCCGCCACAACGTGTATAACGCGCTGGCGGCAACCGGAGCCGGCATGGTGCTCAAAGTGGGATTGCCCGCCATCCGTCGCGCGCTCCAGAATTTAAGTCCCGTGCCGGGAAGGTTGGAGGCAGTTGTCACGGACAGGCCGTTCAGCGTTTATGTGGATTACGCCCACACGGACGACGCGCTGGCCCACGTTCTCAGGACGGTTCGTGAGATTACTTCCGGCCGGGTGTTGCTCACTTTCGGCTGTGGTGGATCTCGCGACACCGGCAAACGCGCGAAGATGGGGCGAGTGGCGGCGGAGCTGGCTGACTTCACGATCATCACGAGTGATAATCCGCGAAAAGAATCCCCCGCAACGATCGCGGCTCAGATCGAGGAGGGGTTTCAGTGCGTGGAGCGCGCCCCCTACCGAATCGAACTCGACCGGCGTCGCGCCATTGATGAGATCCTTCACATGGCTCAACCAGGAGACTGTGTCCTGATTGCTGGCAAGGGCCACGAAACATACCAGGAATTCGAGAACACAGTGGTTCCCTTTGACGATCGTGTTCATGCGCAGGAAGCGCTCGAAATGTTGGATGTAACGGTGACTTGAATCACAATGCGACCGATCACCCTCCAGTTCATTCGCGATGTCTGCCGGGGAGAACTTCTCTCTGGCGGCGGGGATATCGTGGTGGAGCGCGTATGCACTGACTCGCGCCAGGCGGGCCCGGGCGACTTGTTCATCGCGGTCGAAGGCGAACACTTCGATGCTCATGCATTCATCAATGATGTCGCGGCAAAGAAGGCCGCCGCAATCCTGATCAGTAACACGAAGGTGCCAGGAATTTTACCCAAGTGTGGTGTGGTTACGGTCGGCAACACGAGGCAGGCGTTGGGTGAACTTGCGGCGGCTTACCGTCGCGAGTTCCGCCTGCCCGTGATTGCCGTCGGTGGTTCCAACGGCAAAACGACCGCCAAAGAATTGATCGCGAGTCTTCTTCGACAGCGCTTCAATACTCATTTCAGTCCAGCGAGTTTCAACAATGACATTGGGGTTCCGCTCACCCTGTTGGGATTGGAGCACACACACGGTGCGGCGGTGGTCGAAGTGGGGACGAACCATCCCGGGGAACTCGAGCCGCTGGTCCGGATGATCCAGCCAGGGTACGGAGTCATCACGAGCATCGGGCGTGAGCATTTGGAATTCTTTGGTGATCTTACTGGAGTCGCCCACGAGGAAGGTGTGCTGGCTGAATTGCTGCCGGCCGATGGGAAACTGTTTATCAATGGTGACACCGAGCAGGTCGGGAATGTCGTGAGCCGTTCCAAGGCCTCTGTCGTCAAAGTCGGCTTTGGCCCGTTCAACGCCTGGCGCGCCTTGAACATTCGAATCGCGGAGAACGGCATGTCTTTCGAAGTCAGTGCGCCGGTCCCCGGTTTCTGCGGTCAATACCAGCTTCCGCTTCTGGGTCGCCATCAGGTGGTGAATGCGCTGCTGGCGATGGCTGTGGCCGTCGAATTGGGGCTGACGCGGGATGAAGTTCAAGCCGGGTTGGCCACGTGCCGGCCTGCGAAGATGAGACTCCAACTTTCCACCATTCGGGATGTACGCGTGCTCGATGACGCTTACAACGCTAATGCGGATTCGATGCGAGCGGCGTTGGAAACCCTCCATGAGCTGCCTTGCCGCGGCCGGCGCGTGGCCGTGCTTGGCGACATGGCGGAGCTGGGCGCCCATGGCGAAGCGGCACACGAGGAAGTGGGGCGGTCCGCGGCGGAACTGGGAGTGAGGCAATTGTTCGCGGTTGGGAAAATGGCACCCGTGATGGGCCGCGCGGCGCGCGCCGCCGGTTTGGACCAGGTGATGGAGTTCAACGATGTGGAGTTGGCTGGACGCGCGGTGAGGAGTTATTTGCAGCCGGGCGATGTGGTGTTGCTCAAGGCTTCCCGCGCAACCCGGATGGAACGGATCGGAGATCTGCTTCGAAGTAATGAGGACGTGAAGTGAATGACTGGCGAGAGACTACAATTTTGTTTTGTTGTTGAGCCGCCGGAGCGAGCCCATGATTTTTTATCTAAGCCAATACTTCCACGATGTGGCGACGGGGACGGGCTGGGCCGAGCCGCTCTCCTTTCTGCGCATGTTTCAGTACATCACGCTTCGCAGCGCGGGCGCGGCCATCACGGCGCTGCTGTTGAGCTTGTGGCTGGGGCCCCGGGTGATCGCCTGGCTCAAGGAGTTGAAATTTGGGCAACATTATCGCGACAAAGCGGAGGAGGCCGGGGGAATGGCCGCCCGTGTCATCAACAAACGCGGAACGCCGACGATGGGCGGCATCATGATCGTCCTGGCAATGGATCTTTCGGCATTGCTATGGGCGCAGTGGCATCCGTTCGTTCTGCTCACACTGCTTTCGCTGGTGGTCCTGGCCGGGCTGGGATTCTACGACGATTACGCGAAAATCACCAGGCAGGACAGCCTTGGAGTGAAGTCCCATGTGAAGCTAGTGGTGCAGGTCTTGTTGGGGTTGTTCATTGCGATTTACCTTTGGTGGATGCCGGCGACCACCAAGCTCGTCACCGAAATCATGGTGCCGTTCTACAAGCATCCGGTGATGACAGGCGCGGTCCTGACGGGAATCCTCCTGGTGACACTTACCATCGTGGGAAGTTCCAACGCGGTGAATCTGACAGACGGACTCGACGGGCTCGCCATCGGCTGCACGCTGATCGTCAACGTCGTCTTCCTGGTGATGACTTATGTGGCCAGCAATTTCCGGATCGCGACTTATCTTCAAGTGCCGTTTGTCCCCGGTGCCGGAGAACTCACGGTGTTCTGTGCCGCCATGTTCGGAGCGAGTCTGGGTTTTCTTTGGTTCAATTGCCATCCAGCGCAGGTCTTCATGGGCGACACAGGATCGCTCGCTCTGGGAGGCGCGCTTGGAATCATGGCGGTTCTGATTCATCAACCCTTCGTTCTGTTCATCGCGGGTGGGGTGTTCGTTCTGGAGGCGATGTCCGTGATGATTCAGAAGGGCTGGTTCAAGTACACCAAGAAGCGCTACGGAACCGGGCGGCGGATTTTTCTGATGGCGCCATTGCATCATCATTTCGAGAAGAAGGGATGGTACGAATCGCAGGTGGTCACCCGGTTCTACATCCTGTGCGTGCTTTTCGCGGTCGTGGCCCTGAGCACTTTGAAGATTCGCTGAAACGTTACAACGGTGAGACGGACAACCCAATGAAAGTGAAGTGGAGACTCTTATGATTCATAACATCATGGTGGCGCTGTTTGCGCTCGGCAGTGTCTGGATAATTACTTGTTTCGCGTTCGTGTTCGGGCTGGTGAGGGCAGCGAGCAAACCCACACCGCATATCACCTTCGCGGATCAGTTGGAACAGCAGCTTCCCGCGCCTCGGAATGAAGGTCGCGTGGCTGCCATGCCTGCGCAGCATGAGATGCCCGAGCATGGAGGAATTCACTCGGAGCCGATCCATGCGCATGCGATGGGCTCATGGCACTAAGTTGAGCAGATGTACGCCCTGGCGAACAAACATGTCCTGGTAATCGGTCTTGGCGCCAGCGGTACGGCTGCGGCCAGGCTGCTGCGCCAAAAGGAGGCTGCGGTCACCGCTGTCGATGGCGCGGACACGCCCGCGCTCCAACGGGAAGCATTCGAGCTTCGCAAACTTGGTGTTCACGTCTTGCTGGGGGCAGTGAAGGTGCCTGACAGGGCCTTCGATCTGGCCGTTCTCAGTCCCGGCGTGCCCGTGCAATCGGCGATGGTGCGGGAGATTGTGAGGCGCGACATTCCCGTGATTGGGGAACTGGAGCTGGGATATCAGCATACGCGTTGTTTGAACGTGGCAATCACCGGCACCAACGGGAAGACCACCACAACGGAACTCGTTTGCCGGCTCCTGACGAATTCCAACCGGAAGACGATCGCGGCAGGAAACATCGGTCTGCCGCTGTGTGACATCGTTGAGCGGACGAAAGACCTGGACATGGTGACCATCGAGGTGAGTTCGTTCCAACTGGAGACGATCCAGTATTTCCGTCCCAGCGTGGCTGTGTTGCTGAATATCACTCCCGATCACCTCGACCGCTATTCGACCATGTCGGATTACGCGCGGGCAAAGGCGAGAATTTTTACGCATCAACAGTCCTTCGACTGGGCAATCGTTCAGAGCGAAGCGCTGGCGCAGTTACGGTCGCTTGATCTTCCGGTGCCCGCGAAGGTGATCACCTTCAGCGCCAACAACCGGCGTGCTGACATCCATCTCGATCGCTCGCTGATCATCAGCCGGCTTGAAGGATGGGAGGGGCCGCTGTTGGACATGGACCGGTGCAAACTTCGCGGTCCCCATAACGCGGAAAACTTGATGGCAGCCCTCGCGGTTGGCCGGGTGTTGCGTCTGCCGCTGGAGGAAATGGTCCAGGGGTTGAAGGACTTCGCGACCGCTCCACATCGCTGCGAATTCGTCGGCGAATGGAATGGGATCAAGTTTGTAAACGATTCGAAGGGGACAAATCTTGACGCGATCCACAAGGCGCTTTTGACAATGCCGACCGCGCAAGCCAGCGAACCGAATGTGCTGCTCGTCGCGGGCGGCAAGGACAAAGGGCTTGATTATCACGACATTGGCCCGTTGCTGGCACAAAGGGTCAAGCACGCTTTCTTGATTGGAGAGACACGGGAAAGAATCCGCGCCGCCTGGAGTCTGTTTACCCCTTGCACCGTCATGGATTCTTTATTAGAAGCTGTCGCCTCCGCCGCAGACCAGGCGGCCCCCGGCGACGTAGTTTTGCTTTCTCCCGGCTGCTCGAGCTTCGACCAGTTCCAAAACTATCAGCACAGGGGCGACGTGTTTCGGCGAGCCGTGAAGGGGTGGATTGACAAGCAGTCGGGTAATTCTACGGCAGATGGAGCAAAGCTCCACGGCGGAAGAGTTGAAATCATTGGAAAATAAGAACCGAACAAAAAATTGAACGACCGTTTGTCCAGGAACCCCTTGGGGAGGGAGTTCTTGGATAAACAAATGTGAACCAGGAATAACGCAGGACCATAATCACCACAGCCAACCCATGAACACACCAAACCCCCTAATGCCCCAAGGCTCGCTACCTCAGCCAGTCAAGGACAAATCCACAGTCAAGATCGCCGTTTTCACCATCGTCGCGATCCACTCCGTTTTCTTTGCCGGCCTACTGATGCAGGGCTGCAAACGAGATGAACCACCCAAGTCCGCCGGGATGAAACCTGGCGACACGCAGGCTGCTCCGGGAGAAATGCCGAAGCCGGACCTCAATTACTATCCACCCGTCCAATCTGATCCTGGCGCGAGTCTGACCAATCTTTCAAACGGAGTTGCCCCCAATCCGCTGGCAAATGTCAATGTGCCGCCCGCGAATCAAACGTACGTGCCGCCATCCCAGCCACCGGTGGACATTCCGCCGGCGACGACTGCGGGCGAAGCCAGGGAGCATTCCATCGCAAGGGGTGACACCCTGGCCAAGATCGCCAAGGCGAACCAAGTCAGCATCGGGGAGCTGAACACCGCCAATCCGGGCCTGGATCCACGCAAGCTTAAGATTGGTCAGAAGTTGAAAATTCCGGCGTCAACCAAGGCTCCTTCACCTTCCGGCGGCGGGATCGGATTTACAGAACCCGGCAAACACGAGCCAGCAGCCGGTGCTGCGTCAGTGCATCAGGTCAAGGCTGGTGAAACCCTCACGAAGATCGCCAAGCAACACGGTGTTTCGGTCAAAGCGATGCGTTCTGCCAATGGGCTCAAGACCGATCAACTGCACGTCAATCAGAAGCTCAAGATCCCCGCGCCGGCGGCGGCGGCAGCCCCGAAGCCTGATCACACGCCAGCTCCTTTGACGCCCACCAATTTGTCCGCCAACCCTGGGGGGAATACTGTTGTCCGATAAGCCTGCGGTGCGCCGCCTCAGACGGCGTGCCGGGACGCAGCCACACAATGCACAATGGTGGAAACAGGAATGAAGCGCGGAGCAATGGCGCCGGCGGGAGGAGCCGAGATTCGGTTCACGGCCCATTGCTCCGTCTTCAATCATCCAAGGCGATGGTGAAAACGATCTCATCAATTCCATTATTGCGCTGATTCCGAAGATGAAAGCCGCAACGACATTGATGGTGTTCTGCGTGAGCAGCCTGGTTTCTCTCGGGCTGGTGATGATGTATAGCGCTGGCAATATCCACAAGGCGGGCGGAACTCAATTCTTCGTGATGCAATTCATCTCGTTTGGAATTGGCCTCGTGGTTTGCATCGCGGCGGCGAGTCTGGACTATCGGATTCTGCGCAAGCTGGCCTGGGTCCTCTTCGCAATTACCATCCTGCTCCTGGTGGGAGTTCTTTTCACGAAGCTGACGAACGGTTCGAGGCGTTGGTTCAAGGTTGGTGGATTTTCATTTCAAGCGTCAGAGCTGGCGAAATTATCTTTGATCCTTGTTCTGGCCTGGTACGCGGAAAAATATCATGTGCTTATGCCGCGATTCTGGCATGGCATTGTGCGGCCAGCCCTCTTTATTGGACCGGTTCTCGCGTTGGTTGTTGTTGAGCCGGACGTGGGAACAACAATTTTGCTGGGCATGGTCAGCATGATCCTCCTCGTGCTTGGTGGGGTGAAGCTGTGGTATTGTATTCCTCCTGCGCTAATCTGCGTTGCGGGGCTTGCATGTTTCGTGGCCTATAATGGCAACCGCTCGGAACGGATTCGTTCGTGGCTGCACGTGGAAGAAACCAAGCAGGGAAGGGGACTGCAAGCGTGGGAGGCGCGCCTTGCGTTCGGGTCTGGCGGCTGGGCCGGGCGGGGGCTTGGCAGCAGCCGCCAGAAACTCGAAAAAATCCTGCCTGAGCACCATACCGATTTTATTTTTCCAATCATCGGCGAGGAACTCGGACTTCCGGCAACTCTTGGCGTCACGGCGTTATTTGCAACTTTCGTCTGTTGCGGCTATCGCATCGCGTCGCGAGCCCCAGATACCTTCGGGGTTTTGCTTGGAGCCGGGATCACATTTCTGGTGGGAACCCAAGCCTTCGTTAATATCGCCGTCGTCACCGGGGTTCTCCCCAACAAGGGACTGCCACTTCCGTTCATCAGTTATGGCGGCTCCAATCTCATCATGATGATGGGGTGTGTGGGGGTGCTGTTGAGCATCGCCCGGCATGCTGTGGAACGTCCCATGGAGCACTCCACCGAGAATCCGTTCTCACACGCGTACTCCTCCTGAGAAAATGAAACGAGTTCTCCTGAATCGACCGCTGGTTGCCATCGCGTGCGGTGGCACAGGCGGACATTTCTTCCCTGGACTCGCCGTGGCCGAGGTTCTCCAGAACAAGGGATGTGACATCTTATTGCTGATCTCACCCAAGCAGGTGGATCAGGATGCGGTGAAGTCCGCCTCGGGGATGGATGTGCTGACTTTGCCTGCGATAGGGCTTCAGAACGGAGAGATCGGGAGTTTCCTGCGCGGTCTGTGGAACTCCCACCGGATTTGCACCCGGGAATTCCGCCGTCGTTCTCCGGCTGCTGTTCTCGCGATGGGTGGGTTTACGAGCGCACCGCCGGTATTGGCGGGCAGGCGCTTTGGAGCGGTCGCATGTCTTCACGAGGCCAATTCGATTCCAGGCCGCGCGAATCGTTGGCTGGCACCGTGGATTGAGGAAGCGTTCATCGCATTTCCGGGAGCCGGCCGCCGGCTGGCAACGCAACGGGTTGCCCTGACCGGCATGCCCGTGAGGCCGCAATTCAAGCCGATGGATTCCGCTGGATGTCGCATGGCGCTCGGCCTTGCCGCGGAGAAACCGGTGTTGGTTATCACCGGAGGAAGCCAGGGAGCGAGCGGCATCAACCGGCTCGTCTGCGATATTCTTCCAACGTTGGTGAAGCAGATGCCAGAGTTGCAGTTTGTTCACCTGACGGGCACGAAAGATATTGAATCGGTGCGGGCGGCTTACGCTAGCGTGGGTTCTCGATCGGTGGTTCTGCCTTTCTTGACGGAAATGGAGCTCGCTCTTGGGGCCGCTACGCTGGTGATTAGCCGGGCCGGAGCATCTTCCATCACCGAGATCGCTTCGATGCGTGTCCCCTCGGTCCTCATCCCGTATCCGGCAGCCGCCGACAATCATCAGTACTTCAATGGGCTGGCGTTGGCGAAGACTGGCGCGGCAATCCAGATCGAACAATCCCGCGTGGAAGCAAACGATTTCCTGAGAACCATCCTTGATCTGATTCGCAATGAAGCGGCCCGCATCCGCATGTCAGAAGCGCTGGCACGCTGGCATGTCTCCGACGCGGCGGAGGGAATCGCCCACCGCATGTTAAGTTTGATGGGCGTGCCGCAATTGGGAAACTCCCGTGTAAATTTCATGGCGACGCACCATGAGGCCGATCACAGAACGTTATCGTCAGGCCTGCGGCAGACATCGCGCTGGCAATTGCAGCCTTCATGAACCCACCACTCCAACAAGAGCAACTTCTGGAGATTCTGCGGCGGGCTAAGCCCGGAGCGACAGTATTTCTCGTGGGTGCTGGTGGCTGTGGCATGAGTGGGCTTGGTCAGATCCTGCTCGACATTGGCTTTCGGGTGGCCGGTTCTGACCTGATCATTGGCGAAGAGGTTCTGCAACTGCGTGCTCGAGGCGCGGAAATTCATTCCGATCACAGCGAGTCGCACATCCAAAGCGTCAAACCTTTTCTAGTCGTTTACACTTCCGCCGTGCGCCGGGAAAACCCCGAATTGCTCGCGGCAGAGCGCCTCCGAGTGCCGCTGGTCCGGCGTGCCGTCCTCCTGGCCGCCTTGATGCGGCTGCAACGCGGCTTATGCGTCGCGGGCATGCACGGCAAGACGACCACAACGGCCATGCTGGCTTTTGCGCTGGAGCAAATGGGGCAAACGCCCAGCTATGCGATCGGCGCGCTGGTGCCGCAGTTGAAGCGGCACGCTCAATTTGTCGGGTGTGGTGCGAACGCACCGTCACTATCACAACCTGGGGAGTCTGAGAGCGGACTCTTGTGCATCATACCAGGTTTGGGTGAGAAGGACGGTGTGGGCGCGCCACACTCACAGCTTTTCTTCGCGATCGAAGCGGATGAGAGCGATGGCACCTTGCGGGAGTTCCATCCCGAGCACGCCATTCTCTTGAACATCGATGCGGAACATCTCGATTACTATGCCAACATCGACGCCATTGGGCGCGAGTTTCTCCAGTTCGCTTCGCAGACGCACGGCCACCTTGTCTTCTGCGCGGATGACTCGCGGCTGGCTGCCTTGCTGTCGGAAAATTCCCGCGCAGTTTCCTACGGTTTCAATTCGCTTGCCACCTATCGCATCGAGCGTGTTGGTGAATCGCAGTCTTCCAGTGATTCGCCGGAGCAGCGCTTTGTAATCTGGCTCAAGGGCCAGCGGGTGGGGAAATTTTCCACACAACTGATCGGAGAGAAGAATCTCTCAAATGCAGCCGCAGTCGTGACACTTCTGCACTTGCTCGGTTTTGAGCCTGAAGGGATCGCTGCCGCCATTGCGCCCTTTCAAGGAGCTGCCCGCCGACAACAGGAGATATTCACGGATTCGCGCTTCAGAATCTTTGACGATTACGGGCATCACCCGGCGGAAATCCGGGCGACACTCGCCGCGTTCAAGGAGCTGGGTGCGCGTCGTTTGCTCGTCGCTTTCCAGCCTCACCGCTTCACGCGCACGCAGCAGTTGCTTCCAGATTTCGCCACGGCGTTCAAGGAAGCCGACCAGCTCTGGCTCACGGATATTTACCCCGCGAGTGAGCCGCCCATTCCGGGTGTGACAAGCGAACTTCTTGCCGGGGCATTGCGGACGCAGGGGCAGACTGTCGAAGTGATTTCCGATTTGACCGAGTTGAGCCGGACCATCCGTGCAGCGATGCAACCGGGTGATCTGGTGCTGTTCCTTGGAGCTGGGGCGGACATCACCGTGGCGGCACGTGAACTGGCGGCGCATTTGCGTGAGGAGCATCCACCTGTGAACGAATCGATCTTCGCCGATCTGGCCGCGCGTTTGCCGGCGCAGACATTTTTGAGGCGTAACGAACCTCTGAAGAAGCGCACGACTCTTCGAGTGGGTGGCAAAGCCGACATTTACGTGGAACCGGCTTCGGAGTCGGACCTGGCGGAGGTGTTGAAGTTCTGCGCGCAGAAGCACGTGTCGTTCACCCTTCTCGGACGTGGATCGAATCTCCTCATCCGTGACGGCGGAATCCGTGGTGTGGTGATCTGCCTCGGGCATCCGAGCTTCAGCCAGGTTGAAATCTCCGGTGAACAGCTCCACTGCGGCGCCGGGGCAAAACTGAAGGCCGTCGCAGTGGAAGCACGTCGGAAAGGGCTCACGGGACTGGAATTCCTGGAAGGCATTCCTGGCAGCGTCGGCGGAGCGATGCGGATGAATGCCGGCGCAATGGGTTCCTGGATGTTTGATGTCGTCGAGCGCATCCGGTTCATGGATTACAATGGTGAGGTTCAGGAGCGCGCCGCGGCAGAGGTCACAGTCGAGTACCGCGGATGTCCGCTCTTCAAGAATCACATCGCCTTGGGTGCCGTGATCAAAGGTCAGCGCGCTTCTGTCGAGGCAATCCGGGAGCGGATGGATATGTTCAGCAACAAACGCTGGGAATCACAACCGAACCAACCCAGTGCCGGATGCATCTTCAAAAATCCCCAGACCATTCCCGCCGGAAAGTTGATTGACGAACTGGGGCTGAAGGGAACCCGCGTTGGCGGAGCGGTGGTTTCCGACGTTCACGGAAATTTCATTGTCAATGACGGGACGGCGACGGCCCGGGATGTGTTGAATCTCATCGAGATCATCAAGCAGCGGGCGAAATCAACGCGAGGCATCGAATTGCACACCGAAGTCGAGATACTTGGAGAAGGCTGATGGATCACCCTCTACGAATAACCGTAATGCTCGGAGGACCTTCCGCTGAAAGGGCGGTGTCCCTGGTGACTGGGGCTGCAGTTGCCCGGGCGTTGCGGTCGCTCGGGCATGTGGTTTGGGAAGTCGATCCGAAGGAGGGACGCTTCGAGCTGCCCGCTGGAACAGATGTGGTCTTTCTGGCTTTGCATGGCACCTACGGCGAGGACGGAACAGTGCAGGAGCAATTGGAAATGCTCGGTGTGCCTTACACAGGCTGTGGACCGGAATCGAGCCGCGTGGCCTTTGACAAGGTGGCAACCAAGAAGCGTTGCATTGCTGAAGGCGTGCCCACGCCACGCTACCTCGTCGTCAAAGATCCAGCCGTGCCGTGGCCGAAGGGTTGGGAACCGCCAGTCGTTGTGAAACCAGTGCGGCAGGGATCGAGTGTCGGGCTTCAATTTGTGGACACAGTCGGGCAGTGGCCAACGGCGTTGAACGAAGCGTTAAAATTTGATTCCGAAGTGGTGGTCGAGGAAAGGATCGTTGGACGCGAGACGACCGTGGGGATCCTCGATGGAGTGGCGCTCCCGGTTGTCGAAGTGCGGCCCAAGCAAGGCGGCTACGACTACGCCAACAAGTACACCGCCGGGAAAACCGAGTACTTTTGCCCGGCGACGTTTGATGAATTGACGACACGCCGCATCCAAGCCGCAGGCATGGGCGGATTTCGAGCCGTTGGCGGGAGGGACTATGCGCGAGTAGATGTGATGGTCCGGCCTTCGGGAGAGGCGCTCGTCCTGGAAGTGAACACGCTTCCCGGAATGACGGAGACGAGCTTGTTGCCGAAGGCCGCCGCCGCCGCAGGGATCGATTACGGCCAGCTATGCCAGCGGATGGTGGATCTGGCGATGTGTCGTGAAACCGCGCTGATGAAGCGCTGAGGCAGGGGCTGTTGCCCTGAAGATTTTCCAGTCAGAAATAGAGTAACCGTTGAATGATGGATGCCCTTACCGGCTCCACGAAACATTGTTGAATTGCTGCTGCCCATGAAGTGGTTCAAACGCAAACCGAAAAACCGGCGATTCGAGCGCACGAACGTGCTCGAAGTGAAGATGCACTCGAAGCTCGTCCACTCGGCGCGAGTGCGCATGTTCACTTCCGCCCTGGCGTGGACCTTGGGCACGCTCATCACCATCCTGTTGGTGTGGCGCGTCTCGGAGTGGGCGTTGAACCGTTTCGTTTATACGAATCCCACTTTTGCCATCGATGAGATCGAGGTGCAGACGGATGGGATCATTCCTCTGGAACAGTTGCGCGAATGGACTGGAGTCAAAGAGGGCGAAAATCTGTTCGCGGTGGATATCCGCCGCCTGACGCGGGACTTGAAGTTGAACACGCTGATCCAGGATGCCGCTGTGGAGCGGGTGTTGCCCGGAAAACTTTGGGTGCGCATCACGGAGCGCGAACCCGTCGTGCAGTTCACCAAATGGCAACAGCCGTCTCCGGGATCCGGTTTTCGTCCGGTGACATTCTATTTCGATGCCAGTGGCGTCATGTTGATGCCGACAGACCTGCCGAAACTGACCGCGCAGCTCTCTGAGCAGTTTGACCATCTGCCCCGGATGATGGGCGTGAAAGGCAGCGACCTTGCCAAGGGCCGCCCTGTCGAAGAACCAATGATCCGGATGGCGCTTCAATTCATCGAGAAGTTCGGCCAGTCGGAAATGTGCTCGTTTGCTGATCTTCTCGAGCTGGACATCACCGCGTCCCAGGCGATTGAAGTTACCACAAGGCAGGGGAGCAGAGTGACGTTTGGGCATGAGGATCTGGAAAGGCAGCTTCGCCGGTGGCGGGCCGTTCATGATTATGCCGGTGGCGTTGGCAAGGCGATATCGACGCTTGATCTTTCCGTATCGAACAATGTTCCGGCCCGCTGGCAGGAGGCAGGTCTTGTGCCTGCCTTCCAGCCGCAGAACAAGAAACCTTCACCCTACAAAAAGAAACATGTTTAATTCTTCACCGATCATCGTCGGATTGGAATTGGGCACCTCAAAGGTCTGCGCCGTTGTCGGACAACTGAGTGACGGCGGCGTCCTGAATATCATCGGTCTGGGACAATCCCGCTCGAGGGCCATTCGCAAGGGCGAAATCGTCAATGCGAGTGATGTCGCCGAGGATATCCGCAATGCGATCGTCGAGGCCGAGCAGATGGCGGATGTCGAGATTCGCAGCGTTTATCTCGGAGTCACCGGCGGCCATATTCGCGGCTTCAACAATCGAGGGTTTCATTCCGTGGTTTCCGCGGATCGCGAGATCGCGCCGGAGGATGTGCATGACGTGATCAAGAATGCCAAAGCCATCAACCTTTCCGCGGAGAACCGTGTGGTTCACGTCGTGAGGCAGCATTTCAGTGTCGATGGCCAGAATGGGATTGCCGACCCGGTGGGAATGTTTGGCGCCCGCCTGGAGGTCGATGTTCACGTGGTTCACGGCCAGTTCACGCGGCTTCAGAACCCGATCCGCGCAGTGAAAGGAGTGCAGATTGATGTGGAGAACATCGTCTTCACCGGGCTGGCTTCATCACTGGCGTTGTTGAGCAACGAGCAGAAGGAGCTGGGCGCGCTCGTGATTGATATTGGAGGCGGCACCACGGAATTCATTGTCTATTCAGCCGGGACCATCAAGCACACGGGAGTCTTCGCGATCGGTGGGGATCATATCTCTAATGACCTCGGGTACGGCTTGAAGGTTCCGCTGCCCATGGCGGAGAAGCTCAAGATCGAACACGGTTCGGCGGCCGTGGACGACTCGGACAAAGGGGTTGCCATTCAACTGCCCTGCGAGACGGGACTGCCGGACCGGACATTACAGGTCGGACATCTCCGCCGCATCATGTCCTTGCGCGTCGAGGAAATCCTGGAACTCGTCAACGAGGAGATCGAGGGCACGGGGCTTCGGGAATACATGCGCGCCGGGGCTTTCCTCTGCGGCGGTGGAGCTCGCATTCCTCAGATCGACAAAGTGGCATCGCGAATCCTGGGGATGCCCGCGTCGATCGGTCGTACCAATTCCATGAGCGGCTTGAAGTCGGCCCTCGATCAACCGGAGTTTTCCACCGCGATTGGTCTGGTGAAGTTTGGCTCGTTCGAGCAGCAAAAACATTTGCATCGAACGGGGCCATTGCACGCGCTGAAGAGCCGTTTCTCGCAGTTCTTTCGCGTTGGATGAATTTTTGATTTGAATGGAAATTATGATGACCTCGCCTGAATTCGCGCCGGTGATGAAAGCCCTCTCGATCCGTGTCATTGGTCTCGGCGGCGCGGGTGTCACGCTTGTTGGGAAACTTCACGCCGAGTCACCGGACGGGGTAAGGTGTGCGGTCATCCATACCAATTCACGGGTGCTCGATCACTCCCCTTGCGATGAGAGAGTGCTGCTCGGCGCGAAGCTGCTGCGCGGTCTTGGCGCGGGAGGTGATCCGGACCTTGGCAGAGCGGTTGCGGAGGATAGCGCCGAACAATTGAAATCGCTTTGCTCCGACACTGACCTCGTGGTGATAGTCGCGGGCCTTGGCGGTGGTACGGCGACGGGTGTCGCGCCGGTTCTTGCTCGAATCGCGAAAGAGGCCGGCGCACTGGTTTTGGCCGTGGTGGCCGTTCCATTCGATTTTGAGGGGCAGCGGCAGCGGCAGGCGCAGGCGGGGTTGCGCAAGTTGCGAGGGGCCGCGGATGCGGTGCTGTGCCTTCACAACCAAAAGGTCTGTCAACTCTGGAACGAAGACACTCGAGCCTTGGAAATTTTCAACAACGCTAATGAGCTTTGGGCGCAGGGCGTGCAGGGCGTGCTGAACATTCTCACGCGGCGCGGGCTTATTCACGTGGATTTCGCGGATCTGGCGGCGGTACTGCGTGGCAGGAATTCGGAAAGTTGCTTCGCGACCGTGGAGGCCGCCGGCGAGAATCGAAGCCGCGACTTGATTGAAAAGGCGCTTGCCCATCCAGTGCTTGATCATGGACACGCGTTGACCGAAGCGGACGCACTATTGGTCACACTCGTGGGAGGGCCGGACATGACAATAGGCGAGGTGAACCGCATCATGGATGCGTTGCGCCGCCAGCCGGAGGACGCCCAATTCATCATGGGAGCGAGCATCTGCGAGGAATTTGCGGGCAGGCTTTCTTTGACCATTGTTGCCGCGAAACATGCGGTTCAAGACATTGATCAACCGAACGACGACAAACCCTCAGGCGGTGAACGACCGGGCGATCCGCAGATTGAAACGCAGTTCTTGCGGCCACCGGAAATGGAATCCCTGTCTGCCTCCCGGTTTGTGCCGCCTCCACCGGAATTGACGGAATCGAAAAAAAGCGAGCTGTTTGCCAGGCAAGGCGGACGTGGCGGAAAAATGCGCAAGACCGGATCCCGTTGGCGTCAGGGACAATTGCCCTTGGAAATCATTTCCAAAGGCCGTTTCGAGAAGAGCCAGCCAACCATCCACCATGGCGAAGACCTGGATGTTCCTACTTACATCCGGCGTGGGATTAAATTGAACTGATTTGAATTCGCGACCTGCGGCCAGAGCTAAACCCGCATCTTTGGAGTGGTGTATGGGCTGCCCAATTTTTAAGAACTACCAGGCTTGTGGCATCGTGTCACTATTGTGATCGCGACGGGCTTGATTCGTTACGACGGCCCGGTACGTTGATCCCATGCGTAGTTCCCGGAAAAGCGCGGCTTTCCAAAAACTGCTGGCCATCGCGGGCCGGTTGAAGTTTCAGCCCCATCGCATCGCCCATCTGCTGGATGAGAAGGGGCGGCATGAGCTCAAGCTACCCGGTGGGTTTCCCTTCGCGATCAGCTTGTTTCAGTTTCGCGAAGGGGCGACCACCCAACGACCGACCTGGCACGAGCGACTGGAGCTGTTGATGCCGCTGGACGGACCTCTGAGCGAACGGATGGGGGGTCTGGTGGTGGACTTGCTGCCCGGCGACGTGCTGGTGGTGGATCATCTGAAACCTCATCAGGTGGTGGATACTCCCGGGCTTCGTACGCGTGTCGTCGTCATCTCGTTTCTTCCGGAATGTGTCTTCACTCCCGGTTCACCGCCGACCGATTATGCGTTCCTGATTCCCTTTCACCGGAAGGTCGAAGGAAGGCCGCACGTTCTGCCCGCCAACTCCAGCCAGGCTGAAGCAGTGCACCAAGCGATCGGCCAGCTCCTGAGTTGCCACTTCGACAAGCACAACTTTCATCGCGAAGCCGGTTGCAAGGCGTGGCTCCTGGTGTTATTGAACGTGCTGATCCACGAGTTCCGGGATTCGGCGCTGGATCGGGTCGAACTTCTGCGGCGACAGGAGCAGGCGGCCTGCCTCAAACCTGTGTTTGATCATGTGCGTGAGAATTATGCCGGTCGTATTTCACTCTGCGCCGCGGCCGCCATGTGCGGCATGGGCGCAGCGAAATTCGGACGCGTGTTCAAAGATGCGGCGGGCATGACAATTGGCAGCTACTTGAACCACGTCCGCATGAGCCACGCTGTGGAACTGCTGGAGGAGACGCGTGAGTCGATCGCGGAAATTGCATTCAAGCTTGGGTTTAGTGATCAGAGCCACTTTGATCGCCGCTTTCGCCGGACCTTCGGGCGGACGCCGAGCCAGCATCGGGCCGGGCGGATGGCGCGGAGCTGATCATCTCGTCGCGGTCTTCTCTGTGACCTCATAAACTTGTGCTGATCTCCGGGAAGCCAACCAGGGATTTCAGCGCCGAGTTTTGGAGGACACAGAGGCCATGCGGTCTCTGAACCCTTACGGCCTGGCACGGATTGTCATTTTCATTCTAATGATTTGATGGATTCGTCCAAGCAGCTTCCTGTGATTTTCGGTAGCTGTATCGCATGCAATCCTATCGCTCCTCCTCAACACGCGGCTTCACTCTCATCGAACTGCTCGTTGTCATCGCCATCATTGCCATTCTCGCCGGCATGCTCCTGCCGGCACTGAGCAAGGCCAAACTCAAAGCGCAAAGCATCAAATGCATGAGCAATGTCAAACAGCTCGGCCTTGCCTGGTATCTTTACGCGCAGGACAACGACGACAAGACATTGGGGCCGTCAGCCACCCGCGTCGCACCCGCCTGGTGCGATGGCGACATGGTCAATGCGGCTGACGCAACCAACGACCGCTACATCACCAATGGTCCCACCTGGCAGTA
>SIBF01000011.1 GCA_009695275.1 Pedosphaera sp. | reverse complement strand
GCTCTCTGGGAAACTTTATCCGACCGTGATGTCTCCGGAAGCGGGGCTCGGTTTCGCTGTGCTGATTGCTCTTATTTGAATGAGAATGTTTGCGGCCGTGACGAGTCCACCTCCGACCAAAAGGCTCCCAGTCACTTTCTCATTGGGATACGCCAGCAGGGCGAGCGCTGAGAACCAACCCGGGAGAAAGAGAGCAAACAAGCTGGCGAAGACAGGCTCCGCTCCGTAGATCAGACCTGCCTCGGCGGCTGGGACATGACGTTGCCAATAGTTCATCATGACGTAGGCGGTCATGGTGCAGAAGATCACCAGTATCGTGGTCAATCCGATCACTGCCGGTGACGCATAGGCAACGAGCCAATCTCCGGGATCGTTTGCGGTCACTAGCGAGACGGGCAGCGCTATCAATGCGGTCACGAGAAACATCATGAGCGTAAAATGCTCAACTCTGTTTCGGTTAAAAATGGGCCGCTCCAACCAGAGGATTTGCGCTGTGAAGATGAGCGAGCCAACGAGCGTTTCCCATTCGCCCCGGCCTAATCGCATTGTTCGCCAATCGACTTGAGCGAGTACAGCCACGCCCGATACCACCATGAAACAACAGACGAAGATCAATGGTGATGGCCATTGGCGATCCCGAACCGCCACAATCACTGGCAGAATCAGACAGTAACATTGCGTTAAAAAGGCGGATGTGGACGCCGAGGTGTAGGTGAGTCCGTCCATTTGAAACAAGAGACCCGCACCCCCGAAAATGCCGAGGCCAACTCCATGCCACACTTCCAGCCGAGTCATTCGACGCAGACTGGGCCAGCACCAGATCAACATGATCAGAAACGCGACACCGAACCGCATCGTCACCGCGCTGGCCGTGATAAACCAACTGCTGGCGTGTGGCAAAACACGTTGCTGAGCCATTCCCAGCGCCTTCATGACCGGAAAGCTGATACCCCAGAAAACCGTGGCCAGGAGCAACATTTGAGTTGCTTTCAACCGCTTTGGATATTCGCGCGTGGACATTGAGCGCGGAAGATAACACAGCCCCTTGAGACAAACACAGCTTTGAATCACGAACGAGGACGAGTCATTCATCGACGCTCCCCGGTCAGTTTCGTGGAGACGACATCATCGTCTGCCTGTCGCGCAAACCATTCTAATCCAACCCAGCTCAATTCGATACTTGATCCTTCGCTTGTCCTTCCTCATTATCCTGCGCTTTTTATGCTAACTATTTCGGGCCTTACAAAATCCTTTGGCGGACGGACCTTATTTAAGGACGCTTCCTTGCAAGTCAACCGTGACGACCGTATCGGGTTGGTCGGCCCTAATGGCGCTGGGAAGACCACGCTGTTTACGATGATCTTGGAGCAGGATACCGGTGACGGCGGCGTGATCTCTTTGCAGAGAAATGTTTCGCTCGGCTATTTGCCACAAGAAAGCGCTCCTATCGGGAACGAGACCGTTCTGGAATTGGCCACATCAATCAGTCCCGCATTTAGCCGGCTTCAGCAACAGTTGAAAGCCGCGGCCGCCAGCCAGGCTAATGGTGCGGGCGAGTCGCTCGACCATTCCGCGCACGCCGACCACGACGACTATCATAACGTTGTGACGCAATTTGATGAGATGGGCGGACATCAGATCGAGTCTAAAGCGAAGAAAATCTTGAGCGGCTTGAGCTTTCGCGAGAAGGACTTTGATCGTCCTTGCCGCGAAATGAGCGGCGGGTGGGTCATGCGCGCTCATCTGGCTCGTTTGCTTGTGCAAGGGCCGGATTTGTTGATGCTCGACGAGCCGACCAACCATCTCGATCTCGATGCTCTCCTATGGTTTCAAGAATATTTACGAAATTACCCCGGCGCTATCCTGATGATTTCGCATGACCGCGAGTTCTTGAATCAGCTCGTTGGTGGCATTGTCGAAATCCGGCAAGCCAGCCTGATTCGCTACCGCGGTAACTACGAGAATTACCTGGTTCAACGCGCCGCCAAGGAAGAGCAGCTTTCGGCAGCTTATAAGAACCAGCAACGCGAGATCGCCCATTTGATGGAGTTCGTGGACCGCTTCCGAGCGAAGAACACGAAGGCCTCGCAAGCTCAAAGCAAATTAAAGCAAATCGAGCGGATGGAGAAAATCGAAGCTCCCGAAAGCGACGAGCGCACCGTAAAGTTTAGATTTCCGCAGCCGCAGCGCAGCGGATTGAAAGTGATTGATCTT
The DNA here is from genome assembly GCA_009695275.1 of Pedosphaera sp. Classification (GTDB taxonomy): domain Bacteria; phylum Verrucomicrobiota; class Verrucomicrobiia; order Limisphaerales; family F1-12-MAGs170; genus F1-120-MAGs170. Next base: position 40,305 of record SIBF01000011.1, on the reverse strand, counting down.
AAAAATATCCACCATGCTTACGGCCCTAACGTGGTCTATCAAGGTGTCGATTTCGAAGCAGCCCGTAGCCAGCGAATCGTTCTGGTGGGCCCGAATGGCGCCGGGAAATCCACGCTGCTCAAGATTCTTGCCGGCCTGATCCCATTCCAACAGGGCACGCGTGAGCTCGGCCACAACGTGAAGGCTGGATACTATGGTCAATACAGGGTCGAGACATTGAACACGACGCACACCGTTTTGGAGGAGGGCCTTGAAACGCCCCAGCGGATTACTGAGCAGTTTGTTCGAACAGTTCTAGGCTCTTTTCTTTTTCGAGGGGATGATGTGTTCAAGAAGGTCAGCGTTCTAAGCGGCGGAGAGAAAAGTCGTCTGGCGATTGTAAAGCTTTTGCTCGATCCCCCCAATCTTCTTTTGATGGATGAACCGACGACGCATCTGGACATGGCGAGCATCGACGCATTGGTCGGCGCTCTTCATCAATATGAGGGCACCTTGATCTTTATCAGCCATGACGTGTATTTCATCCGCGCCATTGCCAACCATGTCGTTCATGTGAATGCAGGTCGGCTCACCCATTACCCGGGTGGCTATCAGTACTACCTGGACAAATCCGCCGCTATCTCCGAGCGCGCGGGCTTGACTTCCGGTCGAGAAGAAAAGAAAGAAGATCCCTCGGCGCTCCAAGGCCGTCCGAGCGTTAAATTGAAAGATCAAAAACGTCTTGAAGCCGAGCAACGTCAGGCCCGTTCGCGCGTGCGAAAGGGGCAACAGCAAATCGTTCACCGGCTGGAGAAGGAGATTGCTGAGCTCGAGAAACAGCAGGTTGGGCTGACCGCTGACCTAGAGAATCATGAGACGTATGAGCAGCCGGGCCGAGCCGCGGGAATCAATCGCGAGCTTTCCGGGCTAGTAAAAAGCTTGGAGAAACTCACGAAGGACTGGGAGCACGCCGCTTCTAAATTAACGGAAATGGAGAACACGTGAACCGCGCGTCTGGAACCAAGTCCTCTGCGATTTAGACGCGATGGCCTCTGCGTTCTGTCGCCTGTTGCCTGTGGATCTCAGCTAATTCCAATGCGCTTTCAAGATGAGCCTAATTCGCTGGTCCTTTGATCCCCTGGCTTCGTTGCTCACTCGTTGCATATCGCTTCGGATATGCGCCTCGTTCGCGGCTCGCCAGAGGCTCAAAGTCCGGCGCGTCTTAGGCTCATCTTGAAAGCGCACTGGAATAATGACGTGTCGTAGCCAAGAGGAGAATGCTACGAATGTCCGCGCGTGATAGAACTATCGATGGCACACCGCCATCCCATTCAATCCACTTCGCTCTCGGTTAGAATTCTTCGATAGGTCTGCCGGGCGTGTTCGTAAGCAAGCCTCGCGTCTTCCTTTTCGTCCGCCTTGTAGGTCCGCTCCTTCGAGGCCCAGCATTGATCGACGCCTTTCAAACACCACTCGGCGCTCCGTTTCGAGGCTCGAATCGGTTTGCCATTCACAAGAACGAAAATCGGGTTCGTGTGCGATGACGGATAGATTCTCAGTGCCACCCAACTGCTCGCTTCGATCTGCACGTCGAAAGTCACGTCCTGCATCTTGCCGTCCGCCACGATATTTTTCTTCGCGACAGGATAACCGTTGACCACAACTTCGATCGGCACTTCGCGAGTGCCATTGAGTCGGGCACGTTCCAAATGCCACGGAAACCGGCCAGCTCCCATCGGACCAGGCTGCTCGTCGAGCATCGCAGCCACTCGGGCGGTCAAGTGCAACGCCGCGGGACGTTCCAGCCGCAATTCGCTCCCTTGCTCGCCGACCGCCACTTGATGGGCATTTCCGGCGCTGGCCTTGAACTCAAGCAGATGGCTCCGCCCGTCGCTCACGTAACAACGGCCCAGGCGGATGCCTTCGCACCATTGGTCGTAGTCCAGCTTGCCGTCGAGCTTCACGTAGCTCCGTCCCACGCCGACGCGTTCGCCGAAGATGCAGGGAAAATCCGTCTCGCCGCTGATGCGCTGGCGGAAACCGCAGTTGAGCACATGATACCACATATTCAGCTCCGAGCGCGGATTGGTATCGACCGTCGAAGTGAAGTCCACCGCTGGCACAAGCTTGCCATCGGGTCCGGGGACTTCGTGCGTGACGTCCACCACAAATTCATTCGCCCCAATCCCGTTGTAAGGTGGGACCACGTAATTGGGCAGTTCGCTCGATCGCACATCGAGCCCGCTGCCCGAGTGCGCGGGGCCTGTGACTGCGCCTTGCTTCTTGGCCCAGCGAAGCGTGTTGAGCCCGAGAGTGGGCCAATGGTCTTTTGATTCGCCGCCGGGAAAAATCTCCTGCTTGAGCCGAAGCAGACAGAGATGCCCGGACTGATGCGAACCAAAGCCTGACACCTCGATGTCGTAACGCAGCAAGTAGGGATATTGTGAAACCTTGTCGTCTTTGCCGGTGAAGAATTGTTTCTGGTAATCGAAACACGGACCCCAGGTCAAATTGCATCCGACCTTCAAGTCTTCGCCGAGACAGTGCCGTATCATGTCGATCGCGTGGACGCCTTCGGTGGGGTTGGTGTAGTGCGCGCAGCCGGCTGCGTGAATGTGATGATCGCCGGACCACCATCCGAGCTTGGACGGGTCCGTCCAACGCTCGACCGCGAAAGCAGCCGTTCCTGCTGTTCTGCTCACCACGATCTTCTGCTTCTTCACGATGGACTCCGGCCCGCGCATGAATTCGATGTTGTACTCGCCGTCCGGCAATTTGATGCTCTCGCCATCACCTCGATACACTTGAGGATGAAATGCGAAGTCGGGTGCGAGACGCTTGGCCTGCGACGGATAAACCCGTCCCGCTTGATCGCGGATGAGAAAATAGGCTGTTGTCGGTTGGTTGTTTTCGTCCCGCACGCTGAACTTAACGTTGCGGGCCGGCTGGCACGTGAAAAGAATATCCGTTTCATTGCGAAAGCCGATGTCCTGCGTTCCCTGGCCGACGTTGAAAGAAAACTTTCCCTCGCGTTTGCCAGCGTCGCGGCTGAACAGTTGCACGATCCGATACTCGAGCTTCAGCCCGCTTAGGGCCGGCTTGAGCGGCTGTTTGTCGAATGTCTGCAAATCGAGCCACAGATCGGTACCGCGGCGCGGCGAGGTGTCGCCACGTTTGCGATATTCCCTGTCCGACGGGGTGTTGGCGGACCCGGAGTCAAACAACGATATGGCATTGGGGCTGACCGCGACGAGCGCCGCGGTGGAACCGGAGTCGTTCTGCACTTTGACCAGGAACTGCCGCCAACCCTGCTCCACCAGCACCGGCGTGACAGCGCCTGGCACCACCTTCACCCGGTTTTCCGGATTGATGGTCACGCCAAACAGGCAATGGGCATCGAGAAGCACTTGGATCTTTTCACAGGCGGCGGCATCGCTTTGCTGTATCGCTTCATCCAGCGCCTTCGTTTCCGCAGCGCTGAACGGTGAGCCGAGATAATCCGACGCTTCAATCAATCGTTTGACTTGCGCGGTGAACGGCTGCGGTTCTACATCGCGCACGATGGGCAGCGTCTGAGCGCCGGCGAAAGGGACGGCGAACAGGAGCAGAGCTACAGTGCTGAACGTTCGAGTGATAAAGAGCAATCGTCGTAATGGCATAAGGTTCTCGCCTTTTTGTTGGGGTTGTGGGTCGGCAATGTGGCAAAAAGCATCGTCTTTGCACAGCATTAAATCGTTGCGTGGAAAAATCCGCAGAGTGCGGCCACCCTGTCAGCGCTGGAGTTTGGACATTTTCGCGTGCTGCTCAAATCGGGGGAGGCTTCCGACTGCCGTCTCACGGATGGGAGATTTGAGAATAGCCCATCCTTTCAAGGGTGGCATTGCTGCCCTCAGCGGCGGGCCGTTGACGAAGCCTGCGAAATCCGGCCTATTACAACCAAGACGAACTCTTGAACTACTGATGAACGTTGATTGATATTTATGTCCGCTCCACTCCGAGACTCGCAATTCGCCAATCGTCATTCCCCACGTCAAACATCCGCCACTGAGAACAACCGTTGCCGGATCGTTCTCACCGGTGGCCCTGGTGGTGGCAAGACCACCGCCGCAGACCTATTCCACCGCCAGATTGGCGAGCGAGTGGTCATCGTCCCAGAGGCGGCAACACTGCTTTTCTCCGGTGGCTTCCCCCGAGCCAACACCCCTCTCGCTGTCCACGCGGTGCAGCGTGCGATCTATCATGTCCAGCGCAACCTCGAAGACGCCCAGACCGCGTTGTTCCCTGGGCGCATCCTTCTGTGCGACCGTGGCACCGTGGATGGGGCTGCCTATTGGCTTGACGAAACGCCCCATTTCTTCGACGCGGTCGGGACCACATTGCAAACCGAGCTGGCGCGCTACGACGCCGTGATTTTCTTTGAGACCGCAGCGGTCGGCGGGATGGGCATCGTAGCGGGTAATCCGGCGCGCAACGAATCCATCCAGCAAGCTGCCGCGCTCGACGGAAAGCTCCGCGCGCTCTGGTCGAAGCATCCGCGCTTCGTGCTTGTGCCCCACAATGCTTCATTCTTCAAAAAGCTTTCCTTCGGCCTTGCGATGATCGACGGGATTGTTGCGGATCTCACTGTCGGGCGAAGGCCGTCGCGACGTTCCACTCGCGGCGGCAAGTAGATCTCTCGATTCGCGACAGCCTGGATCAAGCTTGCGCGGAGCTGTGAGAGAATCTGCCCAGCATCATGACAGGCCATCGCGGGCAAGCCATTACAGCCTCGACTCAGCCGGGTGGTGATTGATATATCCCTGAAGACGATATGTCCAAACCGGAACGTAATTACGACGCGCCATGACACTGACCATACCATCTTTCGCTCATTCCCTGCTCGCCTCGACCGTTGCCTTCGCCACCTTTGGCGGGTTCAGCACCGTGGCTGGCACTGTGGAATCACTCCCTGAAAACGTGACGTTCACCGAGCACGTCGCTCCGATTCTGTATCAAAACTGCACGCGCTGCCATCGTCCTGGCGAAGCCGGGCCGTTCTCGCTCCTCAACTTCCAGGACGCGAAGAAGCGCGGCAAACAAATCGAGGAGGTGACTCGGAAACGATTCATGCCTCCGTGGCACGCGGACCACGGCTACGTGGAGCTCAGCAATGAGCGGCGACTGACTGACCAACAGATCGCGTTGCTGGGCGCGTGGCATCGGCAGGGCATGAAGGAAGGCGACCTGGCGAAACTCCCAGCACCGCCCCAGTTCACCGAAGGCTGGCAGCTTGGAAAGCCCGATCTCATCGTCAAGATGCCAGAGCCGTTCGAGGTTAGCGCTGATGGGCTGGACATCTACCGGAACTTCGTGCTGCCGCTGAATCTTCCGGAAGACAAATGGGTTCGCGCCATCGAGTTTCGTCCCATCGCCCGCACCGTCGTGCATCACGCGCTTTACCACCTCGACGAATCCGGAGAGGCTCGGAAGGCTGACGAACGCGACCCGAAACCTGGCTACGACGGGATCGGACGTTCCAGTCGGCAGTTCGAACCGATCGGCGGCTGGGCGGTCGGCGGCGAACCGACGATACTCCCCCCGGAGCTCGCCTGGCGTTTCAAGACCAATAGCGATTTCGTGCTCCAGACCCACTTCCATCCGGACGGCAAGGTCAACCACGAAACCTCCTCTGTCGGTATCTACTTCGCCAGCAAGCCGCCCACGCGTCAATTCACCAGCATCCAGCTCCCGGCGCTTTTTGGCCGGTTGAGCGGCCTGGACATCCCCGCCGGCGCGACCAACTACACGCTGAAGGATTCCTTCACAATCCCGATCGACATCGAAGCTTTCTCCGTGACACCTCACGCGCATTATCTCGCAAGGACCTTCCTTCTCATTGCCACGTTGCCCGATGGTAAACAGCAGACGCTCCTGAAAATATCAGACTGGGATTTCAACTGGCAGGAGGACTGCGTTTACAAGAATCGCATCCCGCTCCCCAAAGGCACGCGATTGGACGCCACGGTCAGCTACGACAACTCGGCGGAGAATCCGAGCAATCCCACCCGCCCGCCTAAACGTGTCAAGTGGGGTGTCATGACCACGGATGAAATGGGGGCGATGACCTTGAGTGTTATCCCGGCGCGCGACGAGGAACTGGCCGAACTCCGCCAGGCCAAGCGGAATCATAATGTTGATCTTTTCATCGATCGCATTCAGGAAGACACTCGCCAGCGCGAACGCGTTCAGGTGATGATGACCATGTTCGACAAGAACACCAACGGCAAGCTTGACTCCGACGAACGCCCCGGCCTGCGCGCGTTCCTGGAAACGAGCGGGCTGCTCAGGGGAATCGGCGGCGGATTCTAACCGACGTTTTCGTTGTTCTAATTCCATTGCGCTTTCAAGAGGAGACTAATGCGCGCCGGATTTTAGGCCTCTGGCGAGGCGTGAGCGAGGCGCCTTTCCGCAGCGATCTGCAACGAGTGAGCAACGAAGCCAGAGGCCCAAAAGACCAGCGAGTGGGTCTCATCTTGAACGCGCATTGGAATAAGGCGACGGCGGGGCTTCATTCCTTACAGAACTGATGTCGGCGGTTGGCGTCAGCCTTGGGATAAATCTTCCGCCTCAGGTTCTTCAGCGACCCGCACCGGCCCGGGCGCGGGCGATGGCGAAGTCCACCAGCTCTTGGGAATGGAAATAGCCTTCGAAGAAATCGTGCCCGTGGCCTTCCAGCACGATCAGCCTCACAAGCGATTCAGCCCCGGCCTCCTTGTAGCGGCGGACGAATTCGGCAGAGTTCTCTTTGAGCGGCACCACCTTGTCCATATCGCCATGGATCAGCGCCGCGGGCACCTGCGCTTTGGCCAGGACTTCGATGCGCGCAATCGGATTGAACTCCCCAGCGCGTGCTTCGAGTTCCGAGGGGGTCACTCCGTAAGCAGGCCCGGCGCTCTTGAGTCCCGGATAACTTCGGAAGTCGAACACGGGGTAGATGCCGGCTAGGCCAGCGATACGGCTCGGGTTCGCGATGGCCCAACTGCTCACCCACAATCCGCCCCTGCTTCGCCCGAGCAGGCACGGCTTCATCGCGAAAAGACGCTTCCGGGTCAGCTCGCCGTAAAGCGCGTCGAACACCGCGTGGCTTTTCGGGCTTCCGTACGACTCGCCCACATCCACGCCTGCCACCGCGACGCCCGCGGCCAGGAACTGCTCGTGCATCCAACGCTCGGCTTCGTCGGGATAGCCGGGCAAAGTCGGCGCGTAGAAAATCCATGGTTGCGGATTCGCACGCTTGGCTTCGGGCGGAAGGAAGACAAACGCAGGCCGACCTTCGACTGTGAAATTCTCGGTATTGGGGAGAGTGAGTTTTGGCGGCGCGGTGGACGCCCTCGGCTTGGCTCGGACGGCAGGCGGCAACGCGCTGGCAAGTTGCTGATCGAGCCACGGCGCGACCTTCCCGGCCCATCGCGCTCCATGTTCGCGGAGTCCTTTGCCGCTAAAATGAACTCCTTTGCCACCGCTGTCACGGAGGTCGCCGGTCATGGCGTCGCTGTCCGGACCTTCGAGGGCGGCTCCCGATTTCCACAGCGCCTGCTGCGCGGCGCGGATGTCCTGCGAACTGGCGTCGTCCGGTGTGTGGTAGCTCACTTGCGCCACAAACCACGGCACCTCCCATCCCGCTTCGCGGCGTGAGTCGAGGATGATCTGCTCCTGGAATTTCGTGTAAAGCCCGCCGGGCAACGTGCGGCTAGCGTCTCTCTGGTTCGCGTCGGACTCGCCTTGGTGCCACAGCACTGCTCTGAACCCATGCGAGCCGGGCTGTTTCATGCGGGTGACCAGGCGATCGAACAGTGTCCCTTTGCTCTCCCACTCGCCAGTCGTAAGCTGTGTGACGTTGCCGGTCAGGGTCGGCGGGTTCGGGAAGCGCTGTCCGCGCGGCAGCCATTCCCGGACGCTCGTGGCTCCGACACCCGTGCCGATGATGCCCACTGGAACTTTGAAGCGCTCCGCGATGGCGTCGCCAAAAGGTGGAATGAAACTTCCGCCGTTTCCGCTCGCGCCCGGTTGCGGGTCATTCGCGAGCTGCCATTTGCCGTCATGGAAGGCGGCGACCAACCCCGTTTTCGGCTGCTGCCGCTCCTCGCCGTGATTGGCAGAATTCGACTGTCCCGCGATGACAAAGACCTCCCCAACGCCGACGTGTTCAACCGCAGTTTCCGCGGCGATGGAGCTGTCATATCTCACTCGCACTTCGAGCCGATACCAACCACCTGCCGGGCCCCTCATCTCGCCGCGAAACTCGGTCATCCCCAAAGCCATCGTGGCCAGCTTCTGCCACTCGGCTGGCATCTTTGCGCCAACGAGCCTCGCTTCCATCGTGCCGGAATGTTCGCTCGCTTTTGTCAAAGACCCGGCAACGATAATTCTTCCCTCAGCCTGGGTGGCGCGTTGATGGACCTGGTAATCAAGCGGCAAACTGAGCCGGATTGCCGTCGGGGGATTCGCTTCGGCTCCCTGGAGTCCGAGCATAGGGAAGAGGAGCATGGCGGTTAGGGCCATAAAGGTTTCGTCAGTGTTCCGGATGAATCTCATGAGACAGAACATAAGAGTTCCCGGGGCGGGTAGCCATCAAATCCTGGCTAACTCGGCACAGCGGTCGAGGAACTGAAGCCCGCCTTGAACCCGAACAATGTGGCCCTCTCCGCGAGTGGAAATTTGACGGTTTCCGCCGTTCGCGAGCGCCCTGGCAATTGCGGGACGAATCTGCCAGACTCCGCGAGTCACCTTGAACATGAATTGCCGAAAATCGTTGCAGATGGCAGTCCTCACCTTGTCCGTGTTGCTGCCCATCGCTGTGCGGTCAGAAGATTGGCCGCAGTGGCGCGGACCGAACCGAGACGGTGCCTGGAACGAAACCGGCGCCATGGAGTCCTTTCCGCCGAGCGGGTTGAAGATTTCCTGGCGCGCTCCCGTGGGACCAGTCTGGTCCAGTCCCGTCATTGCGCAAGGCCGGGTTTACGTCACCGACGTCGAACTGGCACGGCCCACGGCGAAGGAGCGCCTGCTTTGCTTTAACGAATCGAATGGCAAACTGCTCTGGAGCCGCTCTTATGCGGTGGATTACCCCGACTGGGCTTTCGACCCGAACGCGGGCGGTCCCCGAGCAACACCGATCTTCCGGGACGGCAAGTTGTTCACATTGGGAGCCATGGGGCACCTATTCTGCCTCGACGCCGTGAAGGGTGAAGTGGTCTGGGAAAAAAGTCTGGCGAAGGAATACGGAGTTAAGGAGTTCACGGGCATCACGGCTTCGCCTTTGATCGAAGACGAGCTGCTGATTCTTTACATCTGCGGGAAGCCGGCTGCGTGTGTCATCGCCTTGGATATGAACTCTGGCAAAGAAGTATGGAAGGCGCTCGATGATTCCTTCACCTACAGTTCGCCGATCATCCTCACTGCGGGCGGGAGAAAACAACTCATTGTCTGGACCCAGGAGGCGGTGACTTCGCTGAGTCCGAGAACGGGCCAAACCTTGTGGCGGGAGCAGCTCCGCACGCCCGGAGATCAGGCGGTGTCCACGCCAGTCTTTTCGGACCATCGACTGCTGGTCGCTGGTCTCATGTTGAAACTCGACGCGGACACGCCGACTGCTTCAGTGCTTTGGCCCGAAACCAGAGTTGCCTCCAAGAGAGTTCTGAGCAACACCTCGACTGCCCTCCTGCAGGGCGAGCTTCTGTTCTCGGCGAAAACTTCCGGCGAACTGGTCTGCCTGGAGATCGCCACGGGCAAACAGTTCTGGCAGACGAACACCGTGACCGAATTGAAGAACGGATCGAGCATCCACATCACGCCATGCGGTGACGCTATGTTTCTCTTCACCGACCGAGGGGACCTGATCCGCGCGCAACTCACGGCCCAGGGTTATCGGGAGATCAGCCGCGCGCATTTGTTGGAACCTACCTCGCCTTTCGGAGATAGGAAGTGCGCGTGGACTCCGCCCGCATACGCCAACCGCCATGTCTTCGCGCGTAACGACAAGGAACTGGTCTGCGCCTCCTTGGCAGCGGCGAAGTGAGTCACGGAGTTTCTGGTCCGCATGCCGCTGGGCCGTTGGTGGACATCATTGCGCGGATGGATCCGCTCCAGGTGGCGCTGCGCAGCGGTTCACGCCTGAAGGAGATCGCCTTCGAACCGGATGGTCGTTCGCTGAAATATTTCACGCCCATCGGCGCTTCGAGACAGAACACGTAACTTCAAGCTCGGCTATCCGTTGTTCGTCGGATGGATGCCGTCGATCAAGTTCGGGATGGCCGCCATCATAGACTGGCACCAAGGACATCATCGACCCACGAGAGCGCGGCCATCATGCTGGGGAAGCCGAGTGTGGTTGTGGCAAGCAGGACGACGTGGCGGATCTCGTCAGGGGTGCAGCCAGCCTGGAGCGCGCGGCGGGCGTGGCTGTGGACGGCACCTTCGCGCAGCGCGCCGGTAGCGATGGCGAGCTTCACGAGCGCGCGGCTCTTTGGGTCGAGCGACCCCGCCTGTTGCGTAGCCTCACCGAGCGACTCGTAGGCGCGCATGATCGCGGGATACTTTTTACCGAACTGCTGGAAGCGTGTCGGGATTTGATGTTCGGTCTTCGCTTTGGTCTTTTTGTTCATACGTTGGCTTCGGTATATCGCGTTCGGGAGCGCTTGCAAATCTGGCATGCCGAAAACTTCACGGACGCTTTCGCCACCGCTCCCACAAAGGTCACGAGAGCGGTCGGGCTTATCCTCGCGCGCTCTTTCGATCGTGTTATTCTCGTCGGGGACGCCGGCGTGGCCTGCGTCGTCACTGAGCCGCAGCAGACGCGGCCAGCTCCTCACTTCATCCAGTCTGGAAACTTTACTTTTGCGAAATAGCTGACATCAAACTCCCGATGCCATCGGAGCTTCCAGAGGTCTTTGGCGTTTTGGTAGCGGGCTGAGCCGTCGAAAAAGAGCATGTTGATTCCTTTGCGATGGCGCGCCATGGCGAAATGATGAAACTCAGCGTCGGCCCCAGACCATTCCCCATTGAAGGTCGGAGGCGGGTCGCTTTGGCGGGGTCCACCGCCGCGCCACATCGAATCGCCAAAGAGCGGAATCTCGGTCGGATTCGGCACGTCGAACGTACGCCAATTCCACGCCGTGGGGCGGCCCTGAATTTGGGTGACGTTGGCGGCCGGGTTGTAAACCCAATTGTTGATGCCGTAGCTGCTGATGAGCAATTTCCCACGGCCAAGGGCTGCGTCATCCAATGGAAAATCATAGCATGTGTGCGGCCCTCCATATTCCACGGCTTTGGTGCTGTTGACCGCGACCTGCGTCTCCCTCGCTCCAGGACCGCGCCTGAGTTTTGCGTCGGGACAAAAGAGGAGGTCGGGTTTCTTTTCGTAGTGATCCTGGAGGGCCTTAACCCATTCGCCCCTGGCCCAGCCTACTTTGGTCCCTTCGCTGAACGAATTCTTATTGTCATCCGCGTAAAGGAGCCAGATCACTCCCCATTGCTTCATGTTCGACAGGCAGTGGGTCGCAAGGGCTTTGCTTTGCGCCTTGGAGAGAGCAGGCAACAACATCGACGCCAAAATCGCAATGATCGCAATCACCACCAACAATTCGATTAAAGTAAAGGCTGTTGCCGTACGCGAAGGGAATGTTCGACACGAGTGGGCAAGCCTTCTCTTAGGAGTTTTCATATAGCTCGATTTATCGACTCAACGTGGATAACGCAAATGCTGGCGAACCCAATCCGAAAACACAAGCGCAGAACCCTCGAAGTTGCCGTCTCTTTCATCCCTGCGTCCGCTCCGACTCATCCGTGCGCTCTGCCGGATCAATGCCCAACCAACACAACGCGCCGAGCAGGCAGATCAAACCGCCCAGGCCGATTCCAACCTGCCAACCGAAATGCCCACTGACCCATGGCGTGACGACGGGGGCTAGCAATCCGCCTCCGTTGCCACCGGTATTCAGAATGGCCGCAGCCGTCCCACCTCGACGTCCGCCGAGCTCGACCGCAGTGGACCAAAATGAACCTTCGCAGGCTCCAACGACGCCCAATGCCAGGCTGAACCAAGCCACAATCCAAGCCGGGCTCTTGGACAGGATGCCGAAGCAAAGAAAGATAGCCCCGCCGACCATGCTAAGGATCGGGACGAGAGACCGGCCTTTGCGATAACCAAACCGGCCATGTAAGTGATCCGAAAGCCATCCTCCAAGCGGCATGCCCACAGCCATAGCCAGCGGTGGAATGCCCGCGTAGAACTGACTGGCGCTCTTCCCAAGATGGAGCACTTCGTCGAAGTAATAGTGCATCCAGTAAAAGAACAGATATTGGAAATAACCGACAGCAGCGTAACCGAGCGTTAATAGAACTAAGCTTCTGCTTTTCAGAAGAGTCGTCCAGTCCGACGACTTCGTTCCTTCCTTGTGGGTTACGGTCGTTGGACGGCGGAGCAGGGGATTGTCCGTGTAGAAGGCCCAAACCGCCGTCATGACGGCCGTAGCTACGCCGCAGATTACAAAGGCGTTTGGCCAGCCATAGGAATCGATGAGCGTTCCGAAAACCTTGTAGGTGCAGGCAATGCCCAAAAGGGCAGCACCGTTGACCAGTCCGTTTATCAAGGCGCATCGGGGCAGTGGCGTACAGAATGACACGGCGCGGGCACAGCCAGGATGAAGCGGAGTGGTTAAAAACCCCATCGCCCCACGCACCAGCATCAAAGAAAGCCAGACCTGGGCAGCGCCCACGATCCCGAAGCCGACCAGGCCCGTAAGAGCAGCAAACAAGGCTGATCCAAATCCCACCACCATGAGCGCCACGCGCGCTCCAAATCGATCAATGAAGAATCCACCGGGAATCATGAACACCGTATAGACAAACAAGAACGAGGAATAGATCAGGCCCATCTTTTCGGGAGAGATCGAGAACTGCTTCATAATCCGTTCGTCCCCGGCAACGGACATGCTGATGCGATTCAGATGGCTGATGAAGCAAAGGGCCATCAACATTCCGACAATGCCCCAGGGGACGCTACCAGGTTGTTGTGAGGACGAGGCTGGATCCTGGCCTGAACCAGGTTTGTTGGTTTGCATAGGTTTAGTTCAAATCACTTTCCCGATTCCGTGACTAGATACTCGGCGATGAAATCTTCATTCAAGGTCACCCCGAGGCCGGGGCGGTCCGGTACCGTGATCCAACCATCGTTGGCCTGCATTTTCTCGTGAGTCAGTTCGTGGCGCATCGGTGAATCCTCGACGCTGTCCTCGAAGATAAAGGCATCCCGGCAAGTGCTCAACCAATGCAAACTCGCCGCCACGGTCACAGGACTGGTGTAACAATGATTGCAGAGACGCGCACCGATTTCTTCCACGCGAGCTCGAATGTAAGCCGATTCTGTGAAGCCATTGCGCGAAAGGTCCACTTGATAGACGTCGAGCGCGTGGCGATCTATCAACGGCCGGAATGATTCGCGTCCACATTCGCCTTCGCCAGCGGCAATCGGCACCGGCGAACGATCGCGCAGCCAGACGTAACCGTCCACGTCGGCTTCCCTCAACGGTTCTTCGAGCCACTCAATATTAAATCCCGCAAAAGCGTGAGCACGACGCAAAGCCGTCCGAGCGTCCCAGACGCAACCTGCATCGATCAATAGCGTGGCATCTCCCACTCCTTCCCGCGCGCCTCGGACAAGGTCCAGATCGAGGGCTTCGCTTTGGCCCATGGGCTCCCACCCAAATTTTACCGCCTGATATCCTGCTGCGGTCCAGCGTTGTCCGATATCTCTTGTAGCGGCTCGGTCTCGGCCGAAAAGAATCGAGGCATAAGCTTTGATTCGGTCGTGATGTTTTCCACCCAAGAGGCGATGAATGGGCTGTTGGAAGTGTTTTCCCTTCAGATCCCAGAGCGCCATATCGACTGCGCTCATGGCCGAGATGGTGACCGAAGTTCGCCCAAAATACATGGTCCGGCGATACATCTTCTGCCAGAGGCGCTCTGTTTCCAGCGGGTTTTCTCCGAGGAGAATTTCGCGAAGACCCGAGGCTATATTATGGCTGAAGGGGGCATCCACAATGGCTTTCACCACCTCCGGCGAAGCGTCGGCTTCACCGATTCCCTCCAAGCCGTCGTCGGTGCGGATTCGGATCAGAACGACATCTTGAGAGCTGGCAGTCTTCCGTTCGACGGAGCGAACTCGAAGAATTTGGCAAATGATCTGAGTGATTTTCATAAGGTGTGCAGAGGCGCAAACTTAGGGCGCGGCCTATTGAGACATTGGCGAAAGCAGATCGCAATCTTAAATCTTCCACGCGCCTCGTTGGCCTGGCGAGTAACGCCGCTCTACCATTTTGGTTGCGGCTCCGGCGCTCTACGGTAAATTGCATTTATTCGAACGAATGAAGATTGAAACGCTACATCTCAATATGCGAGTCAGGCACCCACAGCTTGGCTTCGGAACGGTCAAAAGGATTCTTGAACACACGGCGGATATTCAGTTCGACGAGGGCCTTCGCACCGTCGCGCCCGAGACGAGCGGACTTGAGCCAGCCGAACCTCAGGCCGCAGTCAGCGGGCTCGAAGTCCCCTTGGCGCAATTCATCGACCACGCCGTTCGCGCTGCGGTCAAGGAACTCGGCTTGGAAAAACCCGATTCAATCATCGAGAAGCTGGGTGTGCGCTGGCACAATGGGCGCTTGGTAATGCACCCGGCTGATTCCGCCCTCCAAGCCAAGGAAGTTCCTATGGAAACGTTTTTCCACAAGATCGTGATGATGCGAAATAACCTCCGAGTGCTGGAGCAGAAAATAAATGGGCATGCTCAGTTGACCGATGGAGAGAAGGTGGAACTGCAGCAATACATCAGCCGTTGCTACGGCTCAATGACCACCTTCAATATCCTCTTTAAGGACAAGGAGGATCAGTTCGGCTGAGAGATCGAATTCGCGCCCTGGAGTTTTCTGCTCCACGAGCGCGAGGGATTCCGCTTTGACCGGAATTAGTAGTTACCAAGCTCCGGGTTTCAAGTGATGAGTTGGCAAGAGGCACTGCGGTTCAGCCTGACACCTCAGAGTTAACAGCCTGAATCAGAGCCTTGATATAGCCGTATCCAAAAGCGAACGATTGAAGGCTTTTGGGATCGTCGGGATGACGCGGCATGTGATCAGGGCATAACGATCCGGCGAATTGCGCGTCCCGAAGGATTCGCATGACTTTGAAGAAATCCATTTCTCCTTCATCGGGATAAACCTCCTCGAAATTGTGCAGCCCACCGCGGATGTTGCGCATGTGGATTTGGTGAATTTTCCCTCGTTTGGCCAAGTATTGAACTATGGGGAGAATCTCTGTGCTGGGGTTCTTCAACCCTTCGGCGGCAGTTCCCAAGCACAATTGAAACCCATTGTATGGACTCTCCACAGTCGATTCGTAGCGTTTGATGGCTTCAAACACCGCTGGAGAATCCCAATTATCAGCGCCTTGGTAGCCAAATGGCAATCCCGGCGGATCGTAAGGATGGCAGGCCATTCTCACGTCGTAATGCCTGGCTGCGGGGATTGCTTTCTCGAGAAAATAGCTGATTCGTTCCCAGTAATCTTCCCAACTGACCTCGCCTGATTTACCGACGGCCAAATCCTTCCAATTGTCCTCGAGCTTGAACCCCGCGTAGGTGACGTTCCCTCGTCCGGGCGTTTGCCTGTTTCGCCGAATGGGAATAACCGTCCAGTGGTAAGTGATGATCTTTACGCCTACCTCGGATGCCTTTCGAATGTTCCCGATTATGTTATCCATCTCCCGATCACGCTCCGGACCTTTCCGAAGCGTGATATAGGAAGGATCCATTCTGATGGCTTCCAGAGTGACACCGCCCTTTTCGCAGTCTTCCTTTATCCGCTTCAACTCGTCCAGATCCCAACCGCCATCCGGCGAACGTTTGCCTAACTGAACGGTGAGATGTTTGACACCGTAGCGTAAGTTGTAATCCAGATTTTCTTTCGAGGTGATGCTGGACCCCGCCACGCTGTGGTAGTCGCCACCCACATGCATCAAGCTATTCGTTCTCGGAGCACGCACCGGCTGCGCTGAAGCGTCCTGGTCGGCTGTCGAGCCGAGAATACCGGCTCCGATTGCACTGCCAACAAGCTGCTTGCCAAACTCTCTTCGTTTCATGATCTGATCCAGAGGAACTCAGTTTTGGGCTCTTGGTGGACGGTAGTATTGCGGAGAGCCGGGGACAAGAAGAAAGGCGACGCCCGCATATCGTCCAGAGTTAGTGTTCTATAAAGGGCTCCTCTATTACACTGGGTCGTCGATGCTCCTATTGATAGTCCCACTGTTCCGATGGTTGATCTTGAGAGGTGCCGTCGTTGCACGGCGAGTGACTGATGGCATTGCGCGCGAACCGCCTAGCGAGGACCGGATAGCTTTGTCCGGAGCGCCGAAGCCTTCCCTGGTTGAACGAGCCACTGAACGAATCGCTCCACCCAACAGCCACAGACTGCGTCGAGAGGGGTTGGGTATTCGGAGGCGTCGGTTGCATTTCTGGCTGGCGTTTCCACTGGCTGTGGGGCGCGAGGCGCGAGAAGTAGTGCGCACTCAGGCCTGTCCCTGCGTCGTGAGTGGGCTAGAGTTCTGGCATGCCAGAAGTGCTGCGGACGCGGGGTTGCAGATTCTTCTTCTTCAGTCGTGAAGGCAATGAACCCCGGCACATTCATGTGGAGCACGCGGAGAAATACGCGGAGTTCTGGTTGGAGCCGAGTGAGTTGGCGGAGTCTCGAGACTTTCGGAGTCACGAGTTGACGGCACTTCGCCGAATGATTGCAGAATACCGAGATGAATTCATCGCTGCCTGGGATGAGCGCCTTAACCGCTAAGTCGGTTGCTGATGCTGTAGATGTCAAGTTCACAAAGGATTCGATGGTCGTGACTTTAGCTGATGGCCGTTGCGTCTCGTCACCATTGGAGTGGCTTCCGCGTTTGCTGCGGGCGACTTTGAAGCAGAGGCGGAATTGGCGACTCATTGGGGGCGGGATTGGAATTCATTGGGACGTCTTGCCTGACGGCCGGCGGTAGGCGATGGCGATTGTCAATTATTCGGCCTGACCTCGATGTGGGTATGCAAGCAACCTTGGCACCGATCGAGCGTCGATCAGAAACCTTACCGGAAAAGCTTTGGTGCCAGCTCCGCTAAATAGATTCGCCACACCGGCCAACTGTGGCCGCCGTCGCTCAAGTGCCATTCGTAGCGAACATTCTTCTCCTTGAGCGATGCGATGAAATCCTCATTGCGCTTGAGCAGAAAATCATCTTTGCCACAGCCAATCCAAAGCAGCTTTAGTTTTTCATTGGTGGCGGGATCTTTTAAGGCGCTGTCGATAGACTCGCCCGAAGGAACGGCAGAGCTGAAGCCACCTACCCAAGCAAACCGGTTCGCGTGATTCAGGCCGATGGCGAGCGATTGTCCGCCGCCCATGCTCAATCCGACGATCCCGCGGCCGACGGCTTCCGTCTTAACGCGGTAGTTCGTTTCGATAAACGGTAACACGTCCTCGATCAAATCCCGTTCGAAGAGGCCTGTATTGTTCTGAAATCCGGTGGCTCCGCCGCCAGCCATCGCGGTGTGGCCATCCATCATCACAATGACCATTGGCTTGGCCCGTCCCTGAGCGATCAGATTGTCGATGATCCAATGCGCCTTGCCGTGGACAACCCAAGTGGCTTCGTTGTCGCCCGCGCCATGTTGGAGGTAAAGCGTTGGGAATCGTGCCTCGGTTTGTCGTTCATAGCCAGGCGGTGTGTAAACGGCCAGTTCCCGCTGCCGATCGAGCGACTTCGAATGATAGGTGTGTTGGTGGACGGTGCCGTGCGGCACTTCCTGGAAGTCATGGAGCAGGGGTGGGCGACCGGGCAAGTGGAGAATGCTTGTGCGCGGCTGTCGCATCGGTTTGATCGCCGAGTTGGCAGGATCAATCATTGAGAGGCCGTCCACCTGAAAGCTGTATTCATAAACGCCGGGTTCGATGGGGCCGCTCGTCACGTTCCAGACGCCATTCGTATCCTTAGACATGACGGCCCGACCGTTGGCCCATTGGCCGGCGACGACGACCTCAGTTGCTTTGGGCGCTCGTAAGCGAAACGTGACTCGGCGATCGGATTGGATGACCGGCGAGGACACCGGCGTCGTCGCTTGACCCCGGCGCGCCGGAGGGGCGGCAATGGCGGGCGGTGGAGCGAGGATGGGTGCGTCGGCGCCCGAGCCTTTGATTGCTGCGGTTAGTAAAAGGACGAAGCACAGGGAATTTGAGTTCATGTTAAAGTGAATGGGCGTTGTCCGACTAATGACGATGGGCAACGGCGGACGGTTACAGGGCACCTCGTTGGCGCAACGAGCTGCAGGGCACTTGGAGCGCGATCCATCGGGGCTCTGGAAATCTGACAATACTTCCACGCGTGCCGCTACGCCTCACAATCCGTCCGGCGCTTCATTCACCAAGGAAAGTTTTGGCGCTTTGGTTGTCTTGAGCGGGTTCGTGGCAAAGTCGGTCCCCTCGAGTCGTTCGATCCATTCTGCGATGAGCGTCAGCACGAGTCTTAAATCAAGTTGTTGGTGAATGGCAGAATATTGCTGAAGGTTGCCACGAGATAGTTTGAAAAGCCGAGCAGCCGGGTGCAGCCGATCCTTTTCCATCAGAACAAAAGCGCCGGCGAGCTGGATCAAACCCTTATAAAAATTGCCATCTGGACCTCGGCGGCCGGGCAACCAAAGCTCCTCCAAGACGTCGTGTGACTCATAGAAAAGCCCGCGATTGAAGCAGTCGAAATAGCCCAGATAATGGGCATCCAAATCCTTCCCGCGGCAGCTTTCGATCAAGGCCGCAATTCTAGCGCTCTTTTTACTCACGCTGAAAGTCTAGGACGTGATGCGTGACTCGTGAAGTGTGAAGTGTGAAACGAAGAATTCAGAGGACGGGATGGGCGATGGGAGTACCTGCTGTCCACGCTTTCCGCATTGCGAATCCAGCCTTTCGCTTCAGATCGTTGACAACTCAGTAGCCGTTCGACACTCTGACGGAATGGCGAAACCAGCTTTAGGCCGCGGGCTTGGCGCGCTTTTGGGAGGGATCTCCTCAGCTTCCAAAGCGGCAGCAGTGCCAGCTCACTTGGCTCCGACTCATTCCTGGCCCACCATCGTGGGGAATCAGGAATTGGTGCAGCGTGTCGCCTTGGAGCGCATTCATCCCTGTCCATTTCAACCTCGCAAAAGCTTTTCTGAGGATGCATTGAAAGAGCTGGCTGATTCTATAAAGGAACACGGCGTTGTTCAGCCACTCATTGTTCGAATCAAAGGCAACGAGTTTGAACTCATTGCTGGCGAGCGTCGTTGGCGAGCGGCGCAGATGCTCGGATTGTCGGAAGTTCCCGTAATCCTCAAGGAAGCCGACGATCGGTCAGTCTTGGAACTCGCGCTGATTGAAAATCTGCAACGTGAAGATTTGAATCCGATCGAGGAAACTCTCGGCTACTCAAAACTGATCGAACAGTTTCAACTCACCCAGGAAGAGGTCGCCACGAAAGTCGGCAAGAGCCGCGCCGTGGTTGCTAACGCTCTGCGATTGCTCAAGCTCGCGACTGAGATTCAAAATTATGTCCGCGATGGCCGCTTATCGGTTGGTCACGCCAAAGTCATTCTCGGGCTGAGCCGTCCCGATGAGCAGAAGCTGGCAGCCGAACGAATCCTGCGAGACGGCCTGAACGTCCGGCAAACGGAAGATCTCGTCGCGCAACTGCAGCACCGCGCTGCGTCGGGGCCCTCGGCTAAATCAGGGAGAACCACTGAACCACTCGCTCGGGATGCTCATATCGCCGACGTGGAAAACCGGCTTCAGGAACGATTCGGAACCAAAGTTCAATTGCGTTATCGCCAGGGAAAAGGGGCTTTGGATATTCGCTTTTTCAACGACGAAGACCTGGAGCGCATCCTTCAGATCATCGGCATCAACTTAGATTAAGAACCGAACCAAATGAACACTCCTGAACTTCGTGAAAAATGCGCCGGGCAATTGTCGGTAGCCGCAGCTCGGACCAGTGAGTTAAAGGTATTTGCGGGCTTGGACGGTTTCGTGGATGAGATCATCCATGCGGTGGACAAGCGGGACAACGCCGAATCGTTTCAGCGGGTTCCGACCATTTCCAAGCTGGCCGAACGAATCACCGCGGCCGCTGGCAAGAGCACGAACATCGAGCTTGTCACCCAGCGAACCAAGCTCGGCGGGAACGGGCCAATCCTCGCCAATGCGCTGGCCAGCTTCGGGCTTAAGGTAATGTATCTCGGTGCGTTGGGTTATCCGAATATTCATCCCGTTTTCTCGAGCTTCGGAAAGCGGGCGGAGATTTATTCCATCGCCGAGCCTGGTCATACGGACGCTCTTGAGTTTGGGGACGGCAAGGTGATGCTCTGCAAGAGCACGCAGCTTAACGAGGTCAACTGGGCGAACATTCAGGAGAGATTTGGGCGCGAGAAATTCGCGGCTCAATTTTCAAAGGCCGATCTCGTCGCCTTTGTGAACTGGACTATGATCCCTTATATGACCGAGATCTGGGAAGGGCTCCAGAGCGAGCTTTGTCCGACGCTCACCGGCCCGCGGCGGCTGATGTTTTTCGATCTCGCCGATCCCGAGAAGCGACTCCTGAACGATATTTCGAGAGCGTTGGAATATGTCGTTCGATTCCAGGAACATTTCGATGTCATCCTCGGGCTCAACGAGAAGGAGGCGTTCGAGCTGAGCAATGTCCTGGGGATTGGGCCGCGACCTGCCACCCCGGAGGGCTTATCTGAATTAGCTCGCGAAATCGTGCGCGTGCTGGACATAGCGACTTTGGTCGTTCATCCGGTTCGCTACGCCTTAGCGGCGAGCAGCGGAGGTGTCGATTTGGTGGAAGGTCCTTTCGTTGCGAATCCACTGATCACAACCGGTGCGGGCGACCACTTCAACTCCGGGTTTTGTCTCGGCAAATTGCTTGGTTTGGACAATCAACTCAGCGTCCTTACTGGCGTAACTACCAGCGGATATTATGTTCGTAGCGCCAAGAGTCCGTCCATCCCTGAGCTTGTCGAGATGCTCAGGAACTGGCCGACCAGCTAGGAGGTCCTTCATGCGCGCTGCACCTTGCATCTGATGATTGTTGCATGAGCCTTCCAATTTTGAAGTACGGCAACCCGGTCTTGCGACAAAAAGGAGCCCGGATCGAATCCATTACGGCGGAGATCCAGGAATTGATTGCCGACATGAGAGAAACGATGTATGCGGCCAAGGGGGTCGGCCTGGCTGCCCAGCAAGTGGGCAAGGCTTTGCAACTGGCTATCGTCGATGTCAGCGGAGTGACGGACCGACCGTCCACGTTGGAATTGCATGGAAAGCCGGCCGATGTCGAAGCGCTCATGCCAGTCGTCCTGATCAATCCTCAGATCAAGCCGGTTGGCGACCCGGTTCGTGGTCCAGAAGGCTGTCTCAGCTTTCCAGAAATCTACGATGAAATCAGTCGGCCGGGTTTTGTTGAAGTCACTGCATTAAACGAAAAAGGAAAAAGAATCCAGTTTCGGTGTGGTGGACTATTGGCGCGCGCCATCCAGCACGAGGTCGATCATCTGAACGGGATCCTCTTCATCGATCGCATGGGGCGCGAGAAAAAGCTGGAGTTGAAGCCGGAGCTGGATGCCCTGCAAGCCGCCACAAAAGAGGCGTTGAAAAGGAAGAAGAGCTCACACAAACAGTAATCGAAGCTCACATCTCTTTCGGAGATCACGTGCCATCACCATGTAGCGTCACTGCGTCCATGGATCAACCTTCGCGAGGTATGGCTCAAAGAGAGTCGCCTGATCTTTGGGATTATTTGGCAGCCGGTCGGCGAGTTTCTGAACCAAAAGACTTTTGACCGTCTCGTCGATCACACCCAGCAATGCCGTAGAGGCTGGCGCGTAATTCACTCCACTCTCAGATCAGGATCAATAATCGGTCACCGAGCCATCCGGCTGTTTGGGCGTGGGCCACTTGAAAATTTTTCTTGGATCTGAGTTAACTTTCTCAAACATCGCTTCATCCACCTCGACACCTAATCCCGGGCCTTCGGGCAACGACGCATTCCCATCTTTGTCCACTTGCCAATTTTTCTTCGCGACACCGGGCGGCATGATGTGTCCATCGAGGTAAGCCTCGTGGATGAGAAAAAACGGAATCGAAGCCGCCACGTGCATGCTTGCGGTCAGTCCGAGTTCCGAGCACGTATTGTGCGGCGCCAAGGGCACGAAGTAAGCCTCCGCGAGCGTGGCAATTTTCTTCATCTGACTGATGCCGCCGGTGTGGCCGCAATCCGGTTGGAGGATATCGATGGCCCGTTCCTGAAGGTAAGGAAGCATTCCCCAGATGGTGCGGTCGCGCTCGCCCGTGGCCAACGGGACTCGAATGGATTGCTTCAGCCGTTTGAAGACTTCGATGTTGCCTGGGACAGCCGGTTCTTCGATGAACAAAACATCGTAAGGCTCAATCGCGTTGGCGAACTGGATCAGCATTGGCGGTGGCACTGCGCAATGGGCATCGAACATCACCGTTCCATCAACGCCCACTCGATCCCGAGCGTCCTTAACTCTCTTGACCAATTCCTTGACTTCTGACGGGTTGCCCGAAAACGGATGGGGTCCGCCAGTCCCGGTCTTGACAGCTTTGGCAGTGGGATAGACCCGGATCTTGTCGCGTGTCGGCCCGCCCAAGAGCCGATAGACCGGAACTCCCCAAGCCTTGCCGGTGATATCCCAAAGCGCCATATCGATTGCCGAGATCACATGCGTCATGAAAGGTCCGCCGCGCATGTCGCGGTGGGAGCGATACAGCTTCTGCCACAAGTGCTCGATGCGCGTGGGATTTTCTCCGTTCAACAACTCGAACAGCGACTGAGCCAAAGCAACAGCGACATTCGGGTCCAAGCCCGTGACCTCACCCCAACCAACGATTTTGTCGTTGGTCTCAATCTTCATGTACGCCTTTGTCCCGACACGAAACCCTCGCAAGCTGGTGATGCGAAGTTTGGCTCCTCGATCTTCAACATTGGCCGCGGGGTTTTCCGCGCGGCAGATGCTATCCCGGAGGAACATCGCTCCCGCTGCCGCGGCGCTGACCGTGCTGAGGAGTTGACGCCGACTCAATACGTTATTCATGGAGTTGTTGTTCATGGTAAGTTCCGGTTAACGGGTCAACATCATTTGAAATTCCAAATCGTCCTAAGGACTGCATCCGCGGGAGTGAAGACAACGTGAATACTCGAAACGAGTTAATGGTTGGCACTGGCTGCCAGACTCGAAACCAGCTCCAAGCTCGTCTCTGAGAAATGGGGGGCTTTCGGATCAACCGTCGTGGCTCGAATAAGAGCAGGCATATTAAAAGGCCCGGGTTCAGAACCAAAAGTGATTCGGAGAACCGCTTCGTTCTTTCCGGCCTCGACCGTGACAGGCTCGGCGTGGATCCCTCGAAAATGCGGTGGAAGGACGAGTTCAACTTTGACTCGGGCGTTGGCCAGCGTTTCGTCACGGTGGATCGATACGCGCACTTCCGCAGTTCCATTCGGTTGAGCTGGCAAGGATCGTCGATCCGCGTCGATCCCAAGCAGTCCCGGTGAAATCACGGTGATGATCTGATCGCTCTGCTCGCCGGAGCTGTAGGTGACGACATGCTCGGCACCGTCATCATCTTTGAGAGTCCCCGAGACCATCACCACAGTGCGGCTCGTCCGCCCTATTTCCATCCAGGGAGGCATTGTTACTGGGTAGTCAAACTCGGTGGCCTCCGGCGAAATCGTAATCTCTGGTCCTTGCACTCCCTGGAGATGCCGAAACTGGCGATCCGCAAGGCGAGCTGTCAGCGGACCATTGAATCCTTTGCGATCGAGCAAGTACCGTCGATGATAAACCGATCCGCGTGTCGCGTAGGAGAGCAAATACTCGCCGTAAGCCTTGAATGGCGTTGGAATCGCCACCGCCAACAGCACTGTCTCGAAGGCCGGTTCACCGCGCGGGACGGGGAGTGTCGCCGTGCGGATGACTTCGCGTCCATCGATTTTACTTTTGCCCAGAACCGTGATGTGCGTCGCTCCGATCTTGGCTGTGGCGGACGCGGTGAAAGTGATTTCGACCCGGGATTGTTTTTCGGCGATTTTGGTCCCGTTGACGGTGACGCCAACGGGGAGACCTTCGAGACTTAATTCAATTTCTCCTTGAAAGTTGCCGAGGCGTTCAGCATTGACTCGAAGCTGAGTAGGCTTCGGCTGCGGACGTTTCTTTTTTTCCTCGGCGCTTAAGCCGGCGATCTCGCGAACAGCAGTCAATGCGTCGATGGCTAAGGTCAAGGAAAAGTCCGGCGCAGGCGGTGGACCGACGCGCAACCGGTAGGCGAACTCCGGACCGCCTCGCGAAGCGAAGCGCTCCTGGACGCTCAGAAAATAAGTTCCATCCGACGGCGCTTGGAAGAGCAGTCGTGAATCGCTTTCTTCACCGCTGATATCGTCGCTCCGGGCAAGCTGTTTTCCGCTCGAATCCGCGACGATCAGCACTGAATCCAGCGGACTCCCCAATCGGTTGGCCATGAGGTCGAGTGCGAAGCTTTCATCTTTCTTCGCGGTGACGGCCCAGAAATCGACATCGCCACGTTCGCTGATCCGGCCATTGAGCACGGCGGGTGGAACGATCGCATTGGCAGTGTCGATTTGGTTGTTCGGCTCCGATTCGAACCGTTCCGGCAAATCGTCCAATTCCAGGAGAACAGGGGCGGTGCCTGACTTCGTGAAACCGAATTCAGCGGCGAAGGTCGATGAACTTTCCTTTGGTAAATTGATCTCCGCGGTTTGCGAGGGCAGGCCGTGTCCAGCCAACTGGAGCTGCACCTTGCTTCCGCGCTGGCCGCCTAATGGGAATACGAAGTTAACATAAGGTTCCGCCGTGATCGTGAGTCGGTAAACATAATGTTGAAGTCCGCCGGAGGCGAGATCGTGGATGCGAACTTGATAGATTCCATCGATGGGCGCTTTGAATTGAAGTCGCGGATCAGCGCCGGAGCGGTCAATCACATCGTTCAAATGCCGACCTTTGGGATCAATGATATCCACTCGCGCTTCCAGCGGCGAACCGAGACCTTTGGCATTAACGCCGCAGGTGAGTTGCTCTCCCGCCCGCGCCTGGAACGTCCAGATATCCACATCCTCACGCGGGAAAATGCGGCCGTTAATGGTCACGGGCAATTTGACCTGGACCGGGATGGGATCTCCGTCCGCCTCTTGTTCCACCACCTCCGGCAGATCACCGACGATAAACTTCCGCGCTGGCGTTGCGCCTTGTGATGTCCAGAGACGCCAGTAGCGAGCGCCTAGCTTGGCATCGGCAGAGATATTAACGATGCCGGCATAATCCCGGGGATAATCTTCGACTTGTTGGGAAGCGGGCAGGGGAATCATTGGGCCCTCGAACCAAAGGGTATTGGTTTCTCGAACACGCGGGCTGGCCGCAACGCCGTGGCCGAGCATCTCGAACGGAGCGTCGCCATTCAGAAAATGTCCACCGACCTTAAAGTTGACGGCTGTGCCTCGCTGGCCGCCGGCGGGGAAGATGTAAGAGACGCTGGGCTCATCACTGAGCAACTGACTCGTGAAAGGAATGACCGCCAGCAACAACGCGATTGTTTTGCATGATTTCATAACGTTTTTGACTCGGACAATTGGCCAGCGAAGTCTCAGTCGGAGCGCAGGTGTCTCTAGCTCGTGTTCCCAGGGCCGCTCCCCACATCGTTGTAGCGAGACACCCACTTTGGTTTCCGTCTCAGGCAAGCCTGCCCCGCGCCTTGGCTCGGAGACTTGATTTGGCTCGTCCGCTACGAAGAGTTCTCAGATCGCCTTATTACCTGGGCATCTCCGCAATTAGATCAGCTCCTGGATGATCCGACCGCCATTCGAGACCGCAACAGGCCGGCCTTCGGGAGTTCTCAATTCGTCCTTCGGATTAATTCCAAGCAACTGATACATCGTCGCGGAGAGATCCTCTGGTCCGTATGGGTTTTCAGCCGGTTCTTGGGCCCAGGCATCGCTGGTTCCGACGACTCGTCCGCCTTTTATGCCGCCGCCACCAACCGCCACCGTGAAGCACTTGCTCCAATGATCTCGGCCGGCGTCTTTATTGATGCGAGGGGTGCGGCCAAATTCACCGCTGATAATGACCATTGTTTTGTTGAGTAAACCACGGTCTGCGAGGTCACGGAACAAGGTGGCAATCGCTCCATCCAGCTTGGGAAGGAGTTGATCCTTCAGAACTCCGAAATTGTCAGAATGCGTGTCCCAGTTCGAGTGACTGATAGTCACGCAACGAACGCCCGCTTCAACTAACCGGCGTGCCATGAGGCAGCTTTGACCGAGGGTGTTACGGCCATATTCATCGCGAAGCTTGTCTGGCTCAGCCGAGATATCGAACGCTCTCTTTGCGGCTGGAGAGGTCATTAGGTCGAGGGCCTTTTGCCCAAACACGCTCACGCTCCGAGCGCTTGCGTTCGCGGCGACTTCGGCCTGGTGCTGATATCGGTCCACCTTGGCCAAGAGCTCACGGCGGGCCGCCAGGCGCGAGGCATCCAGAGTAATTGGGGGCGCGAGATCGGGGACGGAAAAACCAGGCGAGCCTGGGTCGGATTCAATGACAAACGGAACCGAAGCCGCACCGAGGTAAGCCGAACCTGCGCTTGCATGCATCATCGGCAAACAGACGTACGGCGGAACCGAACCGCGAGGCCCCAGCTTATGAGCGATGATCGATCCATGCGATGGAAATTGATTGTTGGGCTTTAGATTCGCGTTGAAGCTGGCGAGCGGATGGTAGCCGGTCAGCATGTAGTGATCGGCCGGGCCATGGTCCGAGCTCCGATGGCCGAACGAACGGATGAGCGAAAACTTGTCCATCTGCTGCGCCGATTTCGTGAGAAGTTCTCCGATTCGAATTCCAGGTACATTGGTTGGAATCGATTTAAACTCGCCGCGAATATCGGAGGGAGCGTCCGGTTTAAGATCGAAGGTGTCGATGGTGCTCAGGCCACCTTTCAGAAACACGAGGATAAGTGAGACGTCGGATTTGGGGTTGGCAGCGGTGCGGGCTTGTTGCGCCAGCAAAGAGGGCAGCCCCAAGTTGAAACCAAGCAGCCCGACCGTGCCGATCCGGAGAAAGTCGCGCCGGTCGATTCCATCGCAGTATTTATTGGAACGTTTCATATTGCCTCCTTATCAGACTTTGAACTGTGTCAGTGATTGAAAATAAATTCTAAAGAGTTGAGCATGCTCCATTGCAGATCTTCCGCAGCGGAGCGGCGACTCGCGTTGGGAGCACGAAGATAATTTTCCGCAACGCGGCGTTCATCCTCGCTCGGAAACCGGCTGTAACAATTCAGGTACAATTCCTCGATCAACGCGCTATCCTGTGGAAGGGCGTTCTCGATCTTGGCTACAGCCCCTGACTCATGGTTGAGCTTGCCGTAAATTTCAGGCGAATTCATCAGGTGCAAAACTTGCGCGATGCTGGCTTCCACGTTGCGCTCGCATTCGCAGGCCGTCTTGCGAACGGGCCGACCAAACAATTTCAAAAAGTAGTGCGAGACATCATTGTCCCAAAGCTGGATGGCTCGGTAGCCCGCAGGAACTCCGGCGAATTTCTCGCTAACACCTGTGGTTTGGCAAATCGCATCGAGCAAAACCTCGGCTGGCAATCGTTTGAAAAGGGCTCGCGAGTAATTCTGCTCATCGCGCTCGTTCGTCTCGTTGGGATGCGATGAAAGCTGGTAAGTGCTCGAGGCGGTGATGGTCCGAATCACCTGCTTGAGGTCGAACTTTACTTCGGCCACGTAGCTGGCCAATCCATCGAGCAGCTCGGGGTTGCTCGGAGGATTCGTCGCTCGGACATCATCGACCGGCTCGACCAATCCACGGCCTAAAAAGTGGGCGACAAGGCGATTGGCGAGGTTTCGTGCGAACCACGGATTTTCAGGCGCCGTGAACCAGTCCGCCAAAAGCCGGCGCGGGTCGCCTTCGAGATTTGCGCTGGGCATCTTTGTGCCCAGCGCGTGCGCAAAAACCTTCTCGCCAGTCCTCGGGTTCTTGGTTTCGGGATTCCCATCAACCATGAGAGCATCACCTCGAGGACCTTTCTTCCGGCTGACAGGTTGAAAGAACGCTTGCATGCCATAGTAATCTGTCTGGCTCCAGCGGTCGAACGGGTGATGATGACATTCAGCGCAGGCAATCCTAACTCCCAAGAAGACTTGGGAGAGCGTGCTGGCCGTGTCGCCTGGCTTTTGGAAAATCTTGTAGAACTGTCCTTGAGGTGCCTCCGCGAGCGGGCCTTCCGCCGTCAATAATCGCCGGACCATCCCGTTGAACGGACGGTTGGCGACTAGCTCGTCGCGAATCCACTGGTAATAGGCATAGGCATCCTTGTGTCCAAGTATCGACCTGTCCACTCGCAGCAGATCAGCCCATTTCAAGGCCCAGAAATCAGCATACTCGGGACGGTCGAGCAACTCGTCCACCAACCGGGCTCGGCGGTCGGGCCGCCGATCGGTCAAAAACCTGCGGGCTTCCGCAGCCGTCGGGAGTGTCCCAATCACATCCAGATATGCGCGCCGCAGAAAATCCGCGTCATCCGATATCTTCGACGGCAGAATGTTCAGCTTGCTCAACTTCTGATGCACGAGCTTGTCCACGAAGTTGTATTCCGGGAATCGAGGATAATTCGCTATCCGTTCGCTTCGGGGAATCAACACCTGAAAGACGGCAACCGCCCCCATATAGCGGGCCATGATCGCCGCCTGGCCAGGAACTTCTCCGACGGAAATCAGCCCTTCCTCATTCACTCGAGCGAGGTTTTCGTTGTTCGATTGGAACTGGGCCAGATGAGTGATGTCAACTTTGCGGCCGTCGGTGTAAGACGCCACGGCGCGCAGTTGTTGTTGAGCGCCGGTGGACAAAATGCGCTCCGCCGGAGAGATCTCGATGCTGTCCACCTTCGGATCTCCAGGCTCGCCAAAAGGGACTCCGGCAGCGATCCAATCGCGAATCGTTTCAAACTCTGACGTCCCAAGCCGAATGCGTGGGCCACCTCCGTGGGGCATTGTCCCTGAGAGCTTCAACAACAGCAAGCTGTGGTCAGGAGCGGCCGGAGATATTCGACGTCCGCGGCTTTCCACCACGAGCGCCTTGTAATCCGCTTTTGGGTCATAACCGAACACCGATAATTTAAATCCGTTCTGGCCTTCTGCCTTGCCGTGACAGCCGGAGGAGTTGCAACCAAAGCGGCTGAACAAGGGCGTGATATCATCTTCGAAATTAAAACGTCTCGGAGCTGTTGTTTGGGCGACTGAAACTTCGACTTCACGTTTAAAGCCGGCTGCCTGCACTTCGATAATCCCTCTGCCATCGCTCCGCCCCTGTACATGACCTTGGGATGACACTGAAACCAGCTCGGGTGTTTTTGAATTAAAACTAGCCGCCCGCGTCAGATCAACCAAATCGCCGGAAGC
Organism: Pedosphaera sp.; assembly: GCA_009695275.1. GTDB lineage: Bacteria > Verrucomicrobiota > Verrucomicrobiia > Limisphaerales > F1-12-MAGs170 > F1-120-MAGs170. The sequence goes on along the minus strand of SIBF01000011.1, from coordinate 10,741 downwards.
CCTTTTGCCGTGAACGAGAATTCCGAATTGCGCCTTTTGTCCGAACAGTTGGATCGACTTGGGATCGATGGAAACTTCAACGATTGGATCTTGGGCAGGGTTAACAACATCCGAGTTCTGGCTGAACAGCGCGATTGGCCGAAGGAACGCAAGCACCAGCACCAACGGAAACGCGTGAGCTCTACACATCATTTAAAGCTTGAGATGGTTGAAGTCTTGAGAGGCATTTTGGTGATACTTCCAAAGTAGAACTCCTTGCTGAGATCCGATGCAAGCACATTCTCTTGCTCAAATGCTTGCCACCGCTAGCCGTAACCGATAATCTAACACCCTCAATCACCCCATGATAAATCTACATTCATCACCAAAATCCATTTGCCACTTCGCGCTCGCGCTTGCCGCTGGCCTGACTCTCGCGCGAGGTGCGGAGGGGAAGCCCGCCGACAACAAACCTGCGGCGATCGTGATCGCCGACATGAAGCGGACGAGAGCGGTCGATTTTCAAAAGGAGATTCTTCCGGTCTTCAAGAACAACTGCCTCGCGTGTCACAATCTCACGAAGGCGAAGGCGGACTTGGTTTTGGAGACTCCTCAAACCATTCTCAAGGGAGGTGAATCTGGGCCTGCCGTCGTGCCCGGCCGTGGCGCGGAAAGTTTGCTGTTAAAGGCGGCTGCTCATCAGAGCGACCCCATGATGCCGCCGAGAGACAATAAAGTAGCTGCATCCAACTTAACGCCTCAGGAGCTGGGCCTGCTGAAGCTTTGGATCGATCAGGGAGCGAAAGGAGAAGTTCACGCCGCGGCGGCCATAGCGTGGAAGTCCCTGCCGCAAACCTTGAATCCGATCTACGCCGTTGCGTTGACTGCGGACGGCCAGTTTGCCGCCTGTGGGCGGGCCAATCAGATTTTCATTTACCATATCTCTTCGGGACAGCTCGTGGCACGATTAGCGGACACGCAGTTGTCGAAGGAGAGTATCTACCAAAATCACAAAGTGGCTCACCGAGACATGGTACACTCGCTGGCATTCAACCCAGATGGCACTCTCCTGGCTTCGGGGGATTACCGCCAAGCAAAACTCTGGCGTCGGACCAAAAATGTTCAGAAGCTGAGCTTCTCCGACACCGAGACCAACACGTGGAAAACGGTCGCGATCAGTCCCGATGGCGAATGGCTGGCCACCGGCAGCGAAGATGGGAAGGTTAAATTGTTCGACTTGGCGAGCGGCAAAGAAGTCAAGCTGCTTGGCGGCGCTGAAAAAGCCATCTCGATCCTGAAGTTCTCTCCTGATGGCACGAAGCTCGCGTCAGGCTCTGTCGATAAGAAGATCAGGATTTGGAGTCTGCCCGATGGTGAACTGTTCACTGAAGCGGAAACTTCGGATGCAGTGAATGCTTTGACTTGGGTCGCTGCGGGGAAGCAAATTGGCACGGGCGGCGCCGACAAATTGATTCACATCTGGAAACTGCCAGATGCTGCAAAAGGAGAACTGACGGCACTTAAAGAATTGAAGGGGCATGTTGGGTCGATCAGTTGTCTCGACACAATTCTTCCTGCTGGGAACGAGATTATCTCTGGAAGCCCGGACGGCTCGATTCGGCACTGGAACGTCGAAAAGGGGCAGTCGATCCGTGAGATGAAACACGGAAGTCCTATTGCGAGCGTTGCGGTTCGGCCCGACGGAAAAAGGTTCGCTTCGGCAGGCACGAACAATTTCGCCAAGCTTTGGGATTCAAAGGACGGGAAGCAGATTGCGGAGTTGAAGGGAGATCGTTACAGGCAAGAAGTCTTCCAGGATTCAGAGCGCTCGCTGGCTTTTTCTGCTAGCGAAGTGACTTATCGGAAAACGGGTTTGCAGACCGCCGAAACCCAGCACAAAGCCCAAGTGGACCGTGTCGGCAAAGCGACTGATGCCGTGAAAGTGGCGGAAAAGTCATTCGAAGAAAAACAGAAATTGGTGGAAACCGCCAAAACCGCGAAGTCTGACGCGGAAAAGGCTCTGGTGACGTTGCGGGCGGAAATCAAGAAAGTCACCGAGGATTTTCAAACCGCCGACAAGGCGGCTAAGAAAGCTGCGGTAGAGGCAAAGGCCGCTGTCGAAAAGGCAGCTCAAGCTACGGTACCTGCGGACCAAGCGGCGGAAACCAAACGGATCAGCGACCGCATCGCTTCGGATACGGCAGCAGTCGCCGCGAAGACAAAAGCTGCTGCGGAGGACGAAACTGCCGAAGCCGCGAAGACACCTGCCAACAAATTAGCTGCTGACGTGGCAGCAGTCGCGCTCAAGGCCAAGGGCATTGCGGAGAGCATGGCGGCTGACGCGAACGCCAAATCAAAGGCGGCGGCGGATGCGAAAACTTTGGCGGAAAAAGCCATCGACAATGTCGCTGCCAAATCATTTGCAGCAGGACAAATCAAGCCGCTTTTCGATAAAATCACTGCGGACGCGGATGAAAAGCAGAAGCAGGGCACGAACAAAATCACGGCAGCGATCAAGACAATTGCAGACGCCGAAAAGGAATTCAAAAAGGCGGAACTCGCAAAACCCAATGCGGAAAACGAGCTGCAATTGGCCAAGAAATCAGTGGGCCAAGCTGTCGAGACGATAACAGCAGCAAAGAGTGCTTTGCAAACCGCCGAAGTGGAACAGAAAAAGGCCGACGCCGATGTGCAGTTGTCGAAGAAGGCAGCATCCGAGGCAGAGAAAGCAATTCGAACGATCGCATTCTCGCCTGACAATCTCACGCTTGGCACCGGCGGGGATGATCAGCTCGTTCATACTTGGAGCGCGGAGGATGGAACGGCGTTTGAAACGTTCAAGGGCCACAAAGGATCGGTTTCGGCGGTCGCCTATGGCAAGGAGGGTGCCTTGGTTTTATCGGCATCCGATCACGCTGCGGTGGTTTGGGACGCAAATCCGGCCTGGACACTCGAAAGAGTCATCGGAACAGACGACGCCACATCTCCGATCGTGGATCGCGTCAACGCGCTCCGGTTCAGCCCTGATGGCAAGCTGCTGGCGACTGGAAGCGGGGAACCGACCCGTGGTGGTGAAATCAAGATTTGGGCATTGGCTGATGGCAAGTTAGTCCAAGAGCTTAAGAACATTCATAGCGACGCCGTTTTCAGTCTCGATTTTTCCGCTGACGGAAAACATCTGGCTTCCGGTGCCGCCGACAAATTTGTGAAGGTCGTCGAGCTAGCCACTGGCAAAATCGTTAAGTCGTTCGAAGGTCACACTCACCACGTACTTGGGGTGAGTTGGAAGAGAGACGGGAGAACCCTGGCGAGTTCCGGCGCGGACAATGTCATCAAGATGTGGGATTTTGTTACCGGCGAGAGAAAGAAGACGATCGAGGGCTTTACCAAAGAAGTTACCTCGATAACTTTTGTTGGAACGACCGACCAAACCTTGGCCTGTTCCGGTGACAACCAAGTTCGCACGGTTAAAGAAAACGGCGATAAAGTCCGCTCCTTCGACGGTGTGATCGACTTCATGCACTCGGCGGCGGTCAGCGCGGACGGCAGGATTGTCGTGGCAGGTGGCCAAGACAGCGTGTTGCGAGTCTGGAACGGCACAGACGGCAAAGTGCTAACGGCCTTCGTGCCATCCAAAGACCAGTGAAGCGGCCATCGTTGTCCTTGCCGTTGCGGTGCCGGATATTGCTTTGCAGATCCCGCAGAAAAAGTCTTGCCTGCGGAACTGCAACCAATGAATGCTTAGCCATTCAAAAACGGTTAACCTATCCAACATAGAACATCTCCATGAATGCAGAAGCTCGCGTCAAAGAACTGAAACTTGAACTTCCCCCGGCACCCAAGCCCGCAGGCGTCTATAAACCGGTCGTGATTGTGGATAATTTGGCTTATGTGTCGGGGCATGGCCCTCTGAGAGCCGACTTGTCGCTGATGGTTGGGCGGGTTGGAGATGATCTTGATTTGCAAGCCGGCAAGTTGGCGGCCCGCCAGGTGGGATTGACGATACTCGCCACGCTTCGTGATCAACTGGGCAGCTTGGATCGAGTCAAACGCCTGGTGAAGCTGCTCGGAATGGTCAATAGCACGCACGATTTCCGCGAGCATCCCGCAGTGATCAATGGTTGCAGCGAACTCTTTGCAGATGTGTTCGGTAAAGACAACGGCGTTGGCGCGCGCAGCGCTGTGGGGATGGCCGCCTTGCCCGGTAACATCGCGGTCGAGGTCGAAGCCATTTTTGAAATCGAAAAATAGGCGCAACGCTCTTCTCCAATTTTCAACGCCATGTCGAGTTCCTGGTACACCGTCGCCAATGTAAGTGAAGTCCCTTCCCCCTCTTTGCTGATCTATCCGGACCGGGTCGAACATAACGTTCGTCGAATGGTGGAGATCGTGCGTGATGTTGCGCGGCTTCGTCCTCATATCAAGACGCATAAGCTACCGGAGGTGATCCGAATGCAGATGGGGTTCGGCATTTCCAAATTCAAATGCGCGACAATCGCCGAAACCGAGATGGTCGCGGCTTGCGGCGCTGCGGATGTGTTGCTGGCCTATCAACCTGTGGGCCCTAATGTGAAGCGGCTCGTCCAGTTGGTAAAAACATTCCCGAACACGAAGTTCTCGGCCATCGCTGATGACGCGGACGCGATCCGCTTATTGGCGAATGCCTTCGCCGAAGCGGGGGTCAGTCTCGATTTATTGCTGGATGTCGATAGCGGAATGCACCGGACGGGAGTCGCACCCGGGCCCCGGGCGGTTGAACTTTATCGCCTGATCGCTCAATCCACTGGTCTGCGGCCGGGTGGGCTTCACGCCTATGACGGCCATATCAATCAGACCGACGTTGCGGAGCGAACCAACATTTGTGACGCGGCTTTCGCCCTCGTGAGCGCGCTCCGCCAGGAACTGTTGAAAGCAGGTCTGCCTGTTCCCAAGGTTGTGGCTGGCGGAACTCCGACGTTTCCGATTCACGCGCGCAGACCAGATGTCGAGTGCAGTCCAGGCACCACCCTGCTTTGGGACTTTAGCTATACTGACAAATTGCCAGACCTCGAATTTTTGCCTGCGGCTCTGCTCTTAACGCGCGTCATCAGCAAGCCAAGAGCAAATCTTCTCTGCCTCGATCTCGGTCACAAAGCGGTGGCTGCCGAGAATCCCCATCCGCGGGTTCAGTTTCTCGACCTTCCCGATGCTTCAGCGACCAATCATAGCGAGGAGCATCTTGTCATCGAGACGCCCAGGGCGAACGAATTTAGGGTGGGTGACGTTCTGTATGGCGTGCCTCGCCACATTTGTCCGACTGTCGCATTGCACTCCGAGGCCGTGGTCGTGAAGAACGGCCAAGCCACGGGCCGATGGAAGGTCGTGGCGCGCGAACGGGCGCTGACGATTTAACGAGGTCGGATTGTTGGAAGCTCGATGATTAATTTGGGGCACGCCTTTTACGCAAGAATGCCCTTTACCACCTGACCGTGAATGTCGGTGAGGCGGAAGTCGCGCCCTTGGAACCGATAGGTCAGCTTCTCGTGCTCAACACCAAGGCAGTGTAAAATGGTGGCGTTTTGGTCGTGGATGTGGACTGGGTTCTCGGCGATATTGTAACAGTAATCGTCGGTTTCGCCGTAGGTAATGCCCCCTTTGACACCGCCGCCCGCCATCCAAATTGAATAACATCGTCCGTGATGATCGCGGCCATAGTTATCCGGCTCGATTTTTCCCTGGCTATAAACCGTGCGCCCGAATTCGCCGCCCCAAACGACGAGCGTGTCGTCGAGCATGCCGCGCTGTTTGAGATCTTTGACGAGAGCGGCACTGGCCTGGTCAGTATCCTTGACTTGCTCGCGAATGCGCTTCGGCAGGTTGCCGTGCTGATCCCAGCCGCGATGATACAGTTGGATGAAACGCACGCCTCGCTCGGCCATGCGACGCGCGAGCAGACAGTTGTAAGCAAACGATCCCGCCTTCTTCACGTCGGGACCATACATCTCCAGCGTGCTCTCCGATTCACCTGAAACATCGACCAACTCCGGCACCGAGCTTTGCATGCGAAAACCCATTTCGTATTGAGCAATGCGCGTGCTGATCTCAGGATCGGCGAATGTGTCGAATTGCTTGGAGTTAAGTTGTGCAATCCCGTCCAGCATGCGACGACGCGTCGAGCTCGAAACTCCCGGAGGATTTGATAAATAGAGCACTGGATCGCCGGTGCCGCGGAATTGCACGCCCTGATATTCGGACGGCAGGAAACCAGCGCTCCACAAACGGGTGTAAAGCGGCTGATCGCTTTCCTTGCCGCTTGAAATCATGACAATGAAGGAGGGAAGATTTTCGTTGTCATTGCCCAGGCCGTAGCTCAGCCAGGACCCAATGCATGGCCGGCCTGGTTGCTGGAAACCGGTCTGAATGCAAGTGATCGCGGGGTCGTGGTTGATCGCTTCAGTATTAATCGTTTTTATGATGCAGATGTCGTCCGCGATGCCGCCGATATGCGGCAAGAGTTCACTGATCCAAGTCCCGCACTTTCCCTGGCGCGAGAACTTGAAGATCGGCTTCACCACTGGAAATGCCTTCTGGCCCGAGGTCATCGTGGTGATGCGTTGGCCCATGCGGACGGACTCGGGCAATTCGGAGTTGTGCAGCTTCTCCAGCTCAGGTTTGTAGTCGAGCAATTCCATCTGCGCCGGCCCGCCAGCCATGAAAAGGTAAATGACCCGTTTGGCTTTCGGCGCGAAATGCGGATTGCCGAGCGCGCCTTTGGCGGCCCCGTTGGCGAAGCTGCTGAACAAATCAGGGTTCATCAGCGAGCCCAATGCCGCGGTGCCAATGCCCGCGGCCATGCGACTGAAGAAATGTCGTCGGGTTAACAACAAACTGTGCTCTCTTAGTGGGTCCATAAATTTTGTTTCGGAAAATGCAGGCAATCCAACGTCTTGTCTATTGTGCCAACCAACTTAGATGGGCCTAGCCTTTTGTAACTGTCTCATCCAGGTTCAAAATCATGCTGGCGATGGTCGTCCATGCGGCGAGCTCGCTTCGATCAAAGCAATCCTTTGCCTTAAAACTTCCGACGCCGAGCAACTTGTCCGTGGCGTCCTTGTCCTTTTTGTAATCGGCGAGATGCTGATCGAGCACTTGTTGAAGCACAGCCACTTCACCCTGTGTTGGCTTGCGCGCCGTCGCCAGCCGGAAGGCGAAGGCGATTCTACTTTCGATGGTCTCACCGCCTTCGAGCAGAATACGTTGAGCGAAAGCCCTCGAGCTTTCGACGAATTGCGGATCGTTCAACAGCGCGAGCGCTTGCAATGGCGTGTTCGTCCGTGGACGCCTCACAACGCAGTACTCGCGTGTTGGCGCATCGAAGATCAACATGTTCGGCGGCGGACTTTGTCGCTTCCAATAGGTATAAAGGCTGCGACGGTATTGGCTCTCGCCGATGTCCGGAACATACTTTTGCGAGTTATTGAATGATACAGCCTCCCAAAGTCCGGACGGCTCGTAGGGCTTGACGCTGTGCCCGCCCGTCCGCTCGACGAGCAGGCCGCCCAAATAGAGCGCCATATCGCGCACTCCTTCCGCATCGACGCGGAAGCGCGAGCCGCGAGCCAGCAGACGGTTCTCGGGATCGCGACGGAGCAACTCAGACGTCAGCTTCGCAGATTGCCGGTAAGTCGCAGAGGTGACGATCATCCGTTGCAAACGCTTCACATCCCAGCCCGTTCGCACGAACTCAGTGGCCAGCCAATCGAGCAGGTCCGGATGGGAAGGCCGCTCGCCTTGAACGCCAAAGTCCTCAGCCGTCTTGACGAGACCCACGCCGAAATACTGCTGCCAAATCCGATTGACCGCGACGCGCGCCGTGAGCGGATGGTCCGGGCTGACCAGCCACTGGGCCAGACCCAGCCGATTGGTGGGCGCGTCTTTCGGGAGCGGCGGCAATATCGAGGGCACACCTGCGGAAGCTTTTTCGCCAGGCTTATCGTATTCGCCGCGCGCGAACATGAAGGTGTCACGCGGCTTCGTCAGCTCTTTCGCGATCATCGTCGTGGGAATGGCTCCTTCAAGCGACGTTTGCTCCGCGCGGAACTGCTCCATATTCGCAAACAGTTGCTTGAACTCTTCCGAATGCTCGCGGCGATACAAGTCACGGACCTTTGTAAGCTCGCCCTGGGACGGCTGTTCCGTCACCGCGAGAATTGGCGCGACTTCCGCCGATAACACATCGCCTCCGCCCAGGTTAGTATCGAACGAGAAGTAAGCATAACTTTGGTGGTTGACCACTTTCACGAGAAGTTTGTTTTCCCCCTTTTTCAGATCCACTGTGGCTTTCGACGGTCCATCCGCAGGATTCGCCGGCGTCGAGCGCTCAAGCACCATCTGGCCGTTCAGCCAAACCTTGAACAGTTGGTCGGCGCGCAGGGTGAACTCAGCCTTTCGATCTTCTCCGACCTTGATCGTCCGGTAGAAATAGTACGCGCCGTGAACGCCGTGCAATTCGTGAACGAGCAAGTGTGCTTTGCCATCTTCAAGCTCGGGGCGAGCGGTCCACTTGATTTCCTCGCGCACACCCGGATAGGATTTCTTCAAATCGATCTCTTGCTCGGGCTGATAGGCTTTGACGAAACCGGCCTGAAGTCCTTCGCTCTGGAACGGTCCGAGCACTCGCCAGGGCTCTTGCTTGGTGGGTATCAGGAGTTGCACCAACTCGGTATCCCTGGCCATCGCGAGCCGGAAATGCCCGAGAGCTCGCCTCGGATCGGAACCTTCGAAGCGCAAGCGAATCCGCAACTCGGATCCGGCTGCCACTTCCATCGGTTCGCCCAAAACCAAGACCGCCTGGTGCGGTTCTGCGATAGAGTTTGTGCCAACGCTCCATCCGCTGTCGGCATTCCCATCGATGGCTTTGCGAGCTTCGTAATTTCCCTCAGCCGTATCCGATGCAGCTTGGACGAACTTCAGTTTCTTTGGCTTGTTGGTCTTGCTTTCGCCGTCGGTTGCAATGATCTCCGCCTCGATTTCAGACAGACGAAAGCGTCCATCGTCCGCGCGGGCGCTTCTCCCGTGAGGCAGGGATTCGTGAGGCAAAGCTTCCACTCGAAGCGCGGCAAGCCTTCCTGGCGAAAGAATGGTCGTAACTTCATAGACATCCTGAGTTGGCTTTGGGCCTTCAGCGAGGATCGACAAGTCAGGCAAAACTTTCAACGTGGCTCCATTGGTGTTCGCCGAGCGGGATGTCGCGGGGTTCACAGTCGTCCAGCCGACGCTCAATCTCTTGTGCCAGTCCGCCTGCCACGGCACTTGCGCTTTGTCCAACTCGGGGACAGGCCGCTCGATTTGCTTCGCGCCGTCCGCGATGAACTGCTTCAGATCGTCCTGGCGCGTCTTCTGTTCCGGTGATGGCAACTGAATGAACGGGTCGGGATTTGGCTTGTTGCCGTCCATGACAGGCTCGTTCAAGTTGTTGAAAAACGAGTAAAGGCCGTAATATTCACGCTGCGTAATGGGATCGTATTTGTGTGTGTGACAGCGGGCGCAAGTCCAGGTCAAACCCATCCAAATCGTGGCCGTGGTTTCGGTGCGGTCGAAAGTGTACTTCGCCTGATATTCGGCGTCGATGGAGCCGCCTTCACCGGTGCTCATATTGCAGCGCACGTAACCGGAGGCGATTTTTTGGCTCGTGGTCGCGTTCGGCAGCAAATCACCGGCGAGCTGTTCGGTCGTGAATTGATCGAATGGCATGTTCTGATTAAACGCTTTGATCACCCACTCGCGATAAGGCCAGATGTCACGCTTCGAGTCGATGTGATACCCATGAGAATCAGCATAACGGGCAGCATCGAGCCAGAACTTGGTCATGTGTTCGCCATAGCGCGACGAGGTGAGCAGACGGTCCACGACTTTCTCATACGCATCCGGATTTTTGTCGTTCAGATAGGCTTCCACTTCTTCCACGCTCGGCGGCAAACCTGTTAAATCAAGCGCGGCGCGGCGGACGAGCGTGGTCCTTTCAGCTTCGGGCGAGGGTTTGAGCTCCGCCTTCTCCAAGCGCGACAACACGAAGCGGTCAATTTCGTTACGTCCCCAACTCTTGTCGGCTGTCTCTGGCGGTGCCTGGCGCATCGGCTTCTCGTAAGCCCAGTGCGTTTGCCAAACGGCACCCTCAGCCACCCACCGCTTCAATAGGTCAATCTGCGCCGGTGTGAGCTTCTTCTGTGATTTGGGCGGTGGCATCACTTCGTCTTCGTCCGCGCTAATGATGCGTTTAATCAATTCACTCTCGTCGAGTTTACCTGGAACGATCGACGGCGAGCCGGATTTTCCTCCTTTGAAGGCGGCCTCTTTGTTGTCGAGCCGGAACTTTGCTTTGCGAGTGCCTTCGTCGGGGCCATGGCAAGCAAAGCAGTTCTCCGAAAGTATCGACCGAATCTGGCGGTTGAAGTCAATGCCCGGCGCCGCGCCACCTATGGTATCGGCCCGCACCGAAAGAGTAACAGCAGCGAGCGCGCAGAGCGTTACGAGCACCGAGGCATATCGAGTCAATGTCCGCAGTTGGTTCATCGGATACTAATATAGTTTCTGTGACGAATTGCCAATCAACACATTTTGACGCGGCCTGGCCAGCAGGGCTGCTTCAAGAAAAGTTTTCTCTTCGGTTAAGGCAAGAACGCAGGAGCGGTTGAATGATATTGGCAGGGGAAAATGTGAACTCGGCTGATTTTTTTGAAGGGTGGAACTGGAAAGTCGGCTTTGCGCTCTTGAATTGAGTTGC
>SIBF01000010.1 GCA_009695275.1 Pedosphaera sp. | reverse complement strand
CCGCAACTCGCTACCCGATTTTCTCTTGTCGTTGCCTTATAGCGACGCGCTCAAGAAATTCATTGTCCCAAAACTCGCCCCCGAAAGATGCCCCAGTATGTGCTTGATCCAGCTCAGAAAGGCAGCTTGAACCTGTCACTGTCGAGTTCTGAACTTCGATCAGAAAAATGGTAATCAAAGGTGTGCTGCTGTCCGACTGTTATGTGATCGGTGATCGGCGTTCGTTGGTCAAAGTAAGCATTTGGCCAGAGTTGAACCGGAGAACTAAAACTTGTTCGGATACCAGCGTTCGCAGCAGGACGGTCAGCGCTGCGCGCGTAACGGCTGTAAGCAAATCCCGTCGTCGATCGAGTAACTCCTTGCGAAGTGAACCAAGGCCAGGTGAGCACAGGAGTATCCCCATCATCGCTCGCTGCGGTATTGATTGTGCCGTAATAATAAGTGTGAACAGCTTGATGTTCTGTCACCAAAAAGCCCTGCGGATCGCCAAGACCATCAAACTCGTCGTCAAGAGGCACGTTGAAAGCCCCGTCCACGGGGTCTCCTTGGGGTGCTACACCGTGCCGCCAATAGTTGTCGGCAAAAACTACGTTCCAATAGGTGGCCATGTCCTCATCATTTCCGTTTAGCTCAACCGGATGGGGATCGAGCGTGGTAACCTGATCGATGAGGATCCCGCTGTTCGCCAGACGATAAGCCAACCGCGTGTTCAGCGAGGCGCCGCGGCTGTGCCCGATCAGGTGAATTGGCAACTCTGCCAGTGAGTGATTGTTGTGAGCTCTCCCGAAGAGAAAGTCGAAAAAATGGTCAGCCACGGACCGTGTTGATGTTGTCGTAATCCAACTGACCTCAGACCAGTCCAACAAAATAATTGCGCTCCCAGATCGGCCGAGATCATCATTGGTTGCTCGGTCCATGGGGATGAACGCCGAAGTGAGCGGCTCAAACCGAACCGTGTAAATGGGAATCGATGCGCCAATTCTGTTTGTAATCGCCTCCGCCATGATGCGCACCCATTGTGGAAATGGGGCGTAAATTGGCCCCTGGTAGCCGTGCGTTATGATAGTGATGCCGCAGGGAGGCTCCGTGGCTTTGGCCGAAACGCTGAAAGCGAGCAACAAGAGCAGCAAGGCGAATTGCTTTTTCATAATCTAAACCCCGATTGCCGACGAAAGAAAGAAGCGCGCTGATTTCATGATATACTGAGCGCGGTCACAAACTGCGCTTTTGGCACCGTGACACTTGAGTTGTCAAGTAGCTTACAATCAATGGGAAGCGACCATTTTCGCTCGATTTCAAAAAGCGCAATCTATGGCCGCGCAGAGTATAGCCTTCACGGAATCCCGAGAACATTCGGACCGGCTGGAGCCTTCCGGGACGGTTCGATAGAACGCCAACGCTTGCAGATCGTCAACTGATCTTCATTTCGAAAGCAGTGGCTTCCTGCGTCCTGACGGCCAAGTTATCCCGCATCGCGGGAGGGCGGACTTCCACGTCCGCCCTGACTTTACGGAGGGAATCGCCTTTGCGTGAAGGCACCATCGTCGCCGTGCGGATTGCGTGCCGCGGGCATTCGCTCGTTACCGGAACGTGAATTCAACAACGAAACCGTCCGTTCCGCAGGGATGACCCGTTCGCGTCGCGTGGAAAAAATTAGGGCGGTGGTGGAACGACGCCCTCCCGGGCATTTCGTGGAACGTCGCGCGCTGATCTGAGGTTCGCTACTTTCCGGAAGGGAATACGGGAGAATCGCCTAGCCTTTGCCCTTGCCCAGGCTCGTGTTCGCCGCCGAGTTTCTACCCGACTTCGCGTCCGTCGGCGCTTGACCGGAAAGCAGGAACGTTTTGATGAACTCGCCTTCGCCACACAGGATGAAGCCGGGAAATTTCTTGAACCACTTGCCTACAGGAACCACAAATAATTGACTGATCCTTTGCGCGTTCAGAGCAGATGCCGGGATGGGAGGCAACTCGTCGGATACGCGGCCTGAAAAATCCTTGTTTAGCGCTTGCGGCTGGCGTGGTATGCTCTCGACATGAAACTAGCTGATCTACCAGAAGTGCGGGCACTGTCCGCCCGCGAAAAACTTCAACTTGTGGATGAGCTGTGGGAGGAAGTTGCTCGCGATTCCGAGTCGTTGGAAGTCACTGAGGAAGAAAAGAACCTGCTGGATGAACGATGGGCTGCCTTTCTTCGCGACCCTTCACGCGTGCTCACCCTGGATGAGTTCAAGGAGAGAATAAAAACACTTCGTGCATGAAGGAATTCCGCATCCTTCCGGAAGTTTCTGTGGAGGTCGCCGAAGCAGCAAATTGGTATGATCGAGAAGGATACATTGGCTTGGGAGATCGATTCCTGGGAACGTTCTATTCATACCTCCCTCATCTACAGCAGGACGGGGAGATCTATCGGATTGTCTATTCGGATTTTCGCAGAGTTCTGATCAGACCCTTTCCCTACGCTCTGTACTACAGATACCACGGCGACCTGCTGATTATCTCCCTGTTGATCCATGCGGCTCGGAATCCGTTACAAATACGCTCGCTGTTGCGTGAGAGGCGAAGCTGACGTCAAAAGAATTCAGAACAGCTCACGCTAGAATTCCCTTCACCACTTCGCCGTGGATGTCCGTGAGGCGAAAGTCACGGCCTTGAAAGCGGTAGGTGAGCTTCTCGTGATCGGTGCCGAGGCAATGAAGGATGGTGGCGTTCTGGTCGTGGATGTGGACGGGATTCTCGACGATGTTGTAGCAGTAGTCGTCCGTCTCGCCGTAGCTCATGCCGCCTTTGATGCCGCCGCCGGCCATCCAGATGGAGAAGCACCGTCCGTGGTGATCGCGCCCGTAATTATCCGGCTCGATCTTTCCCTGGCTATAAACGGTGCGCCCAAATTCGCCGCCCCAGATGACGAGAGTGTCGTCGAGCAGGCCGCGTTGCTTTAGATCTTTCACCAACGCGGCGCTAGGCTGATCGGTGTCCTTGCACTGCTCGCGAATCCGGCGGGGCAAACTGCCATGCTGATCCCAACCACGATGATAGAGCTGTGTGAAACGCACCCCGCGTTCGGCCATGCGCCGTGCAATCAGGCAATTGTAAGCGAAACTTCCCGGCTTCTTCACGTCCGGCCCATAGAGGTTGAGCGTGGCTTCAGACTCCTTGGAAATGTCCACGAGATCCGGCACGGAGGTTTGCATCCGGAACCCCATCTCATATTGCGAAATACGAGTGTTAATCTCGGGATCGCCAATCACCTGGTACTGACGCGCGTTGAGTTTGGCGATGCCATCGAGCATCCGCCGGCGGCCCGCTGCGCTGATGCCGGGGGGATTTGAAAGGTAGAGCACTGGATCGCCCGTGCCTCGGAACTGGACGCCTTGATATTCAGATGGAAGAAATCCTGCGCTCCACAGCCGGGTGTAGAGAGGTTGATCGCTCTCCTTGCCGCTGGAGATCATCACGATAAAGGCTGGAAGATTTTCATTCGTGCTGCCAAGGCCGTAACTGAGCCACGAACCCACGCAGGGGCGGCCCGGCTGTTGGAAGCCGGTTTGGATAAAGGTGATCGCCGGATCATGGTTGATCGCCTCCGTGTGGACGCTCTTGATAACACAAATGTCATCCACAATGGAGCTCGTGTGAGGCAGAAGCTCGCTGACCCAGGCACCGCACTTCCCGTGCTGGGCAAACTTGAAGATCGGTCGAACCACCGGAAAAGCCTTCTGCCCGGAAGTCATGGTGGTGATGCGCTGGCCCATGCGAATGGACTCTGGCAATTCCTGGTTATGCAGCTTCTGCAGCTCCGGCTTGTAATCGAGCAATTCCATCTGCGCCGGGCCGCCCGCCATGAAGAGGTAAATGACCCGTTTGGCTTTCGGCGCAAAATGAGTCTTGCGTAACAAAGATGCCGAAGCATCCGAGGCAGCATTCAGCAGTGATGGATTAAGAAGCGAGCCAAGTGCGGCAGTTCCCAGACCAGCGGCCGCGCGGCCGAAGAAGTGGCGGCGAGTCATCAGGAGGGCGTGTTCTCGAAATGGATTCATAATTATGCCTTCGTTGTTGGTGAACTGTTCAGCCCTTGGTTACGGTCTCGTCGAGGTTGAGGATCATGCTGGCGATCGTGGCCCACGCGGCCAGTTCACTCTCGTCAAGCGTGCTCTCGCCCTTGAAACCACCAACACTGAGCAACTTTTCTGCAGCGGCGGCATCACGCCTGTATTCAGCGATCTGTTGTTCGAGAGTTTGCTTCAGGATGCGAATCTCCTCGGCTCCGGGTTTGCGGCTGGTTGCCGTTCGGAACGCGTAGTTGAGCCGGCTCTCAGAAGTCTTCCCGCCATGCCGCAAGATTCTGAACGCGAAAGCGCGCGACGCCTCGACAAACTGGGGATCGTTGAGAAGTGCCAGCGCCTGCAATGGTGTATTGGTTCGAGGCCGGCGGACGACGCAATACTCGCGCGTCGGCGCATCGAAGAGGAGCAGGTTCGGCGGCGGGCTCTGACGTTTCCAATATGTGTAAAGGCCGCGACGATACTGACTCTCGCCAGTGTCTGGAACGTACTTCTGGGAATTGTTGAACGAAACCGTCTCCCATAGGCCGGGTGGTTCGTATGGCTTCACGCTGCGACCACCTTGCTTCTCCGCAAGGATGCCGCCCACGTAAAGCGCGATGTCGCGGAGAACTTCGCCCTCGACACGGAAGCGGGAGCTGCGGGCCAGCAGCCGATTCTCGGGGTCACGAGCCAGAAGCGCGGGCGATACATGAGAATGTTGGCGGTAGGTCGCGGACGTGACAATGAGCCGTTGAAGTTTCTTCACATCCCACCCAGATCGGATGAACTCCGCGGCGAGCCAATCGAGCAGTTCCGGATGGGAAGGACGCTCGCCTTGCACGCCAAAATCTTCGGTGGTCTTGACCAAACCGGTTCCGAAGAATTGCTGCCAGAAACGATTGACGTTGACGCGTGCGGTCAGCGGATGCTCCGGGCTCAGAAGCCATTTCGCCAGGCCGAGCCGGTTTGTCGGCGTGTCTGTGGGCCACGGAGGCAGAATGGCTGGAACGCCGGGAGAAACTTTGTCGCCAGGCTTGTCATACTCCCCCCGAACAAGCATGAACGTCTCACGCGGCTTTTCCATTTCCCGCGCCACCAGCGTGGTTGGAATGATGCGTTCGAGGGATTTCTGCTCGGACCGATGCTCATCAAGCGTGGCGAAGAGCTGCTTGAACTCATCAGAGTGTGTCCGGCGATACAATTCCCGAACCTGGCCAACGTCACCACTCGCCGGCGTCGAGGTCGCGGCAAGGATGGGAGTGATCTCAGCGGGAAGAACATCGTGATCTCCGAGATCCTTGTCGAAAGCGAAGTAGGCGGAACCCTGGTGGTTGACGACCTTGATCAGCAGCCGGTTCTCGCCCTTCGGCAACCTGACCTTCATGAGATCAGCGGGATCTCCAGACTTCGCAGGGGAACTCCGTTCATGCACAAGTTCGCCATTGACCCAAACCTTGAAGAGATCATTCGCGCGAAGACGCAACTCAACGTCGCGCTCCCCGGGCATCTGGATTTTTCGATGGAAGTAATAGGCGCCGTGAACGCCGTGGAGATCATGAACGAGCAGATGAGACTTGCCGTCCTGCAACTCCGGGCGGCTGTTCCAGCGGATTTCATCGCGCACGCCTGGGTAGGCTTTCTTCAAATCAACTTCCGTTTCGGGCTCGTATGCTTTGGTCAAGCCAGCCTGCAGCCCCTCGGTCTTGAAAGGGCCGATGACGTGCCATGGCTCCTGCTTCGGCGGAATGAGTGTGCGGACAAGATCCTGGTTTTGAGCGATTGCGAGCCGGAAAGAACCCAACGCGCGGTTGGTCTTGTCGCTCTCGAAACGAAGCCGGACGCGAAGAGTCGCGTTGGATGGAATGCTGGCCGGAGCATCCAGCACGAACACAGCACGGTGCGGTTGAGAGGTGGAATTGGTCGCAACGCCCCAACCAGAGTCCGGATTCCCGTCGATGGCTTTCGCGGAATCACGGTCGGGTTCGGCAGAGTCTGATCCAGAGTGAGCAAACCGGAGCTTTCGCGGTTTCTCCGGTTTGTCTCCGTCGGCCTGGATTTCGGCACCAGCACCCACCAATTCCGCTTCGATCTCCGAGAGCCGAAACCGTCCGTCGGCAGCGCGTGCGGCGCTCTGAAGAGGAAAGGAATTGCTGGGAAGTGTTTCGAGTCGCACCGCGCCGATCTTGCCCGCGTTCAATGATGTTGTGATTTCATAAACATCGGAAGCCGGCGCCGGACCGCTGGCGAGTATCGAGTGATCTGCCAGCACCTTCAAGCTGGCCCCGTTGGTTTGAGCCGAAAGCGCGCTGGATGGAACAAGTTCGGACCAACCATCCGAGAGGCGGCTGTGCCATTGCGACTGCCAGGCCGTCTGATCTGCGTCCAGGACCGACACGGGCCGCTCTGATTTTTTCTGTTCATCGCGGATGAGGCCTTTGAGTTCGTCCTGGCGGGCTTGCTGTTCAGGCGTCGGCAACTGCAGAAACGGATCGGGGTTGGGTTTATTATCGTCCATGACCGGCTCGTTCAAGCTGTGGAAAAACGAGTAGAGCCCGTAGTATTCGCGATGCGAGATGGGATCATACTTGTGCGAGTGACAGCGTGAGCACATGAGCGTGAGCCCCATCCAGATGGTGCCTGTGGTCTCAGTGCGATCGAACGTGTACTTCGCCAGGTACTCCGCCTCGATGACCCCTCCCTCGCCGGTGCTCATGTTGCAACGCACGTAGCCGGAAGCGATCTTTTGCTCCTTCGTTGGATTCGGCAGGAGATCACCCGCCAGTTGTTCGGTCGTGAACTGGTCAAAGGGCATGTTCTTGTTGAAAGCATTGATGACCCAATCACGGTAGGGCCAGATGTCGCGCTGGGAATCGATGTGGTATCCGTGGGAATCGGCGTAACGCACGGCATCCATCCAGTAGCGAGCCATGTTCTCACCGTAACGATTGGATTCCAGAAGGCGGTCAACCAGCTTCTCGTAAGCGCCGTCGCTCTTGTCGTTCAGGAAGGCATCCACTTCATCAATCGTCGGCGGCAGCCCTGTGAGATCGAGTGAAACCCGGCGGGCGAGAGTGGTTTTGTCAGCGGGCAAAGAGGGCTTCAGGGACTCCTTTTCCAGTCGAGCAAGAACGAAGTGGTCAATCTCGTTCCTGGCCCATCGTCGCTCCTTGTTCTCTGGAGGTCTCGCAGCAACGGGTTTCTCGAAGGCCCAGTGGCTTTGCCAGGAAGCGCCTTCTGTGATCCAGCGTTTGACAAGATCGATTTGGGCGGGGGTAAGAACCTTCTTCGACTTCGGCGGAGGCATCAGATCATCCTCGTCGTGAGTGGTGAGTCGTTTGAAGAGTTCGCTCTCCTCCGGCTTGCCCGGAACAATGCAAAGCGCTCCGGATTTTCCGCCTTTGAAGGCGTCTTCCTTTCTGTCCAGACGGAATTTTCCTTTGCGCGTGTTGTCGTCCGGTCCGTGACAGGCAAAGCAATTGTCAGACAAGATCGTCCGGATCTGCCGGCTGAAGTCGATTCCCTGAGCCGTTGGTTTCGAGGCGCCCGAAGCGGTGGAACTGAAGAAGTGGAGACTCAACGAGAGAGTCATTACACGGCTAAAGCATCGCCACAGGCTCTGGTGATCACAAATCAAGCTTTTCATGGGTCATGCAAAGTTTGAGGCAGATTACCGCCTCAGCTATTCATCTGGCTTTGTTGCGTTCAGCAGGCTGGATGCATCCGCAACTGTTGCCGGGCCAGCGAGCCGAAACCTGCAGTCAGCTTACGCGTATCAAGTGCCGCCCTGCAAGAGAAGGGTCAGAAGACCCGTGGATGCGAGGATGCAACGTCTGCTAGACTTCCCCGCCTTCGCTGTCTAGCCTGCGCCGAAAATTCAACCTGTCTCGACGCTATGATTCTAAAAAAAGGGGAGAAGATCCATGTCATCCACCGCCGCCACTTCGAAAAAGATCCACACCGTCATTTCGTTGGTATCGTCGATGACTACGAGTCCGGCGTGGCACGCGTGACCGGTCACGTGTACACCGTTGATTCTTCCAAGTTCGCTTTTGTTCGCCGGCAGGAGGTGCGGGTGCGGTTGATCTCCATCGTCTCGGGCGACATGCTCGTCAATATTATCCCCGCGACGGTGAACCTTGAGAAAATTGTTTACCAACAACAAAAGAAAGGTGTGCGCGTCACCGACGGCAGCGACTGGCACATCGAGATCGGTGAGTACGCATGGATGTGAAGTGTGACAGCGGATTTCGGAGTAGTGCGGAAGAGTTTTGAGGCTCTGATGTCCTTTCAGCGAGTTTGCCTGGAGAGCGACCTGATCGAAGGAGTGGCGCGTTCCTTCCAATACTGCCGCGATGGAGTAAAACGAGAAGGTCTGATCCTCCGGGCAGCGCACGAAATCGTGGCTTTTGAAAACGCATGCCGGCACCTTCCCGTGTCGCTGGACGGAGGCACCGGTGATTTCCTGATCACGGATCAAAACCATCTGATTTGTCACGCCCACGCTGCGACCTACGAAGTATCCACGGGTCTGTGTGTGCGCGGTCCTTGCGCCGGACTTTCATTGAAAAGGATCCCCGTGACGATCTCAAAGAATGAGATTTGGATCGAGGAAGACTGAATGACAAGCGTGGGTGCCGAACGCCAACGCCTTGCTGTCCAAATCGCGAGGATCAGTCAAATCTGCTTCAGGATCAGTAGGCGCAGACGGAGGCGGCATTTTGCTTCGCCTTGTCCACGAACTTATCGTGGAGCTTTTCCACCATGCGAAGGGCTTCTTCCTCCGAGTCTGGAGCGACCTCGAGGGCTATGTCCGGCCGTACTGAAGGGAATTCGGCGATTTCCGAGCCGGAACGTACGAAGCAACGATGCTCAATTTTAACCATTCCTTGAGCGTGGGTGAACTCCGCCATGGTATGGGCGTAAATAGCCCAAGGTTCGCCGTTGTCGGGCTTGGAGCAATAATCAGACTCCCAATCCTGGTCGCAGACGCCGATTTGAGTTTCTCGATCGAAGACGATTTTCATGGAACAAATTGAGTCTGACACGATGCGCGACACCGGCCGACACCCGTCTCAGTCTCGAATAAAGATTTGGTATTTCCAAGGTGGGGATCAATCCATGCATCATGGCCGCGTAGCTCTCCTTCCGTTCTGGCCTGGACTTTCGAGCGAACCGCCGACCGGCGCAGCCAACACTGCCGCGCGCCGCGACAAGCCGCATGAACGTGGGGAGCATCGTGATCCATGGAAGCAATGAGTTTGATAGTTACCTTGTGTGAACGGTGATCACGCTGGCAACTCGTCCGTGGATTGTCCAAACCTTTTTTGTTATCTTTATCACCGGGCGAAACCTCGAACTTCTCGATGACCGTAACTGGTGAAGCGTGAAGATGCGGCAAAATGTTCTGGAATTTGCGCCCAAACATTCCTAGCGTCCGCATCGTTGACTATGCTGATCTCCGGAATTCTTAATCCCCAACTCAATGCCTTGATCAGCCGGGTGCGTCACACGAATTCGCTGGTCATCGCTGACTGGGCGTTTCCTTTCTGGCCGCAGATCGAAACCGTGGATCTGTCGCTAACCGCCGGCGTGCCCACCGTCCTCCAAGTTCTGAACGCGGTTCGTGCCAACTGGAAATGCGGACAAGTCTTCATGGCCCGGGAATTCGTCAGTCACAACGACCGTAAAACCCGCAGCGCTTTCGTAAAAGCGTGTCAGGGCGCGGAACTACAATTCGAACCACACATCGAGTTCAAGAAGCGTGTACCACAAGCGATCGGCCTGATTCGCACGGGTGACACCACCCTCTATGGCAATGTTATTCTCATCTCGGGTTAGTCTTGTAAAACAACCGATGCAGGTTGCACTTCCATGATCCAATCCGCCGTTACAATTTCGCTGGTCCCGGAGGCCCGAGGTGGCCCATTCGTGTTCCGGGGCGATCTGCCTCAGAATTGTGCCAGGGCAAGCGCGCTGGGATTCAACGCAGTCGAGATCTTCCCGAGGTCTCCAGATTCGATCAATGCGAAGGAATTGCAGGGCCTGCTTCGGGATCACAATCTAAAGCTTGCCGCGATGGGAACCGGCGCGGGCTGGGTCGTGCATCAACTGAGGCTCACCGATCCCTCTTCTCAGGTGCGGGCACGAGCCAAAGACTTCGTAGCTTCCCTGGTTGATTTCGCAGCCGCATTCGGAGCTCCAGCAATCGTTGGCTCAATGCAGGGAAAATGGGAAGCCGATGTCTCGCGCGAACAGGCAATCGAATGGTTGCGAGAGGCATTGGATTCACTCGGACCACGCGCGCACTCGGCTGGAGTGCCACTGTTCTTCGAGCATTTGAATCGCTATGAAACAAACCTAGTAAACACAGTGGCTCAAGGTTTGGAACTGCTCGCTCCATTGCGAACAAAAAGCGTCAAACTTCTTTGCGATCTATTCCACATGAACATCGAAGAGCAGGACGTGGCTGGATCACTTCGCGAAGCAGGCTCGACGGTGGGCCACATCCATTTCGCGGACACGAATCGGCGGGCGATCGGTTACGGGCATCTTGACGTCAAGCCGATCGCCACAGCCCTGCACGAAATCGGTTACTCCGGATTCGTCTCCGCAGAAATCGTCCCATTGCCCGACGGAGATTCTGCGGCATCACAAACCATGCGAGCCTTTAACCAATTCTTCAGAGGAGATCATTCATGCTGAAACACCAGCTCATTCACCCCAGGATCAACGAAGTCCTGGCCCGCGCAGGTCACCACGGTTTGGTGCTGATCGCGGACGGAAATTATCCCGCCTCCCACAAACGGGGTCCTCAAGCAGAACTGGTTTGCATGAATCTGTCCCCTGGAATCATCACGTGCGAACAAGCCCTGCGAGCCGTGTTAAGCGCACTACCAGTGGATCGAATCAACACGATGGGTATTCCTCCGGATGATCCGTATGCACAAAGAGGCGAACCGCCCGTATGGAATGATTACCGCCGGGTCATCGCCGAGGCCGGATTGAACCTCACGCTCGAATCGATTCAGAAATGGGACTTTTATCAGGCGGTTGCTTCACCGGATCACGTGCTCACAATCCAGACAGGCGATCAGGCATTGTGGGCGAATGTTCTGCTCACCATCGGATGCCGGGAGTCGTAAAAAGACAGTGCAGGGATGATCGTGCCGAACAATCGCCATTGGCGATCTTCACTCGAACTTCACGTTGACCATCCCGAGAATCGCGTGGGCGGTGTAGTCCCTCACTCCACCGGAACTGGGTTCGTCATACCGGAAGTAGCCGTATTGGAGATGTGTGGTGATCCGCTTTCCAAAGCGCCGCGCGAGGCCGGTCATGACGCCATGCCGCTCGTAAGAGATGCCCAGAGGAAGCGCGGCTGAGGCTCCATCCTGGTCGTAGTTGCCACGCGAATAGGTGTAGTTCACATGCCAGTCGGTCTTTTCGTCGATGACCACGTTCGCCATCGAGAGAACGCTGTAAATGTCTCCCTTATACGGAACCGTCCCGGCGTGGCCATTCACACCAGTTACCGTCCGCGAATCGCTGTAGGAAAATGTTGTACTCCACACGAGCCGCCGCCAGGGAGTCATCGTCGCGCTGGCGCTGTAGATGTGCGCGTCGTAGTTGCCCGCCAGAAGGCTCCCGCCTGGCTGTGTGATGGGATCATTGCTATCGAGCGGCAATGCCATGCTGTAAGCTGTCGTAGTCTCGTAATCCGTCGCGACGAGCTGATATTTGAAAGTGGTCTTGAGCCAAGAGGCCGGGCGGAGTGCCAGCTTCAACTCGAATTGGTCCAGTTCAATGTCACGAGCTAGAATGTGCCCTGGATAGCCATTTCCTACGAAATCGTTGACGAAGTCGAATGGCACCGTCGAGTCAACCAAGTGCGTGTAGCGGATTTCCTTCAGCCTGTGCTTGAAGTTTCCCTCCAACATAACCGGTCGCCATGGCGAGAGAGTGAAACCGGTCCGATACTCGTATAGATCCGACTTCGCATCGGTGAAGCGCTCGAATTCATTGAAATTGAAATCTGACTTAAAATCATCTGACTCATGATGATCAATCCATTCCTGCCTCATCCGCCCCTCAGCAAAGAGCACAGTGTAAGGAATCGTTGTGTAGCGGAGCCCCACATCCTCATCCCATAACGCCTTGCTTCGGTTTGATGAATAGTCATGAAGATCCGTTGACTGGTTTTTTTTTCCAGGATTGAAGGTTTGGAGGCTACTCCCAAATCCCAGCTCTCGCGTCCATTCGTTCTGCAAGCCGACCACAAACGTAAGCCCTTTCCACGGGCCAAGCCTTGTACTGCCATTGAAGACGTGCGATTCCCGTGTCAAAGTGATTGGCATCGACTCATCCTCCAAAAAGGGTGACGATAAGGTAAAAGCAGCCTCAGAATTTAGCTTCGAGTAAAGGTATCCACCCGACACCATGAACCACTCCCGAATAAGCTTCTCACCTCGAAGGGTGTTCACCACCTCGATCTGATCGGTGGACTCATCCGCTCGAGTACCAGGTTTTGGAGGCGGGTTTCCCACCTTCAAGTCATCACTTTCGACTCGCGAACTTCGGAGATCGTAGAACTCTGTTCGTAGATTATCTTCAATTGACCAGCCGCCGATCTCATGGCTGATGTCAAACTTCAGAATGTGAAGTTTCTCATCCAGGTTCTTGTACGCTGGAAAAATCTTGCGTCCCTCCGGGGCACCCGCGATATCCCCTTCGACTTCGCTCCACGCAAGCGATGATTTCGTACCTTCCTTGTATTGGTATTCGTACCCTAGCACCATCCGAGGCCAATGGGGAAGAGTCAGCCCGAAGTCGATCCAGACCTTCCCCAGCTCGACACTCAAATCCCTCCCGGAACCAAAGGAGTTCGTCGCGAAGGGCGCATAGTAGCCACCTGTGTCGTCGTAGTAACGGTGATACTGTTCGAAACCGCCTCGCACAAAACCCACATCCGCTCGCTGGTAATCTAGTTTTAGACGATAATCTTGCGCGTTGCCCAACAAGCTTCCTTCCGCACGAAACTTCTCCCCGGGCCGAGGACGCTCCTCGAATACGAAATCCTGCGCGCCACCGTCCCAACCCTCCCTCATGCCCGTGTGCTCGCGAAACACGCCCCGGTTACCGCTTACATTGATCCAGCGCATCATGGGCGTGATCGAGAATAAGGATGCCACCCGACCGGAATCCTTCTCGGACCACTTCGCTCCCTGATCGATCCAAGAGCGAAGGATACCCACTTGCTGTGCTGTCAATGGTTCCCCCTTGCCGTCAGGCGGCATCTCCATATCAGCCACCACTCTCGCCACGTAATGGATCAATGGACTCGCGGAGCTGTCGTTCACCTTCACAGCCTCGCCATGCTCGCCCCCCTTGATCGTGGATTCCCGCGTCACCAGGCTAAACCGGCTCTTGGGCCGCTCCGGCCCGTGGCACTTCAGGCACGATGCTTCAAAGATCGGACGCACGTCCCGGTCAAAATCCACCGTCGTCTTTTCAGGTGCCGGAAGCTTCGTCACATCCACCTCCGCCCCGAAGGAGTGGATGGAAGTCACGGGCGCCAGTCTGGCGACAGTGACGTAACCGGCAACGAGGCCTGAGCAGGTGCGGCTTCTGATCCAAGCAAACCGGGATCGCCCCTTGCCTCGCACGGAAATGAAACTGAAAATCTTCATTCAGAATCCTCCCTTAGTAATGCAACCGCGCATTGATGTTCGAGCCGTGGACGGCGCTGTGGCATCCCGCAGCCCAGCAAGTCCTTCCACGGGCGTTGGATGAATGATCCATTTTCCCAAGGATAAGTCCGTCACCTGGTCTTTGCTGGATTTCCGAATGACAGCGCAGGCAGAGATTGTTGTCCGGTTGGATGAGCATCTTGCGATTGATTCCTCCGTGCGGCGTGTGACACACAGTGCAACCCTCGCGCAACGCTTCGTGCTCGAACACAAATGACCTCGCCTGATCACGGTGGCACGTGGCGCACGATTCGTTCAAACGCGCCATCGCCAGCCCGCGCGCAGGTTTCATGATGTCGCGCCCGTGAGGATCATGGCACTGAACGCAATTCATCCGCCCTTCGACCACCGGATGATGTTGCGGGAGCCTGAACTCCGCGTGGACTTCAAGATGGCAGTTGAAACACGTCGTGGGATCTTTACCGGGATTTACGATCAAGCTATTTCGGCCGCCGCCGGCGGCCACATGCCGGCTGCCGGCACCGTGACAGGATTCACATCCAGAAATGCCCGCCCACTTCAAGTCATCCTTGTGAAACCTGGCATGCGGGCTTGCGGGAAAAGCGCGGGCGATGTTCGTGTGGCAATCCATGCACACCTTGTTCCCTACGAAAGTTGCCCCTTCGATCTCGGGCGGCATCGTGACTGTCCGTTGCACCGTCGAACATGCGCCAAGAAACAGCCCTATGAGCGCCATCGCGCACAATCCGGCCAATCCGCCAATAGCGTATCGCTTCATCCCCTTCATCAATCCGCCGTCGTTCATTCAGTTCTTCCCACATGCCCACAACACACCAGAGCGCGAAAGCACTGCGTTCTCAGGATCAGACTGCGAAAAAATAATGACGGCAAACTCAGTCGCGCAGCAAGATCATTCGAGCATTCTTGAACTCGGAGAGCTGAAGCTGGCGGACTGGGAACTAGAGTGCTGAAAAGTCGATGCCGTTCACCGCAACAACTACAACCTTACTTCGCCTGCGCTTCCTGGCGAACAGGCCAACTCCATCGCGAGCCGTCTTGGACGCGAGCCATGAGGTTAACATTCTCCGACATCGGAATCGGCCCCTTGTAGCGTTGAGCCTTGACCGAAACACCTCCTCCTGCCGCCCACGGATCAGTGCCATCCAATGTGAAAAAAACCTTCCCTCCAGTGGCCTGAAGCGTGATCTGGCCCTTTGACAAGCTCACCCCAGGGCCGACAACGAATTGATGATCAATCCAAGTCAACCGTTGTTCAAACCATGATTTCATGTACTGCACCTCGTCATTGTACGTGCGACCCACAAAATGGTTCGGCCAGACCTGGCGTCCGAGGATCGGCCATTTTTGGTGGTTTCGCGCCTGGGCTTCATCAAGCAACAGGGCCAGTTCATCCACGCGAGCCGAAATTCTTCCAAGTGCGAATTGGTTGGTGCGAACTTCGCCCCAGCGATCCACATACTTCTGCGCAAAATCTGGATCTTGGAACAACCGGCGGAACCAGGAGTACTGCTGGTCATCCAGTTGCGGCCAGTACCAATGCTCGGCCATAAACCCTTGCTTGCCCGTTGCGTTCCCCAGACTCAAGTTCCAATCCCAAATTGGTCCCATCTTGATCTTCCCACCGCGATCCTTGTGATAATATGTACTGAAGCGAAACCCATCGATGTTCTTGGTCGCCTCGACCAGCAAATGGTGATCGATGAACGAATCAGCATCGATGTAAGCGGCGTAGCCCTTCACAGGGTCAACAAAATCCGGCCCGTAAAGCACCGCCTCCAATTTCCGAATGTGTCCAGCCAGCCATTGGCGTTGAGCAGGGGAAATCTCATCGGGCTTCGGTTCCACAAACAAAAATTGTGCGCCTGATGCGGTGACAAAACCGGAACCCGCATCCGGCAGCCGGTTGCGATTGGAAAAGCCGTTTCCTCCGGCTCCATCAGGCCGGCCCCCACGACCGCTCAGGAAGTCAAAGATTCCGCCTTCGGCTCCTCCTTCGCTGGGCCGAAAGCCGCGAGGATCTCCGGGAAACCCACCAGGCCCGGTGGGATAACCCGGACGGAGCATGGATGATCCTCCACCCATAAAATTTGGGCGACCCGTTAGATTCGGCGCCCCCATGTCCATCCGGTCGGTATGATCTTTCTTGAAAATGTATCCGCCAGAGATGTCTGGAGCCGTGGCATCGCTGGGTTTTAGCTTCACGATCTTCACTCGCGCGGAATCACGCTTAATTTTCTCTTCCAGGACGTACACGCCCATGTAATGCCGCTGGTTCAGCCTGCCATTTGATTCACTGATGAAAACTTCAACGAAGCGGGTTCTTGGCGCATACTCTCCAATCTGATTGCTGATCTCATACGCCAGCACATCACGCATCAACGTTTTGTCCGAGTACGGGGCATAAAGCACCCAGTCCGATTCCTTGGGCATTCCGAGCAAAGAGACATTCACCGATTCATTTCCAGCGCTTCGGATCTTCAGATGATAGGAGCGTTTGGGATAGCGGAGCGAGCTGTGTCCACGCGTATTGAGCAAAGCGCGTCCACTATAGTTCACGGTGCCGCTCAACGTCGCCCTTTGCTTTCCGCCTTCAATAATCCACACCGAAGCCGGCGTCTTGGGCTCGCGCTCGATCTCCCGCCCGAACGTCTGCACTAAGACCAGTGGCAGATTCGAACTAAATCGAGTCATCATGGCCTCATCCACGAAGGTGTAAGTGTTCCCGATAACAAGTCCCTGCTCCGCGCCGGCAAATGCCTTTGCGGCGATTGCCACCGAATTGGTGATCACAATCGGCACCGAGTACAAAGCCGATCGCTCTGTCGGGACAGATCCATCCGTAGTGTATCGGATGCCGGCCTTGTCGCGCCCAACGCTGAGAGTCAGGGAGACGCTGTTTGTGATCAGTCTGCCTGGAATAGAAAACGATACCCGGAGATCCGAACTTGAAGCCGTGGATGAAGCGATGGAAGGATGCAGAGCCTCTGCGGAGCTGACTCGCCATGGCGGCATGGAAGCCAGCAAGAGTCCGAGAAGCAGCAGCGCCTTGGAGCACGTTTGAGAATTCCAAGGATTGCTGTATTCAAAAAGGCTTTTATACTCTACGCGGCCATAGATTGCGCTTTTTGAAATCGAGCGAAAATGGTCGCTTCCCATTGATTGTGAGCCACTTGACAACTCAAGTGTCACGGTGCCAAAAGCGCAGTTTGTGACCGCGCTCAGTATAACAAGCCTCAATGTCCCACCCGGATTCATCGCAATTCCTCAATTGCCATTGATCTCAGCGAGCATGGACCGCCGCGTTTGGCCAATCCCTCTGCAGCACCATGCGTCCCCTGCCCTCCCTCCAACTCCGAATCAGGCCTTCGCCACCGCTTTCTGAGGGACCAAGACCGCACGATGCTCCTTGAGGAGGTTCCGAACATCCTGAATTGAACTGATCCTCACGGGCACTGCCCGCCGCTCGGGCACTTTCATGAGTTTGTATTGGACCAGAAGTTTGCCGACGTGGCCTATCCGCATGAAGCCACCAGTCAACTGCCAAAGTTGACCTTCTTCCAAAGCGCGAGCACCGGTTCTAGTTCTAGTGGATGGAGTTGATGTAGTTGATTGTCGTTTCACAATTAGGACGGCACCTTAACACGTCCCCGGAATCAAAGCCACGATCATTTCAACCGATCAATTGGTTGATTTAACTGTTCTGAAAGTCAGCAGGTGTTGGGATTCTTGAAACCTGCCTCGATCCGTCGTGGTGCCATCCCGAGGCAGCTCGCGTGCTTGGATCACTGGTGCCGGTGGCCGGACTCGAACAAAAAAGCCGCTTCAGACGCAGTCACTGTGCCCGATTTACACCACAATTCAAGCCTGCTCTGTCACGACTCCATTACTACTTTGAATAACCATTCACTGGAGCTTTTGCTGGAGGTCAAATCGCCAGGAGCCTGCAAAGGCGAGGGTCGGAATCGGTCGCCTCAAGCGTCGTTTTCAGGTCGAAAATAGCCATTTTCATTGGCTACACAAGCTAACACTGTCACTACAAGAACCAGCACCGCTACTACACCTTTGCTGACGTTTTTGCTGACAGTCGAAGCCATGATTTCCGCCGACATTTTCTCCTCCGAACCACCCGTCGAGAGCACTTTTGTGAGTTCAAAAGTGAATTGTCACTCACACTGAAAAATAGTCCACCATTCTGCTCCACGGGCTGGTGTCTGGGAATGTTCTCCGAGGTTCGCGCGGGGTCAGTGGAATCTCTGGGTCAGTGGAATCTCTGATTCAACGACTACCGGTGGTCCCGGCGATAGCGACTCGGTGAACAGCCGCAGGACTTCTTGAATGCCTCATAGAATCGGCTTAATGTTTGATAACCTGCTTCGAGCGCGATCTCCACGATCTTGTCATCGGTGGTGGCTAGGAGTCTTTGCGCGTGGGACATCCGATGCTGCGTGATATATTCATTAAGAGTGAGGTTGAAAGTCCTTTTGAAGAGGTTCATCGCGTAGTTCGGATGGAGTCCCACTTTGCGGGCGATGTCGCCAATTGGAATGGTTTCCTGATAATGTTGCGCGATGTAGGCGGCTAGTTGCTCCGCCTTCCTCAAGCCCCCTTTGCCGAGTAACGCGCTCGAAAACCGATCTTGGCCGGTTTGTTTCTTCGACGGCAAGTTGTCCGCCAGTCGCTGCAGGCGGGCGTGAAGTTCGAGCCGGATAGCTGAACCGGGTTCGCTTTGTTCCTTATCAAGATCCCGGGTCCAGGTCTGAAAAAGCTGAATGTCCAACTCGAATCGTTCCCGCGCCGGGTCCCGCAAAAACTGCCCGTGCAACAGACGATCCACGAGATTCGCCGGCAACTGGCATTGCAGAAACCACGCGAGCGGCAGCGTAACCACATAGTATTCCGGATTCCCGGAGGAACCGATGATCTGATGCGGGATCGCCGCCCAGAAGGCACCCAGGCTCCCCTGCCGAATGGTCACGCGCTCGCCGCCGAGCAGGTAGGTGAGCGAGCCGTTTTTCAGAAGATTCAGTTCGATCTCATTGTGCCGATCAGGTCGCCGCATGGGTGCCGCCTTCCACAGCTCGCAGGCAAAACCGTATGGCTTGAAGTCGGGACGGTTGTGATCAAAGCGATGCACAGGCTTAGGATACAGGATTTTCCTGCCATGAAACAAGGAGGAAGCTTCTGTCAACTTCATGGCAGGATCGTCCACGTTTAACCCAGTGCTACGGCGTGAATCCAGGGTTCGTCAGAACGCCTCAAAGAGGCGCCACATTCTGCGGCCTGTGTGGAGAAGAACGCGGAGCCTGGAACACATGAAACCAGCAATGGAAAACCGTTTATGAAGAAATCCGATATCACTCGTGACGTCCCATCACGCGCGGCCGCTCGTTGCAGCGCTCACCCAATCGAGAAGGCTTTCACCTTGATCGAACTCCTCGTCGTCATCGCCATCATCGCGATTCTCGCCGGCATGCTCCTGCCCGCGTTGAGCAAGGCCAAGCTCAAGGCGGGCGGGATCGCCTGCATGAACAACTCCAAACAACTCGGCCTGGCCTACGTCCTCTACGCCAATGACTACGACGACATTTGCCTCGGCCCATTTTCCAGTCCCAAGGCGCCCGCTTGGATAGAAGGTGGCATGTTCGGAGCCTCCGATTCGGCGGACATACGCCAACTCACCAACAGCCCGACCTACAAATATCTTAGCACGCCGACCGTTTTCCGGTGCCCGGCGGACAGCGCGGTGTTGCGCGTTTCCGGCAAGCTCCTCCCACGCAGCCGCAGTTACACCATGAACGCCTTCATGGGCGACACCTCGACGTCCTGGGTCCAAAACAACAGCCAGACGTTTAAGGTCGCCAGGAAACTTTCCGACTTTTCGTCTCCGGGCGCCAGCGACGTTTACATCCTGATCGACGAGCACGAAAATAGCATCAATGACTCGCATTTTTTCCCGTTCGACAACCTCAAATCGTTCGCAAACAACACCCGTTGGCTGGACGCTCCCTCGGGCCGGCATGGAAACGCCGCCGGCCTCACTTTCGCCGACGGTCATTCCGCTATTAAGAAATGGCGCAGCAATGTCTCCGGGTTTAAGCGCAAGGGCGGCGAGGCGATCCCAAACGACATGAGTGGAATCCCCCCCGCTCATAGAGCCGATTGGGAGTGGTTCATCGAGCACATCGCGTCGCGCAAGTAGTTAGCGAGGAAGGCGCTGTGACCTGGTTCCGCAAGGCGGCGATCACCCATTCCATTCTTCGTTTGACCGACAAATGCACACCGGCCTTGTCACGCTACCCGCGGATCTCGTCACCATAACACGTTGAGATCCCATTCACCTCAACACCGACACCATGAATCCACTTCGCCTGCTGCTCCTCACGCTCGCCGCGTGCTGTCTCCCCTTGGTCGCGAACGCTGCGGAAAAACCCCGCGTCCTCGTCCTCACCGACATCGAAAACGAACCCGACGATGCCATGTCGATGGTGCGCTTCCTCACCTATTGCAATCATTGGGACGTCGAGGGACTCATCGCTACCACGTCCGTTCATCAGCAGAACAGGACCGCTCCGCAGCGCATTCGCCAGATCGTTGAAGCTTATGGCAAGGTCCGCGAAAACCTGCTCCTGCATGAGCCGGGCTATCCGACGACCGCTCATCTGCTGTCCGTGCTCAAGGAAGGCCCACCGCTCTACGGCATGAACGCCGTCGGTGAAGGCCACGACTCCACCGGCTCGGAACTGCTCATTCAAGCCGTGGACAAGGCCGATCCGCGTCCGATGTGGGTGCCGGTCTGGGGCGGACCGAACGTGCTGGCGCAGGCGCTCTGGAAAGTCCGCGCCACGCGCACGACCGCGCAACTCGAGCAGTTCGTCGCCAAGCTCCGCGTCTATACCATTTCCGACCAGGACGACAGCGGGCCCTGGCTGCGGCAGAACTTCACCAACCTGTTTTACATCACCAGCCCCGGCTATCATAGCGGCGGCGCTTATCACCACGCGACGTGGAGCGGCATCAGCGGCGACATTTTTCACGCGCGCTGCGACGGCGCCGATTTCGAGCTGGTTACCAACGAGTGGCTCGACCGGAACATCCGCCGCAAGGGACCGCTCGGTGCTGAATACCCGCACTGGGAATACCTGATGGAAGGCGACACGCCGTCGTTCCTCAACCTGATCAACAACGGCCTGGGCGATCCCGAACACCCGGACTGGGGCGGCTGGGGTGGTCGCTATGAGTTTTACACCCCGCGCCTGCAGAAGTGGCATTTCCAGCCCGAGACGCGACCGTTCTGGAGCGATGCCGACGATGAAGTGCTGGGCATCGACGGCCGCTGGCACGACGACAATCACGCCACCATCTGGCGCTGGCGCTCCGCCTATCAAAACGACTTCGCAGCGCGGATGGACTGGACGATCAAGCCCTACAACCAGGCCAACCACCCGCCCGTGCCGAAGCTTGCTCACGCGAACCGATTCACCGCGAAGCCCGGCGAACGCGTCAATCTCAACGCCGCCGGCTCAACCGATCCGGACGGCGACGCGCTCTCGTATCAGTGGTTCTATTACCATGAGGCCGGCACCTTCCCGGTTCACGATGCGCGGAGCGGCCAGCCGGTGGCCATCCAGAACTTCGACCAAACGCAGGCCTCGTTCACCGTCCCCACGCGCGGCGTCATGCCCCCCGGTAACGGCACCATGCACTTCATTCTTGCCGTCACCGATCACGGCACACCCCGACTCACTCGCTATCAGCGGGTATTCGTGGAGGTGAAGCGATGAGCCCGGTTGCCATGCATTCCACCGGTACGTTGGAATTCAGGAACATGACAACCTCAAACCCGGAAGCAGCCTCTTTCCAAACCTGTTAGTTTCATCGAAACATGAGCAATTCGACCATCGAGTCACCGACTCTCGGTGTCATTTACGGCAACCGCGACTTTTTCCCCGACCTGCTCGTCACCGAGGCGCGGGCGGACATCGCCAAGCTCTTTGGCCAACTCGGCATCAAGGCCATCCAGCTTGGCGAGAACGATTCCAAGCTCGGCGGCGTTGAGACCCACACCGATGCGCGTAAGTGCGCGGAGTTGTTTAAGAAGCACGCGGATGAAATTGACGGCGTGCTCGTTTGCCTGCCGAACTTCGGCGACGAAAAGGGCGTGGCCGACACGCTCAAGCTGGCAGGCCTCAAGGTGCCGGTGCTCATCCAGGGTTACCCCGACGATCTGGATCAGCTCTCGCCGGCCCGCCGCCGCGATGCGTTCTGCGGCAAGATCTCCGTCTGCAACAATCTCGTGCAGGCCGGCATCAAGTTTTCGCTCACCAGCAAGCACGTTTCGCATCCGACTTCGGACAGCTTCCGGCGGGACTTGGAGAAGTTCCTCGGCGTCTGCCGCGTGGTGAACGGCCTGCGCGGTGTCCGCCTCGGCGCGGTCGGGGCCCGGCCGGGTGCGTTCAACACGGTGCGCTATTCGGAGAAGATCCTCGAGCGCCACGGCATCAGCGTCACCACGGTGGACCTTTCGGAGATCATCGGCGCTGCCAACAAACTGGCCCCATCCGACCTATCCGTCGTATCCAAGCTCGCTGAAATCACCGGCTACGCCCCCGCGCCGGGCGTGCCTCGAGACAAGCTCGTGCAGATGGCCAAAATGGGCGTGGTGCTCACCGATTGGATGAACGCCAATCACCTCGACGCCACCGCCATCCAATGCTGGACCTCCGTGCAGGCGAACTTCGGCTGCAACGTCTGCACGCTCATGAGCATGATGAGCGAGAAGTTCATGCCCAGTGCGTGCGAAGTGGACGTCACTGGCGTGCTCACGATGTATGCGATGCAGCTCGCCGGCGGCACGCCCGCCGCGCTCGTGGACTGGAACAACAATTACGCGGACGACGACGAGAAGTGCGTCCTCTTCCACTGCGGCAACTGGGCGAAGAGTTTCCTGCCCGACATCAAGATTGCCAACGCGCCGATCCTCGGCAGCATCCTCGGAGTGGAGAATACCTATGGTGCGCTGGATGGTCGCACGCCCGCCGGACCGCTGACCTACGGCCGCATCACCACCGCCGATGCCGAGGGCAAGATTCGTTGCTACGTCGGCGAAGGCCAACTCACCAACGATGAACTCAAGACTTTCGGCAACCGCGCCGTGGCGAAAGTGCCCAATCTGCAAAAAGTCCTGCGCCACGTCTGCGAGAAGGGTTTTGAACATCACGTCGTCATGACGCAATCGCACTCCGCTGCGATCCTGGCCGAGGCGTTCGGCAACTATCTGGGCTGGGAAGTGCATAACCACAATGATTGAACAGGAGCTAACGGAGATAGCGGAGAGGAATCCCCGGTTTCCTCTGTTTGCTTTCGTTGACTGCCAGCGATTAACCGACCCCAACAGAAAGAACTGAACATGAAGAACCACATCTCGAGAGCCTGTCTGAAAACCCTGGAGCGCGCATCCTTGCTCCTGTTGTCTCTGGCATTGTCGGCGACCGCGTCGGCCGCACCGGCTCAGGGCGCACCGTCGCCGCGGCCCCGGGTCATCGCCACCACCGACGGGGAGATCGACGATCACAGCAGCATGATTCGCTTCCTGCTTTACACCTCTGATTACGACGTGGCGGGCATCGTGGAGGTCAATTCCAGGTTTCAAAGGAACGGTCACAGCAAGGAACCGTGGCTGGAGAAGCAGTTGGACGCGTATGAACAGGTGCTGCCGAATCTGCGCAAACACAAGCCGGATTACCCCAGCGCCGATTATTTGCGTGGCGTCTGTCGCGTTGGCAACGAGAACATCAAGGACCTATGGGTCGCTCCGCCGAACATGGAGACCAAGGACACGGCCGGCGCGCAGTTGATCATCGACACGCTGCTGGACAGCGACCCGCGTCCCGTTCACGTGCTCTCATGGGGCGGCGCGAACACCACGGCGTCCGCGCTGTGGAAGTTGAAGACGGCGTATCCGAAGGAGAAGTTCGAATACGCCGCGTCGCGCATCCGCATCTACTGCATCTGGTATCAGGACGGCGGCGGCGGCTGGATTCACACCAACATCCCGCAAGCGCACATCAACGAAGCCTATCGCTGGGAGAAAGTTTGGGATTACGGAAGCATCAGCGGCAATCCCCACAAGAAGGAATGCCTCAACCCGCCGGAGATTCAGGAGTTGATGAAACCCGCGTGGGTGAACGAGAACGTCAACACCGGTCATGGACCCCTCGGGGCGCTGACGCCGCAGGCTTACATCAGCGAGGGCGACACCCCGTCATTTTTGCACCTGATCAACAACGGACTTGCAGCGCACCTTGACTACACGCTCGGCGGCTGGGGCGGTCGTTCGGCTTTCGATGATCCGGCGTTTCCAAATCATATCACCGACAAAACGCTCACCGACGACGGCGACCGGAACAAGATGTATTGGCGCTGGGTTCCCGCGGCGCAGAACGACTTTGCCGCGCGCATGGACTGGTGTGTGAAGGAATTCAAGGACGCGAACCATCCGCCCGTCGCCAAGGTGAAGGGAGCGCTCGTGCGTGAGGTGAAGCCGGGAGAAACCGTGAAGCTCGCCGCCACGGCCACCGATTCCGACGGTCACAGGCTCACATACAAATGGTGGCAATACGCCGACGCCGATTCCACCAAGGCGACCGTGTCCATCGCCAACGCTGATTCTCTGGGCGAAGCCAGCTTCGTCGCGCCGAATGAACCCGGGAAGCAGGTTCACATCATCCTTGAAGTCACCGACAACGGCGCGCCCCCGCTGGTCGGCTATCAACGCATCATCTGCAACATCAAGTAGCGACAACGCGTCGACTCGATCGGAACATGGACGACCTTCAACCAACCACTTTGGCCCGCAGGACAAAGACCCATCCCACGCGCGCCGTCCACCTGTTGAGTCTTGTCATGGTTGCCGCCGGTTTGCTGGCCCCTTCACTCACCCTTGAGGCAGCCGCGCCGCTCAAGCCACGCATGGTGGTGCTCACGGACATCTCGCCCGACAACATTGAACCGGACGACATGGAGTCCATCATCCGGCTGTTCGTTCACGCCGACCTGTTCGAGATTGAGGCGCTCGTCGCCACCACCGGCTGGAGCAACAGCGGCAACAAGCCCGAGTGGATCAAACTGATTCAAGAGACGATCGATCTCTACGAGAAGGACCTCCCCAACCTCCGCAAGCGCTCGGAGCAGAAGGATCACCTGGCGGACGAATCCCGTCAGGTGATCGGCTACTGGCCGAGTCCCGATTATCTGCGATCCGTGACAGTGGTCGGCAGTCAGAAGCGGGGCATGATCTTTGTCGGCAAGGAGAACCAGACTGCCGGCAGCGACCTGCTCATCAAGCTGGCCGATGAACCGGACGACCGTCCGATCTGGGTCACAGTCTGGGGCGGCGGCAACACGCTCGCCCAGGCCATCTGGCAGGTGCAACAAACGCGCGGCCCGGAACAGTTGAAGTCGTTTCTGCGCAAGCTCCGCGTCTACACAATCACCGATCAGGACGGGGCTCAGAAGCGCGGCAATGTGATCGACTGGCCCGAGAGTTCCCACCTCTGGATGCGGCGCGAGTTCGAGAAGGACTTGTTCTTCATCTGGGACGAGAGCGCCTGGAAGCATCAGAACGGGACCGGGCGGAGCAACTGGGACGCGTATGCCGCCCACGTCCAGCAGCACGGCAATCTCGGCGGGCGGTATCCCAAATACAAATACGGCGTGGAGGGCGACACTCCCGCGTTCCTGCACATCATTCCCAACGGCCTCAACAATCCAAACGTTCCCAACCAGGTCGGCTGGGGCGGCTACTTCGAGCTTGGCGAATGCAAGGACGGCGCCACCAAGGCGTATCAGAACCACGGCGGTTCGGCGGGCGAGACGTCCTCGAAGTATCAACGGTATTTCTACCCGGCCACGTTCAACAACTTCGCCGCCCGCATGGACTGGGCGAAGGACGGCAAGGGCAACCGCAATCCGGTGGTCATCATTGGCGACGATGCCGGGCTGGAGATTATGACGCAAAAGCCCCGGGCCGGGACATCAATCACGCTCGACGCCTCGAAGTCGCATGATCCGGACGGCGACAAGTTGACCTTCAAGTGGTGGGTCCTGCCCGAAGCCGGCGCCTGCAAGGACGAGGTCGTTATCTCAGGTGCCGATTCCGGTCGCGTCACGATTCAGGTTCCCCCCGGAGCAGCGGGGACCAGCATTCACGTCATCTGCGAAGTCACGGATGACGGCACCCACAACCTCACCGGTTATCGTCGGATCATTCTGGAACCAACCGGCCCGACCCAAGGAGTCCAACCGCAGAAGTCTTCGGCCGCCATCAAGCCGCGTGTGATCGTCTTGTCGGACTTCCCACCGCTCGACGTCATTCCCGGCGGCGCGGGCCATGGACCGGCAGAGAAACGCAGCGACCCCGACGATGTCCAGTCGATGGTTCGCTTCCTGGTTTATGCGAATGAGTTCGATGTCGAGGGCCTCGTGGCTTCGTCCGGCACTTTCGCCAACATCGCCAGGAAGCAACACATCCTCGACATCCTCGATCTCTATGACCAGGTGGACGAGAATCTGAGGACGCACGACGCCCGGTATCCGACGGCGGACCAACTGCGCGCGGTCACATTTCAGGGCCGCGATAATACCTGGGGCAAGACAGCCGACGACGTCATCGGCGAAGGTCGTGACTCCGAAGCATCCGATGCCATCATCAAAGTCGTGGACCGTCCTGATCCCCGTCCGGTCTGGGTTTGCGTCTGGGGCGGTCCCGCGGACGTGGCGCAGGCGATTTGGAAGGTGCAACAGACCCGGACGCCTGCCGAACTGGAGCGCTTCCTTGGCAAGCTACGGATCTTCCTCATCGGTATGGGAAACAAGCCGGCGCAGGATGGCTCGGGCATCTGGATGCTCGACACCTTTCCCAACCTGTTCGTCATCGCCTCGCAGAAGACCTACGGTGGGATGTTCGCCCAGAAGTCTCCCATTGGAAACCTGGAATGGCTCAACGCCAACATTCGCCAAGGCCACGGACCGCTCGGCGCGATCTATCCGCCAAGC
Source organism: Pedosphaera sp. (assembly GCA_009695275.1). Classification (GTDB taxonomy): domain Bacteria; phylum Verrucomicrobiota; class Verrucomicrobiia; order Limisphaerales; family F1-12-MAGs170; genus F1-120-MAGs170. Next base: position 17,725 of record SIBF01000010.1, on the reverse strand, counting down.
GGTTTCGATCCAAAGAGCCCCGGCATGAAGGAAGGCGACACGCCGTCGTTTCTGTATCTCTACAGCGCCGTGCGCGGGATAAATGACCCGGAGAAGCCAGACCAAGAAAGCTGGGGCGGGCAATATGTGCAGCGAGACCCAGCCAGGAAGCATTGGTATGACGGCCCAGGCGCGAAGAGCGTCTCCAAGTGGATGCCCGACATACAAAAGGATTTCGCCGGCCGCATGAACTGGTGCAATGCCCAGGATTCCAAGCAATGACTGAACACGAACTCCAACTCAAAGCCGTCGCGCTTCGGCGCTCGATGTTACGGCTTATCGTCGGCGCAGGCGCAGGGCACACGGGCGGCGGGCTTTCGTGCCTCGACATCTTGAACGTGCTTTACAATCGCATTCTCAACGTGTCGCCGGAGAAAATCGCCGATCCGGTCCGCGACCGTTACGTGCAGAGCAAGGGCCATTGCGTCGAGGCGCTCTACGCAGTGCTGGCCGATCACGGCTTCTTTCCTGCGTCGGACTTGGACACCGTCTGCCATTATCAATCGCACTATGTCGGACATCCGACGCGGCACATTCCCGGCATCGAGATGAACACCGGCGCGCTTGGTCACGGCCTGCCCATCTGCATCGGCATGGCGCTCGCCGCTAAGATGGACGGCGCGAAGTTCCGCGTGTTCACCCTGCTTGGGGATGGCGAGTTGGCCGAAGGCTCAAACTGGGAAGCCGGCCTCGCCGCCGCTCATTACAAGCTCGATAACCTCATCGCCATCCTCGACCACAACACGCTCCAGATCACTGGCCACACGCGCGATGTGATGAGCAATGAGCCGCTCGACGAAAAATGGCGCGCGTTCGGCTGGACGGTGCGCACGGTGGACGGCCACGACTACGCTGCGCTGACGAAGGCGCTGACTGATCCGCCCGAGCCCGGCAAACCCACGTTCATCATCGCCAACACCACCAAAGGCAAAGGCGTGAGCTTCATGGAAAACGTCGCCAAATGGCATCACGGCGTGCCGAGCGAAGCGGAATTGAAACAAGCCCTGGCCGAACTCGACGCGGCGGAAGCTAAACTGAAGGAGGCCAAATGAGCGCGCCCGCACCCTCCATGTTCACACCTGCCGCAAAGGCGATGGCGGAAAAGCTCGGCCTCAAAATGGGCCGCGCCAACCTTGATGAATTCGCCGCCACACTCGAAGAACTCGCGAAGGCCAATCCCAACATTATCGCCGTCACCAGCGATTCACGCGGGTCGGGCAAGCTAGCGCCATTCGCCAAGGCATTGCCCAAGCAGATCGTCGAAGTCGGCATCGCGGAGCAAAATCTCGTCGGCATCACGGCGGGATTGGCGGCGTGCGGCAAGAAGTCGTTCGGCGTTTCCCCGGGCTGCTTCCTCACCGCGCGTTCGCTGGAACAGATCAAAAACGACATTTGTTATTCGGACGTGCCCGCCGTGCTCATCGGCATCAGCTCTGGCGTGAGCTACGGCGCACTCGGCACGACGCATCATTCGCTGCACGACCTCGCCGTGTTGCGCGCGATCAACAACATCACCGTCCTCGTTCCGGCGGATAATTTCGAGACGCGCGAAGCCATTCGTTTTGCGGCGCAAGCCACGAAGCCGGTGTTCGTCCGCTTCGGCAAGGCCGCGATGTTCCACCTGCACAAACCGCAAACGAAGTTTGAAGTCGGCAAAGCCATCACGTTGCGCGAAGGAAACGACGTCGCGTTCATCGCCACGGGCGAAACGGTGGTCCACGCATTTCTCGCCGCCGGGCAACTGGCCGAACGGGGTTTGAACTGCCGTGTGCTATCCATGCACACCATCAAGCCGCTCGACACCGAAGCGATTTTGAAGGCCGGTCGCGAATGCCGCGCCGTGGTCACCGTCGAGGAGCACATGGTCAATGGCGGACTCGGTGAGGCGTGCGCAGCGGTGCTGCTTCAGGGCAGTGTCGGCAAGCCGTTCCGCGTTGTCGGCATCCCCGACGAGGAAACCGTCCCCGGCGCTCAAGCAGACATTTTCCGACACTACGGCATCAGCATGGAAGGGCTTTCCGAAACCGCCAGCGCCCTGCTGTGAATCGCATGAGCCTCATTCTTGCCATCGACCAAAGCACCTCCGCGACGAAGGCCGTGCTCTTCGACGCGGGCGGCAAGGTCGTGGACAAGGCCGCGCGCGAGCATCAACAACTTTATCCGCAGCCCGGCTGGGTGGAGCACGATGCCGAGGAAATCTGGCAGAACGTGCTGGCCGTCATCCGCGACGTTGCAGGGCGACATGACCTCACGAAGCTCGCGGGCCTCAGCATCACCAACCAGCGTGAGACTATCGTCATCTTCGACCGCCAGACCGGCCAGCCATTGCACAACGCCCTCGTGTGGCAGGACCGTCGCGGTGATGCGCTCTGTCAAAAGCTGCGCGAGCAAGGCCGCGAGAAACGTGTGCGCGCAAAGACCGGGCTGCGAATTGACACCTACTTCTCCGCCTCGAAGCTCGCGTGGCTCATCGAGAACAAGCCGGACATCGCGGCGAAACTGCGCGACGACACCGCGGTCATCGGCACGATGGACACGTATCTCATCCATCGACTCACTGGTGGTGCGGTCTTCGCTACCGACTACACCAACGCCAGCCGCACGCTCCTCTTCGACATAGGTGCGCTGCGCTGGGACGCGGAGCTTTGCGAACTGTTCGGTGTGCCTGCGAAGGCGCTGCCGGAAGTGCGCGAAAGCGCCGCGCACTTCGGCGAGACCGATGCCAGTGGCGCGCTGCCGAAGCGCGTGCCCATCGTCGGCGTCATGGGCGATTCTCAGGCATCGCTCTTCGCGCAGAGGTGTTTTCAACCGGGTGAGGTCAAGGCGACGTTTGGCACCGGCACGAGCGTGCTGATGAACATCGGCAACCAGTTCAAGCCCGCTGGGCAAGGCGTTGTCACCGCGCTCGCGTGGGTTCACCGCGGCGTGCCGACTTACGCCTTCGAGGGCATCATCAACTTCTCCGCCGCCACAATCGCGTGGCTGAAGAATCAGCTTGGACTCATCCGCGATGACGCCGAAATCGAACCGCTCGCTCGTGCCGTGCCGGACAATGGCGGCGTGTATCTCGTGCCCGCGTTCGCCGGCCTGAGCGCGCCTTATTGGTCGCCCGATGCGCGCGCGGCCATCGTGGGCATGAGCGCGCACACCCAGCGCGAACACATCGTTCGTGCCGCGCTGGAATCCATCGCCTACCAGCTTCGCGATGTTCTCGACATGATGCGCGGCGAGGCGGGCGCGGAGCTTCGGTTCCTCCATGCGGACGGTGGCCCGACGCGGAACCAGTTTCTCATGCAGTTCACCGCTAACCTGACGGGCGTGGAGTTGAGCGTGACCGAGGTTGCCGAAGCCTCCGCGTGGGGCGCGGCGATGAACGGCCTGCTCGCGCTCGGCGAGTTCAAGTCGCTTGATGAACTCGCCGCGACGTCACGCGACACGCGCACTTTTTCACAGCAGATGCCCGTCGCCGAAGTGAAGCGTCTGCACGATGGCTGGCTCGCGGCGGTGAAGAGAATCCTCTAAGCAACCAACAACACACATGAAAACCACCATCATCCGACTCATGGGTCTCCTGGGACTCATAGCGCTGCTAACTTCCACCTCGCACGCCGCCGACAAACCGAAAATCGCCGTCGTCATCTCGACGCTGAACAACCCGTGGTTCGTCGTCCTCGGCGACGCGGCGAAAGCCCGCGCAGTCGAACTCGGCTACGACGCGACCGTCTTCGATTCGCAAAACGACACTGCGAAAGAAGCAGCGCATTTTGAGAACCTCATCGCGCGTGGCTACAAAGCCGTGTTGTTCAATCCGACCGATGCGAACGCCTCGGTAGCGAACGTGAAGAAGGCCAAGGCTGCGGGAGTGCCGGTGTTTTGCATCGACCGAGAAATCAACTCTACCGACGCGGCGACCGCGCAGTTGCTATCCGACAACTACTCCGGCTGCGTCGCGCTCGGGCAGTATTTTGTGAAGACGGTCGGCAAGGAGGGCTCCTACGCGGAGCTGCTCGGCATCGTCGGCGACAACAACACGTTCAACCGCTCGAAGGGCTTTCACAGCGTCGTGGACCGTTTTCCCGGCCTGAAGATGGTCGCGCAGCAGAGCGCGGATTTCGACCGCGCGAAGGCGCTCGAAGTCATGGAGTCCATCCTGCAAAAGAACCCCGGAGTGAAGGCGGTCTTTTGCGGCAACGACGCGATGGCGATGGGCGCGTATCAGGCCGTCCTCAGCGCGGGCAAGGCGGACCAGGTGAAAGTCTTCGGCTTCGACGGCGCGGACGACGTGATGAAGCTCATTGCCGAAAAGAAAATCGCCGCGACCGGGATGCAGTTCCCGAAAGTGATGGCCGCGAAGTCCGCCGAGTTCGCCCACGAATACCTCAAGGGCAAGCGGGACTTTCCGCAGAAGATTCCAGTGAAGGTCGAGCTGGTGACGCCGGAGAACGTGGGCCAGTTCGGCAACTACGGGAAGAAGCCCGCCGCCAAATAACGCCTGATGCCAAGCCGCACGCCACTGTTCGTCGTCGCCGCGCTCGCCGTTGCGGCCCTGGTGTCCTGGCGCTTCCCGCTCTTCCACATCGTCCCGCTGAAGCAGGCGCAGCAGGAGCAAAAGGCGGGCGTCTTCGATTCGGTGAAGGCCGCGACGGAGTTTTGGGAGGCAAAGCTGTTGCCGGGAACGGAGCGGGCGGTGGAGGTGAAAGAATTGCTGGCGGCGCTGGCGAAAGACCCCGCCGCGGCGCGGAAGCAGCATGGCCGCACGCTCGGCATCGGCGGTGCGACGATGTTTCTGGTGCGCGGCTCGGGCAAGGTGGCCGAAGTCGGGGACGACGCCATCGTCGTCGCGCTCGATGGGAAGGACGCGAAGGTTAGCCTTTCCGTCGGCCTGCTGTTCGGCAACACCGTGCGCGACGCGTCCGGCCTGCTCGACGTGAGCGCGTATCCCGACTCGCAGGAGTTCAACGCGCTCTCGACGCAGTTGAACGCCCTCGTGGAAACGAAGGTGTCGCCCGCGTTGAAGCAGGCGGCGGCGCTGGGGAAGACAATTCGTTTCGCCGGTTGTTTCGAGTTGGAGGAAGACGCCAGGCCGGAGGCGCTGACTCTGATTCCCATCAAGGTCGAATGGCCGTGAGCACTGACGCGACAGAGGTGGGCATGGTCCTCGAAGCGCGGGGGATTTCCAAATCCTTCCCCGGCGTGAAGGCGCTCGATGACGTGTCGCTCACCGTGCGGCGCGGGCGGCTGCACGCGCTGCTTGGCGAGAACGGCGCGGGCAAGTCCACGCTCATGAACATCCTCGCGGGCGTGTTCCCGGCGGACAGCGGAGAGATTCTGCTCGAAGGCCGGCGCGTGTCGTTCCGCAACCCGCGCGAGGCGCGCGAGGCGGGCATCGCCATCATCTTTCAGGAGCTGAATCTCATCCCTCATCTGACGGTCGCGCAGAACATGTTTCTAGGCCGCGAGCCGCTCACCCGCACGGGACTGATTGACGACGCGCGGATGAATCGTGACGCCGCCGAGTGGTTGCGCCGGCTGAAGCTTGAGGTGTCGCCGCAGACGCTCATGTCGGGCTTGCGCGTGGGGCAGCAACAAGTGGTGGAAATCGCCAGGGCGCTTTCGATGCGCGCGCGCGTCATCATCATGGACGAGCCGACTTCGGCCATCACCGAGCAGGAAGTCGCGGTGCTGCACGAACTCATCCATCAGCTCAAACGCGATGGCGTGGCCATCATCTATATCACGCATAAGCTCGATGAACTGCCGCTCATCGCGGACGAATTCACGGTCATGCGCGACGGGCGTTACGTCGGTTCGCAAGCCGCGAACGCCGCCAGCCACGATGACATCGTGCGAATGATGGTCGGGCGCGATTTATCGGAGATGTTTTCGCGCACGCACGCCGAACCCGGCGCGGAAGTGCTGCGGGTCGCGAGTCTGCACCTCACGCATCCTGAGCGTGCGGGCGACTTCGCGGTGCGCGATGTGTCGCTCCATCTGCGGCGCGGCGAAGTGCTCGGCGTCTTCGGACTCATGGGCGCGGGGCGGACCGAATTGCTGGAAACTTTGTTCGGTCAGCACCCGAAACGCGCGAAGGGCAAGATCACCGTGGATGGCCGGGAAGTGTGGTTTCAAAATGCCCGCCAGGCGATTGACGCGGGCGTGGTGCTCGCGCCGGAGGACCGCAAGCGCGAAGGGCTCGTTCTCTCCCTCAGCGTCGCCGCCAACACGAGCCTCGCGTGCATCGGCAAGACGGAGCGCCTCGGTCTGCTCGACGCTGCGCGCGAGAATGAACTCGCCTCCGGCTACGTGACCCGGCTGCACACCAAGACGCCCTCGGTGCATCAGCTCGTGCGCAACTTGAGCGGCGGCAACCAGCAGAAAGTCGTGCTTTCAAAGTGGCTGGCCACCCAGCCAAAGGTGTTGCTGCTCGACGAACCGACCCGCGGCATCGACATCAACGCGAAGAAGGAAATTTACGCGCTCATGGACGAACTCATCGCCAGCGGTCTCGGCGTCGTCATGGTGTCGTCGGAGCTGCCGGAGATTCTCGCCGTGGCCGACCGTATCATCGTGATGAGCGAAGGACGCAAGACCGCCGAATTCACCCGCGCCGAGGCGAACGAGGAAAACATCATGAAAGCCGCACTGCCGAAGAACTGACATGAGTCCCCAGACCAAAGATTTTCTCGCCCGTTTCCAAAGCGTTGCCGCGCTCCTGCTCATGGTCGTCGCGCTGAGTCTGATGCCGCAGATTTCCGGGACGTTCCTCAGCCAGGAGAATGGGCTCAACGTGCTCCGGCAAATCTCTGTGAACCTTTGCCTCTCCATCGGCATGACGCTAGTGATTCTCAGTGGCGGCATTGATTTGTCCGTCGGCTCTGTGCTCGCGTTCTCTGGCGCGGTCGCGGCGGGGCTATTGAAAAATGGCATCATGCTGCCGGCCTTCGGGGTGGCGTTACAATTCACGACGTTCGGCGCTCTCGTCGCCGGGCTGGCCGTGGGGGCGGCGCTCGGCTGGTTCAATGGCTGGGTCATCACGCGCTTCAAGCTGCCGCCGTTCGTCGCCACGCTCGGGATGTTGAGCATCGCGCGCGGCCTGACCCAGCTTTGGACGAAAGGCTTTCCCATCACCGACCTCGGCCCGGACTTCGCCTTCATCGGCACGGGGCACTGGCTCGGGCTGCCCATGCCCGTGTGGATTGCCAGCCTGCTCGTCGCCGTCTTTGTGCTCATCACGCGCAAGACCCGCCTGGGGCGCTACCTCTACGCGATTGGCGGGAATGAACGCGCCGCGCAACTCAGCGGCCTGAATCTGCGCGCCATCAAAGTGACGGTCTATGCCCTCGGCGGCGCGCTCGCCGGCATCGCCGGCCTGCTGCTCACTGCTCGGCTCGACTCCGCCACGCCGAACGCCGGCATCGGCTACGAACTCGACTCCATTGCCGCCGTCGTCATCGGCGGCACCTCGCTCAGCGGCGGGCGCGGCTCCGTGCTGGGCACCGTCCTCGGCTGCCTCATCATCGGGGTTTTGAACAACGGCCTCGTCCTGATGGAGGTCTCCCCTTTCTGGCAGCAAATCATCAAAGGCTTCGTCATCCTCGCGGCCGTGGCCTTGGATAAAATGAACGCGAAAGAATGAACCACACACCTGCATGAAATATCCATTCCGTCATACAATTCTTGGCACTCTCCTGACACCGATCTATGCCCTGCTCGTGTTCGGATTGGTCGCGCTGGCGGATGATGTGGCGCTCGCGGGGAATCGGCATCGCGTGCTCGTGTCCTCCGACATTGGGGGCACGGATCCAGATGACGACCAGTCCATGGTTCATCTGCTTGTCTATGGGAAGCGTGGGAAGCAAGAAGATCGCTTTCCCTTCAGCAATTCTTCCAGCAGTTCCTCCCACCAACATGAACAACGGCACTCAACACCTGGCCCAAGATCCCGTGATGGCCAGCTTGATCCAGAAGATCGGCCCTATTCAATTGAGGGCCCGGCGAGTTCCTGTTTTTCAGTCGTTGGTCCAGCTATCATCTATCAGCAGTTGAGCGGGAAAGCAGCCGACACTGTAAACGGCGGTTGAAAAGTGCGCACACCCACAATCTGAGTGCGTCAAGAGTGTGCTGGTTGTGTATTGGCAGAGTAATCGGCATGCAATACGGGTGTAGTTGGAGGCGGAGGTCGGAATCGAACCAAACACACTAAAATGACGGCGCTAAAATGCATCGTTTTGCAAGCTAATCAAGCCAACCCTGTTACTACTCAAAATTACTTCGGCCTTGCCACAAAATATCCCAATACCAGCGGCGAACAGGATGATGCCGATCAAGATGGCCTGACAAACATTCAGGAAATGGCCGCAGGCACTTAACCTGCCAATGCGAAATCCTCGGCATCGCATGGAAATCAGAGGCCACCGTCACCGCCACCACCAAGCAGAAACGCATACTTCTGAACAAAACCCGTCCGCAATGGATTTTACCGGGTATTGGTCGGTCAGTGACTTGACAGATCCCTCCTGACCAGCGAAGCGCCGCCATCGACCACAATGGTGGTCCCGGTTACATAGGTGCCATCGATGCTGGCCAGGTAAAGGAACGCTCCCGCGACTTCTTCCGCAGAGCAGAGCCTTCCCAGCGGAATGGTCTGATTGGCGCGCTGACGGAAGACGGCGTCGCTATCATAAATGGCCCGGCTCAACCCGGCATAAACGATGCCGGGCGCGACGACGTTGCAGGTGATTCCGTGGGGCGCCAACTCCTGCGCCATCACTTTCATGAGCATTTCCTGACCGGCTTTGCTCGCGCAATAACTGCCGCCTTCGGGCCAGGGCATTGATTGAACCCAGCTTCCGGTGAAGATCACAGCCCCGCGCCGCTTTCTCTCATCCGGCGCATTCTTCATCATCAATCGCGCCGCCGCCTGGGCCACTCGCAGGCTGCCGGTGAGATTGACGTTAAGAGTGCGTTCCCAATGCGCTTCGGTGATCTGGAGAAACGGCTCATTCGCGACCGTGCCCGCGCAGCAAACCGCAACGTCGATCCCTTTCCATTCTTCTTCGGCGATGCGAAACGAGTTTTCCACCGACGACGCCGAAGTCACATCGCACGGAGTGTAGAGCGCGTGGGAGGAATGGAGAGCTTCGGCCACGCGCACTCCTTCTTCCGACTGGAGAACGTCTCCCAAGACAACCTTCGCGCCGGCGGTGAGGAATCGAGCGGCGACAGCGCGGCCAATGTCGCCGCACCCGCCCGAGATGAAAACTCGTTTATCGGCGAGACCGTTCATACTAAATTCGGCTCAGGAGGATTTCTTCACCGACAACGGGAGCGATGACACGGCCTTGACCACCCAGCTTCGAGTAGGTGCTTGCGAGCAGTGCAGGATCGAGGGTGGCTTCGTCGTTGGCGATAGCGTTCAGCCACAAATAATGGTGCATCGGCACCAGCGTGGGAGCGCCCAATTGCCAGCCCAAGAGCGCCGCTTCGTGGGCATTCATGTTCCCCCCAACTCCGTTGATGCAAAGGAAGGCGACATGAAGACCAAGGGTTCTGAGCTTTCGCAGGCTGGTATCATACTCGGTATCCCCCGAGAAAAAGATTCTCATCCCCTCGATCTCGAGAATGAGGCAGACGCCGTCATGCACCTCCCAACCCTCCACGCCGGCGTCATGCCGGGCGGCAACGGCCGAAATCTTAATGTCCTTGATCGTGAGCGACTGGCCCGCCTTCAGCGTGGTGATCTGACGGCGCGGCACGTGCCAGCTGACCGCTCGTGCCAACGCGCTGGGCGGCATCAGCAGGGGCGCGTCGGGATTGTTCCGGGCGATGACAGGGATGGATCCAGGATCCAAGTGGTCCTCATGCCAGTGAGTGCAAATCAGCACGTCGGGTCGCGCCTGCTCCGCCGTCAACGGAGGTGGAAAAGCACGCGCCTGGCCGAAGATCTCGTTCACCACGTCGGAGAGGTAAGGGTCGAGGTAAAGTTGCGTTCCTTGCGAAGTCTTGAAGATGAAGCCGGCCCCGCCCAGCCACCAAGCGATCACCTGGCCGGGTGCCACGTTGCGTTCGCGGATTTGTTCGTGCAATTCTGGCGGTAATGGGTTCGGCATGGTGAGTTGCCTTGGTGGATTCGATTAGAGCTTGGAAATACGGACGTGGGCATCCGAACGCGTCAACACTTCCGGTCTCAATTTCACTCCCAACCCTGGTCCGAATTCGAGCCTCGCCTGGCCGTTCTTGATCGGTACTGGTCGATCCACAAGTTCCAGATAATAACCATCACAAAAGCCACGCACGACTTCCATGATCATGGCGTTGGGCAGGGCTGCGCAAAGATGCAATGCTGCAAATACGTTGACCGGTCCCGTGCAATCGTGGGGCGCAAACGCCAGATGGTGGGCGTCGGCCATGGCAGCGATCTTGATCGCTTCGGTGAGACCGCCCGTCCAGATCAAGTCGATCATCACAATGTGCGCGGCCTGTCGTTCGAGAACCGCGCGGAAGGCGTACTTCGTAAACAGGCGTTCGCTGACGCACTGGGGCACGCGTGTTTCCTGGACGAGCCGGCGCAGGTCCTCGACACTGTCCGGCTGAATGATGTCTTCCATCCAAATGACGTCGTAGGGTTCGAGGGCGCGGGCGAGACGGATCGCACAGTTCACATCCCAACGCGAATGGCCTTCGATGGCGATCTCGATCCGGTCGCCGACCGCTTTGCGAATTTCCTGCACGGTCCATAGGCCTTGTTTGAGATGCGCCGGGGCGAGGACGTGGCCAACAGGTCCCATCGCCGACCATCCGGCGGGTCCCGTGGAAGAGGCTGACTCGATTTGCGGTGCGAATCGGTCCCATGGCCACACCTTCATTTGAGTGTAGCCCTCGGAAAGCAACGACTGGGCGAGTTCGCCCGGTTTGTTCAGGAAGCCGTCCTGGTCGCGATACTTTGGTGTGTTGACGCAAGTATTATAGACGGGAATGGATTCGCGGCACCGGCCACCGATGAGGTTGTAAATGGGCTGGCCGGCCGATTGGCCCAAGAGGTCCCACAACGCGAGGTCAAGGGCGGACACCGCGCGCATCTCAGCGCCGGCGTAGCCGAAAAAGTTTGCGGAACAAAAAAGGTTTTGCCAATGCCGCTCGCGATCGAAAACGGACTTCCCCAGCAACAACGGTGCGGCAAAATCATGGATCACCGCTTCGACCGCGGCCGGAATGTAGTAGGTCTCGCCGAGGCCAATCAGCCCATCCGAAGTGTGAACCTGGACCCAAACCGCGTTCGGATGGTCTGGGAGGCGAAGCGTTTCAATCCGAGTGATGCGCATAGGGTCTTAGGCGACGGCCGCCGGAAGGACTGGTTCTTCCTCCAACACGGTACGCGCCGCGGCAACGATGCTGGCGGTATCCATCTGGTAGCGTTTGGCCAAGTAAGGGAGCGAACCGCACTCGCAGAAACAATCCGGGATGCCCACGCGCTTCAGACGCAAGCGAAGTCCCGCATCGGTAGCCGCGTCAGCAACCGCGCTGGCCAGGCCACCGGTCGTGACGTGGTTCTCCGCAGTAATGACTCTCGGCACGCGCTCGATCAATGACAATACGGCCTCGCGGTCGAAGGGCTTCAGTGTGCTCACGTGCAGCACTGCCGCACTCACTCCGTCATTTGCCAGTTGTGCCGCCGCCTCCAGCGTTCGTTGCGTCATCAGGCCGGTGCTGATAAACGCCACATCAGTTCCTTTGCGCAGGAGCCGCGCTTTGCCGATTTCGAAGCGATACGTGACCGGGTCCAGCACGACCGGTACGCGGCCGCGGAGCAGGCGCATATAGACGGGACCGTCGTAGTCGGCGATGACCGCCGTGGCTTGCGCGATCTCGGTCGCGTCGCAGGGATCGATCACGGTCAGGTTCGGCATCGCGCGCATCAGGGCGAGATCTTCGATCCCCTGATGAGTGCCGCCGTAGCCGGTCGTGAGGCCAGGCAAACCGGCGATGATCTTGACATTGGTTCGACTCAATGCGCATCCGATGGCGATGAAATCATAAGCCCGGCGCGTGGCAAAGACGCAGTAGGTGGTGCAAAACGGAACGAACCCAGTCCGCGCCAAACCTGCCGCGATTCCAATTAGATTTTGCTCCGCCATGCCAACGTTGAAATAACGTTCCGGAAACGCCGCGGCAAACGACAGGATGTCCGTGTACTTCCCCAGATCAGCGGTCAAACCAATTACCTTTGGGTTTTGCCGGCCCACATTGACCAGGGCTTCTCCAAATGGCGCGGAGACCTCCGGATAGCCCTCGGCGAGTTCAGGCACTCCCATCGCGGTGGTTTGCCCCGGCTTAGTCATGTTGAGCCTCCAGTTCACGGATCGCGTCTTCCCAATCGATATGTGTCACGTTCAGAAAATGCGCCTTCTCGCAGCGCTCAATGCATGGCACTCCCTTGCCTGGCACCGTCCGGGCGACGATGGCTTTCGGCTGGTCCGTCTCGCGTCGCACCGCGTGGAGCGCCGCGATGATTTGCTGCATGTTGTTGCCGTCAATTTCGGTAGTCAGCCAGCCAAAGGCTCTCCACTTTTCAGCCACAGGTTCGATATTCAAGACTATTGGCCCATCGGCCTGGATGCTATTGCAATCGATCACCGCGACGAGGCCGTCGAGTTTGAAATGGGCCGCAGCCATTGCGGCCTCCCACGTCGAACCCTCCTGCAACTCTCCGTCTGACAACTCGACGAACACGCGGCTCGATTTGCCCGCCAGGCGCAGGCCCAAAGCCATGCCGACGCCCTGGCCCAGCCCGTGGCCGAGCGAGCCTCCTGTCATTTCGACGCCCGGAGTTGAGTCGAGCGTACTCATTTCCAGCCGGCTGCCATCGGCGCCGTACTGGGCGAGTTCATCGGCGGACAACACGCCGATTTCAACCAACGCTGCCCAAAGCGCGATCGAGTAATGGCCCGTCGAGAGGATGAAGCGATCTCGATCTTCCCACCCAGGATTCTGCGGGTCGTGCTTCATCTCGTGAAAGTAAAGCGCCGCAAGAATGTCCGCGAAACCCAACCCTTGGCCGATGTAACCCTGGCCCTTGCCCGCCGCCATGGTGAGCATGTGACGCCGCAGCTTCCGTGCGGCGCGCTGCAAGCGGGGAATGTCCGCGATCGGATGCGGCTGAAGAGAATGGGTTGGCAACATGCTCAGTCCTTATCGAGGCCACCGGAAATGTTCAAGCGCTCCGCCGTCACGTAGGCAGGTGCATCCACAGCGAGCCAGACAACCGCTTCGGCAACCTCTTTGCACGTGGTGCGTCGTCCGGAAGGGATTCGCGCGGTGCGCGCGGCCAGGAAAGCGTTCATATCGGCCTGTCCTTCCAGCGCGGCGAATTGCGCTTCGGTCTTGAGCTGCATCTCCGTATTCATCATGCCCGGGGCGACGCTGTTGACTTGAATATTTTTCGGTGCCAACGCGACCGCCGCCGAGCGCGTCAGCGAATCAACCGCGGCCTTGCTGGCGGCATAAGCCGCATAGTTGGGCAGCGCCATGCGCGACGCGGGCGATGTGATGTTGATGATACGCCCGCTGCCTTGTTTGATCATGTGGCGTGCGGCGGCGCTGGTGGCCAGCGCGATGCCGCGCACGTTGACCAGCAAGCTTAGCTCCCAGGAGCGGGACGTCATTTCGGTGAAGGCTTCGACGGTCGCATAAGCGGCGCAATTAATCAGCACGTCCAGCCGGCCAAAATGTGCTACCGCCGCATCGATCATTTCCGCCGGCCCTTCCGCTGTCCCCAGGTCCACCGGGACAAACAGGGAATCCAGCCCCTTCTGGCGGCATTCCGCAGCGCAATGTTGTCCCGCATCCTGGTTCAAATCCGCGACGACGGTGCGCCAACCCCGGGCCGCCATCTGCAGGCAGATTTCGCGGCCAAGCCCTTGGGCGGCCCCGGTAACGAGTGCGGTTTTGTGATCCGTGGCGGCTTTCACCGGTTGGAAATCGGCGAGTGTTTGTTTGGTGAATTAACCCTGGCCGCGCTGCTTCCAGGAAGCCGCGATCGCCTCCAGTGTCCTGCCCTTGGTCTCCGGGACCAGGCGCCAGCAAAAACCAAAGGCAAACACACAGACAGCGGCGAACAACCAAAAGACGCCGGCCGGCGAACCAAACTTGCCTTCAAAGAAACTAATCAACGGCGGGAAAGTCTGGCTCCCGATGAAGAACGAGAGCCAAAGAGCCACGCCGGCGATCGACATCGCCCGCCCGCGAATGCGCGTTGGAAAAATCTCCGACATGATCAACCAGGTCAGTGGCGCGAGGCTGCTGACATAGGCGCCCACGCACAAGAACATGACCGCAACCACGGGGTAACCGGACCAGTGAAACTGAAAGCACAGGCCCATGATGATGAGACCCACGGCCATCCCGGTGGTCCCGATCAACAGGAGGGGCCGTCTTCCGAGCCGATCCACCAGCCAGAACGCCACCGCGGTACAGGCGATGTTCCAGACGTTCAACGGAATGGCCTGCCAGATCGCATCGGAAGTGGCGGTGAACCCGGCGCTCTTGAAGATCGTCGGCGCATAGACCAACAGGATGCTTACCCCCGTCATTTGTTGCAGGATGGCCAGCATGACAGCCACGAGCAGGGCGAGGCGCATGCCAGGCTGAAAGAGTTCGGCCAACCCACCGGTTTCTTCCGCGATAGACTCTTTGATTTCTCTGAGCGCGGTTTCGGCTTGTGCCGGGCCTTCGCTCTTGGCGAGCAGTGCCAGCGCCTCGGGTTCGCGTCCCCGTGCCGCCAGCCAGCGCGGACTTTCCGGCAGCACGGTCAGCCACGCCATCCAACAAACAGCGGGCAGAGCAGTCGAGGCGAACATCCAGCGCCAGCTTCCGCTAAAGGACAACGCGTACGAAACGACAATCGCGATGAACAACCCGGTGACAATCGCCAGTTGGTTGACCGAGACCAGGCGTCCGCGGAGCCGCGCCGGCGCCATCTCGGCGATGTACATCGGCGAAACCACCGAGGCTAGGCCGACGCCTACTCCGCCGACGATCCGAAACAAATTAAACTGGAGCATGTCTCGAGGAAGCGCGGTGCCAATCGCGGAGATCCCCAGCAGCACAGCTGCGACGACCAGCGTTCGCCTGCGCCCAATGGCGTCACTCAACGCCACGGCCACAAGAGGGCCGACGATACAACCGATGGCGGCGCTGCTCACGGCAAATCCCTGTTGGTATGGGTCGAGGTTGAACTCCGATTTCAAGAAGATCAGCGCGCCCGAGATGATCGAGATGTCATAGCCAAACAAGAAGCCGCCGAGTGCCGCCACGATGGCGATGCGGAAGGCATAGCTCGTCGTCTGGTGTTCAGACTGAGCCTGAGTGTCGAGGGGCGGCATGTTGTTTTGGTTGTGTTTCGGTTGTGATTATGGGCGTTCAGCGATCATCGGGCGGGCGGCGGTGGCAGCAGTCTCGGTCGGCTCGTGAAGAGCGGTGTCGCCTTCGCCGGGGGATTGACGCTCGTGACCATATTCCCGCGCCACTGGTAGGTGAGTTGCAAGTTGGGACGGCCTTTCCACAAGCCAGCGACCTGATGGGTGAATTCCATCAGCGGATAGGTGATGGTCAGTTCGTCGCCGGGCTTGGCCTGCAAGCGAACGTAATCGCCGACCCAGTCCGTGAACACTCGCTTTGTGCCGATGAACGCGCGGACCTCAGTGCGAGCCGCCCAGTGTGGCGGCCGCAAGAAGAACGCCTCTCGGATTGCGGCCTTGATGGTGAGTCGGCCCTCGTCCGGCATGAAAGAAACAACTCTGCCCCAGGGCGACTCGCGGTTGAGGCTCATGTTGACGTAAACACCTGCCGGTCCAGCCGATGTCTTGGGCCGGCGTTCAATCGTGTTTAACCAAGCGGTGTAAATCGCGCGCATCCCTTCGGGCGCGCAACAACCGAACATCCGGAAGCCCGAAGCACCGCCGAGCAGCTCGTTCTCGAAATCATTGAGACCCGAGCCACCGATGATGCCGCCCTGAAACTTGCGAAGTTCGGCGAGCCCTTTCTCGACCTTATCCTCGCCCGCAGCGAGGTTTCTTGAGCGGTAATAAGCCGTGAATTCCGGCGTCACGATGAACTGTTGGCTGGCAATGTGATTGCGCAAGTAGCGTTCGGCGTAGTCGTAGTATTCGGCGTGGCCTGCCTTCCCTAGCAGCGCCGCGATCGAAATCATGTCGGAGATGCAGCACGTCTCGTTGCAATCGTCCGGCCCCGCAGGGAACCATCCCGTGCCGGTGCCGCGCGTCAGCATCCAGTCCCAGGCCCGCTTCGAAAATTCGACGTAGGGCCGGTGGTCGGTGACCAACCCCAGGTGCGCGATGCCCCACACGGCGTGCATCGTCGCGTGACTATGTCCGTTGAACGCGCCGCTGGGCTGGAAACGAATTCCTCCCGGCTGTAAATTGTTGAGCACGCCTTCGGCGTAGGCCTTGGCGAACTGGAGCCCCTCCGCATCCGAAGTGGCGAGCCAGTAAGTCACCAAAGGCCCGACCAAGGGCGCGGGCTGCGCGTTCCACCCATTGGGCACGACCGAACCATCGGCGCGCAATGCACCCATGCCGCATTTGATCCAACATCTTTCTTCGCCGTCCCAGGTGGCGATCTTTTTGAGCGCCAGCATCACCTTCCGAGCGAGCGCTTTGGATTCTGGGTTCTGCGTGCGCACGTAATCCTCCGAAAGGCTCTGAAGTATCTTGGTCGCTCCCCAAATATGAATGACGAAGTCCTTCTTCTCGTACTTCGCCGTGGTGTTGCCCTCGTTGAAGCAGCCGGGGTGACTCCAGACACGGCCCTCGGGATCAATGTATTCCTTAATGCGCCTATGGAACGCGGCTTCGATCTCACGCCCTCTCGTCGAGCCGGTGACATCGCGCATGTAATACCATTCCCAATCCATCCGCGCATCCGTGTCGCAAGCAACGACGGGATCTTGGCCCTCGGGAACCGGCGGACAGGCCAGCGGGTTACACTGGAAGACAGGTTCGTAGCCCAGGTCCTGCCGGGGCGTACGGATCAGATAGTTTAGCGCCCACTCGGCCATCCTCTTCAAATCCAGGTCATTATTCCGTGATGACAGGTCCTCCGAGGCAATCGTGTCGCGCGCGGGCACTGAGACTCGGAGGTCGCTGACTTTCCCGGTCAGGCCAAGGATCGGCTGATTCCGCATCTCTGCCGGGTTTTCCTCTGCCGCGCAAGCTTGATGGGAAAGGTGCGCAATCGAAAGCGCGAACGCCGCCGCCGCGGAAAAAAGCGGTGCAAGGCATTGTCTTCCTGTAAGCCAATTACTCATGCATGAGTGGGTTCTCAATTGGTTCGAGCTCGAATGTTCAACCGCCACGATGTGGATAAGAGCCAGATTAACCGATGCGTCTCAGCCCGCTTCCTTTCCTAGCCAGAAAGCTTGCGTTCCTAGCCGTAGGAACAGGACCGAGATAAAGTGGAAGCCAGGGGGTTGACGACAATGCGGCGGGAATTCCTCTGAATGAATTCCTCCTCCACATAGGGTCACACCTCAGAAGAATGGGGGTCTGGTGAAAAAACAGTGGCGAGTTGAAATCCCGGTGATCGGAACGGTTTTGAGTCGGGCGGCCGGAAGGGGGCGCGGGGGCGGCACGCGTTGCGGAGCAGTGTGCAGGAGGGGCTCAGGGGAGAA
>SIBF01000232.1 GCA_009695275.1 Pedosphaera sp. | reverse complement strand
GCGCAAAACCACGCGCCCACTCCGGAAAAGTCCGACAAACGCGCGATCCCGGTCGCTTTGATCCCTCACCAGCACTCAAACCATCGTTCGCGAGAAATTTTCCTCCAAAATTTCCGGCCAACAAGTCCACTATGAATTTTGCAGGCTAGCCGGTGAAGCGAATCGAGCCTCGCCACATCAGCCGGCGCATTGAATCAATGGCGGTGCCGGATCTTGTCGAGCAGCACGGTGCCCAGGATTACCAAGCCCAGCACTACTTTCTGCGTGTAGCTCTCGACGTTGGTCAGGTTCATTCCGTTCTGGATCACCGCGATGGTAAAGGCGCCTGTGAGAGTGCCCAGCATTCTGCCCTCGCCGCCGCTCAGGCTGGTGCCGCCGACCACGACGGCGGCGATGACGTAGAGTTCATACATGTTCCCGTAGGTGGCGGAGCCGCTCTTGAGTTGGGAAGCCATGATCACCCCGCCCAAACCGGCCAGCAACGCGCTGGCGATGTAGGCGAACATCAAGACACGTTCGACCGGCACCCCAGAGAGCCGCGCTGCCTCGCGGTTGCCGCCCACGGCATAGAGGTAACGTCCAAGCTTCATGCGCGACATCAGCACGTGTGCCAGGGCATAAAGAATCAGCATGAGGACCACCGCGTTCGGAAGTTTGAAAATATCCGCGCCCCGGCCCAGCCAGATGAAGGAATCCGGGATTTGATAGATCGACTGCCCCTTGGCCAGGATGTACGCGAGACCGCTTCCCACCAGCATCATGGCGAGCGTCACGATGAATGGCGGGATGCCAAACCGCGTGATCATCGCCCCCGAAAAACCACCGACGGCTCCGCACGCCAGGATTGCCACGATGCACGCGAGAACCATCCCGGCGGTTGATGCTCCAGCTCCGCCAGCGGAGTCCCGAATGAATTTCGCCGCGAGCACGGCCGAAAGCGCGAGCAAACTGCCCACCGAAAGATCAATCCCGCCAGTAACAATCACCATGGTCATGCCAATGGCGACGATGGCAATCACGGCGATCTGGTTGGCGATGTTCAGGAGGTTTTCCGGTTTCAGAAAATTCGGCCACTTGTAGCTGCCGGGCGTAATCACGCGAGGTTCTCCCAGCGTTGGGAAGTCGGCCTTTAATTCGGAGAATACGAGCCAGGCCCCGGAGACTCGAGTGCAGGCGATGGCGTCCAGTTTATTGCCAGCAGCGGCGAGTTTTTGCAGGGCCTCGCGGGCATCCCTGGGTTCGCCGCGAATCACACCGTGGATCTGCGCGCCGGATGCGGCCAGATCACGTTCCAGTTTCGCGATGAACGCTGCGTCATCCGGTTGATCGCTGGCAACCAGCAAAACTCGAGGGCTCTTGCCGGGCAGTTTTTTCAGTGTCGCGAAGACTTGCCTGGCGGCGGCCTCACCCGTCGGTGACTGCTCGGTGTACGTGACCACGCTGAAGAACGCGCAGAGGAGCAGGAGGACGAGAATCATCCCGTAGTCCGAGAAGATCCGGGAAAGGGATTTCTTCATAAATCAGGCCACGGCGAGACGCATGATCTCTTCCTGCGTCGTCTCGCGGGCATTCTTGATTTCACCTGTCACCCGGCCCTCGTGCATGACGAGGATGCGGTCCGCCATCCCCAGGACTTCAGGCAGTTCAGAACTGACCATGATGATGGCTTTTCCCTGGGCGGCGAGTTCGTTCATCAGGAGATAAATCTCGAATTTGCCTCCAACGTCAATGCCACGCGTCGGCTCGTCGAAGATGAGGACTTCACAGTTTCGCGCGAGCCATTTGGCAAGGACGACTTTCTGCTGGTTGCCACCGGAAAGATTTCCCGCGCGCTGTTCCTGACTGGAGGTTTTGATCTTGAGCCGGTCAACGTAATTGCCGAACTCCACCCGCTCGCGACGGTGTTGCACGAAACCGTGACACGAGAGCCAGGTCAAATTCGGCAACCCAAAGTTTTCCCGCACCGAATGGCCGAGCACGAGACCCTGAAGCTTGCGATCCTCAGTCAGGAGACCAATCCCGGCGGAGATCGCCTGCTCCGGCGAGCGGAGGGCCAGCAATTTTCCATCAAGCCGGATTTCGCCGGCCTCGCGGTCATCCGCTCCGAAGATCAGCCGGATCGTTTCCGTGCGACCGGCACCAACCAATCCGGTAAGCGCGAGAATTTCGCCACGACTCACGGACAACGACACATCGCGCACGGCTCGCCCCCGCCGCAAGCCTGTTACTTTTAGTCGTGGGCTGCCTATGTTCGCCACCCGGACAGGAAACTCGTTCTTCAATTCGCGCCCCACCATCATCTCGATCATTTCGTGCCGCGTGATCCGGGCAATGGGCCGTTCGCCTACATTCTGGCCGTCGCGCAACACCATCACGCGGTCGGCAATGGTGAAAATCTCATCCAGCCGGTGACTGATGTAGATAATTCCAATTCCGTGTTTCTTGAGGTCGCGGATGATGTCGAAAAGTTTCTCCACTTCATGCGACGTAAGGGCGGCGCTAGGTTCGTCCATGACGATGATGCGGGCTTCGAACGCGAGCGCCTTGGCGATTTCGACAAGTTGCTGCTGGGCCGTCGTCAGTTGCCGGCAGGGAACATCCAGATCGAGCTCGACTCCGAGCCGTTGAAAAATTTCGTAAGCGCGCCGGCGCTCGGCCTTGCGAGCAACGAAGCCTGTGCGGGAGATTTCCTGGCCGAGAAAAATATTCTCAGCGGCGGTCAAACCGGGAACGAGGTTGAATTCCTGGTAAATCACGGCGACACCCGCCGCGCGTGAATCGTGAGGCGAGCGAAACACCGTTGCGCGGCCGCTGAGTTTGATGAGCCCTTCATCGGCGGAATGAGCGCCGCCAAGCACCTTGATTAGCGTGCTCTTTCCCGCGCCATTCTCACCCAAAAGTGCGAGGACTTCGCCCGCTCTGAGGCTGAGATTGACTCCGCGCAGCGCCTGCACGCCGGGAAAGGATTTCACCACGCCGTGCATTTCGAGCAAAGGGACACCGGGATTGTCGGGTATCGGACCAGGCGGCGTCATATTGAGATGACATCACTCGATGGGAACGCGCCTGAATTCACAAGCTTTTCTTCATGCTGATGGCTTGGGCAGGCTCTCAACCGAATCCATGCTGCAGGAGCGCGGAATTCATTCCGGCCGCGTGGAATGTCGAATGGTGCATTACAATTTCGCTCCATCACCTTGCTCCTCGTCGCTGCCACCATTTGGTGACTCGCCCTCGTGGGTGCCGCGCTCGTTCCTCCAGCCCGGCCTTCGTATCAAGCTTCACCCCGACACAGCCCCCGCAGGTGGATTGACTCACTGAAGGTAAAGCGGCATTCATCCTTCCGCCAGGCGCCGCTTTGATCTTCAAGGGACGCGTGATGAATCATGTTCAGGCTTTGTTTTTGTCTCGTCTGCTGGCTCGGTTTCACCGAGTTGGGTGCGAGCGCGGCTGCAATTGAATCCAGGCCCATGCCAATGCGAGCGGCCTCGACGGGAACGCTCTTCGAGTCGATTTCTCCTCTCCATTCCGGTGTCGATCTCGTCCATGAATTTCCCCGAAACGCACCGCTCTCCTTGATGCAGGAACAGGGATCGGGCAGCGGGGTGTGCGCGGGCGACTTCGATGGCGACGGACTTCCCGACCTCTTCGTGACGAACTATGACCGCGGCTGCCGCCTTTACCGGAACCTTGGTGAGTGGCGGTTCAGCGATGTGACTGAAAGCGCGGGCGTGCGCGCCCCAGGGCGCTGGTGCATGGGCGCAACCTTCGCCGATGTGGACAACGATGGGGATCTCGATCTCTACGTCTGTTGTTTCAACTCGCCAAATCTCCTCTTCATCAATCAAGGCAACGGCGTATTCCAGGAACTCGCGCGCGACTTCGGACTCGACTGGACCGGCGCGTCGGTGATGGCGGCCTTTGCGGATTACGACAAGGATGGCCGGCTGGACATGTTTCTTCTCACGCACCGCGATGGTGCGAGCGCGGAACAGCGCCTGCCGTCCAACACCCGCAATGCTTCGGATCGAGGTGTCATCCGGCGCGGACCGGACGGTCATCCGGAAGTCGCGCCGCAATTTCTCGACTTGTTTTCCCTTGTGGATAAAGGAGGCGGGCGCATGGAACTCGCCATCGCCGGCCAGCCGGACCAGTTGTTCCATCAGCAGCCAAGCGGTGTGTTCAGCAACGTGACAGCCCGGGCAGGGATTCAAGGGCGCGATATTGGCCTCGGTGTGAGCTGGTGGGATTACAACGCTGACGGCTGGCCCGACATCTACGTGGCGAACGATCACAAGACGCCCGATCGTCTCTGGCGGAACAACGGAGACGGCACCTTCACCGACGTGGCTCCATCGGCGCTGCCCTGCGTCCCGCTTGCGTCAATGGGGACCGATGTCGCCGATGTGAATAATGACGGTTACCTGGATCTGCTGGCCACTGAAATGGCCGGCAGCACGCACGCCCGGCGCATGGTGATTCACCAGGACTTCCAGAAGAACGAGTGGTTCTTCGCCCATGCCAATCCACCGCAGTATCCCCGCAATGCGCTCTATCTCGGCACCGGCGGCGAACGGGTTTTCGAAGGCGCCCGTCTCTCGGGCCTGGACGCGACGGATTGGACCTGGTCCCCGAAGTTCGGCGATTTTGACAATGACGGCTGGATTGATCTGTTCATTGCCAATGGCATGTCGCGCGACTACGTGCATGAGGATCTTCAGGCGAGAATGGCGCAGCCTGCCGCTCCAGGCTGGCGATCCCAGCCCGTGTTGCGCGAGAGAAACCTGGCCTTCCGCAATCTCGGCGGGCTGCGCTTCGAGCGCGCGGAAACGAAGTGGGGGCTCGATCTCTTGTCTGCCAGTTTCGGTGCCTGCGTCGCGGACTTCGATGCGGATGGCGATCTCGATCTCGCGGTGATGAACTTCGACGCCACGTTCTCGCTCTATCGCAACCGCGAGGCAGTTGCGCATCGCATGGTCATCCGGTTGAAGGGAACTCGCAGCAATGCCTGGGGCATCGGCACGGTCGTCCGGGCGGAAACCGCGCACGGCATCCAAACACGATGCCTGAACCTGGCAAGCGGCCACATGTCCGCCAACGAACCGCTCGTCCACTTCGGCTTGGGCGGCGAAGAGCGGGTCAAACGTTTGACCGTGCGCTGGCCGAGCGGCATCCAGCAGACCTTTCAGGACCTCGCCAGCGATCGTTCCTACACGATTACCGAAACACCGGACTCCGCTGAAATGACACCCGCTCCAGCAGCCTCGTCAACCTTGTTTCGCCGAACCGATGCCACCCCTGGCCTCCGGCATCAAGAACGCGCCTTTGACGACTTTGCCCGCGAACCGCTTCTGCCTTGGAAACTCTCTCAACTCGGCCCGGGCCTGGCCATCGGCGACATTGACGGCGATGGCGATGATGATGTTTATCTCGGCGGTGCCGCCGGACAACCGGGCACTCTTGGAATTCAGGAAAGTGACGGACACTTCCGCGCGGTCATACCGTCGGCGTTTGAGAGGGATCGTGAATGCGAGGACATGGGCGCGCTATTTTTTGATGCGGACGGCGACGGCGACCAGGATCTCTTTGTCGTGTCCGGCGGCGTGGAAGGCGAACCCAACTCACCGCTGTTGCAGGACCGGCTTTATCTGAACGATGGCAGGGGCAATTTTGAATCCGCACCGGCTGGCACCTTGCCAGAGGATCGCGTCTCCGGAAGCGTCGTGTGCGCGGCAGACTTTGACCGCGACGGAGACCTGGACTTGTTCATCGGAGGCCGGGTGGTCCCTGGGCAATACCTGATCATGCCCGAAAGCCGGCTCCTCAGGAACGAAGGGGGCAGGTTTGTCGATGCCACGGACAGCATTGCGCCGGATCTCCGTCACAGCGGCCTGGTCACGAGCGCGATTTGGACGGACGTGAATGACGACGGCTGGATTGACCTGGTGACCGCCAATGAATGGGGTCCTCTCAAGCTCTTCCTCAACCGATCCGGGCGACTCGAACTCAGCGACGCGGGCGAGTTCTCGAAGCACCCTGGCTTGTGGCAGGGGTTGGCGGCGGCAGACGTCGATGGCGATGGTGACATTGATTTGGTCGCGACGAACCTTGGTCTCAATACTCGCTACCGCGCGTCGCCAGAAAACCCGGTCGTAATCTGGCGTGGCGAGTTCGAAACAGATCGTCCAGCCCAGCTTCTCGAAGCGTTCAGCGACCAAGGCGTCTGGCGTCCGTTTCGAAGACGTGCGGCGCTGATGGCGGCCATGCCTTCAATCGAGGCTGGATTCCCCACGTTCGAGTCCTTCGCGCAAACCACCATCCAGCAAATGGTCTCTGCAACCGCATTGGCGAGAGCGAGTCGTTTTGAGATCACAACGCTTGAATCCGCCCTCTGGCTTAACGATGGCCACGGGCATTTCACTTTTCGCGCGCTGCCACGCCTGGCACAAATCGCTCCGGGTTTTGGCATCATCGCGGCAGACCTGGACGGAGACGGCATCTGTGATCTCGCCCTTGGGCAGAATTTTCACGGCGCGCCCTCCGAGGCCGGTCGGATGGACGGAGGACTTGGATTGTTTCTGCGCGGCGGAACGGGCATGGAGTTCAAGCCAGCGCCACCCATGGAAAGCGGACTGGTTCTGCCGGGTGAATATCGCGCCCTCGTTCTCCTTGACTTGAACAAGGACGGGGCACCCGATCTCCTCGCCGCCCAGAACGATGGCGGGCTGGCCGGTTTTGAAACTCAAAAGAGGCCCGGTGCGAACTGGCTGTCGCTCCGGCTGCGTGGCCCTGCCGGCAACCCGACAGGTGTCGGCGCGCGTGTCGAAGTAGCATTCGACGCGAGACCCAAACGCGTGGCGGAAGTGCGCGCGGGAGGCGGCTATCTCTCGCAGTCCAGCGCAACGTTGTTTTTCGTCGTCCCAGCGGGGGCGGCTTCCGCGCGCATCGGCGTCCGGTGGCCCGATGGCGTGATTTCCTCGCACTCAGCTGCGGCTGGCGTCGGTGTGATGACTCTGACGCATCCCGCCCGCCTGGGGAAATGAGAGCGGGACGGATTCTCTCTTGATGATAATCGAGTTTGCGGACCGATTTCTTGTTTAGGCCTATGCACTTGACTCTTGTGACGCAACGGCTGGTAGCCAGTTTGCCCTTAAACACCCCACCGGTTGGGGCAATTTGCAGGCCACAAGAGTCAACTGGATAGCCCTATTCTTGTTTTTGGAATTGCCTTCAGGGGAGTTCTTCGTTTAAGAGTTCTCTGTTCCCAGAAAACCGATCACCGCTTCCTATGAAAAAGCATCCATATCTACCTCTTGTTCTCGCTTCAATATTGTTGCCTCAGCTTGCACACAGCCAGGCATTCGACGTCACAACTTTCGACACCACCTCGGCGGGACCGTGGTCGTCCCTTGGCAAAACCTTTCTCATGGTTCCAAAGGTGGCCAATGGCTCGGTCACTCTCGATGGCGCCTCGACATCTGCTGAATACGGCGGATTCAAAGGAGTTGAGGTCACTCCTGGCATCAATGCCTGGAATCTTGATTTTGGAGTACCGCTGGCCTGGGACAATGCCGCGGATAGCAGCTTCACTTTCTTTCTTTCGCATGACGACGATTTCTTCTACGTCGGTGTCAGCACCAAGGACGATGTGGTGAATAGCGACGACGACAATGGTTCCTTCTGGAAGGACGACGCCATCGAAATGGTCGTGGATGCTCTCTACGACAGGCTTGACAACAATACCGACAATTCCAAAGACCCCGTAGGTGGGCACAATTACGTAAATTACGAGGGACGGTTCAGTGGATGGGACGATGCGGCAGGGACGAAGAATGGCAGCCAGACCTGGGCTTCGGAAGTGGATTGGAAATATGGCAAGACGGGCGAGATCTTCGGCTTCGGCAAGAAGGTTACAGGCGGCTGGCAGATGGAAGTGCGATTCAAGAAAAACTTGTTCCAATCAGCCACCGCCGGCAACAAGCTGGCGAACGGCTACTTCATGGGATTCAACATCGGCGTGGACGATGACGATGGAAAACTCGCCGATGCCGAAAAAGGCACACTGAGCGTGCAGTATTTCTGGGCCAACCGGGCAAGATACAAGGGAGTCGATGCCGCCTATCTGGCGACCCTGACTCCGGCAGAGAAGAACCTCCAAGTTTGGCGGGCTGACGCCGATAATCATTCTCTGGGCATCGACTCCGCAGGCCGGCTTTCTCACTCCGGCGCGGGTGGAGTCGTCTTCGGCTATGATGAAAACCGCAGGTCAACTGGGAAAATTCTATTTCTCTGTGCGAATTCGGATGATCCGAGTCTGGGCGACGGGGCTTTCATCGCACTCCTTCAGGCCAAGGGTTACGTGGTCACTGTCTTAAGTTCTGGCGTTGGGCCGGACGCAATTCGTGCCGCTGCGGTGGGACAGGACGTAGTGTTTATCTCCCAGAGCCTGGGATCTGGGAGTGTCCTTGAGCCGGTCGGCGACCCGGCGGTGCAAAAATTCGTCCTCCGAGACACCGATATTCCGATCATCTCCAACGAGGCCTTTATGTATGACAACGCGGAGTGGACGACCCATCCGGAGGACTTTTCCAATGAATTCTCGTTTTTTGGAAACACCGGACGCACCGAAGCCACCCAAGCCGTTGAAATTATGGACGGTCGAGACTCTTTGTACATCCGCAAAGCCGACCATCCGATTGCGAAAGGGTTGGTCGCCGGAAAAAACAAGGTATTCAGCACGCACTACAGCCTGAACTACGGCACGCCATCGGCCGATGCCAAGGTGATTGCCAGTGTTGAATCCGACGGGAAGTATCCCACTCTTTGGGTTTATGAAAAAGGCGACAAGCTTGTGGACGGCAGCGTCGTGCCCAATAAGCGCATCGCCTTCTTCCTCGGGCAGACGGCGTCTGCGGTCGCCAACTGGGACACGGATGTCACGATCCTGACCCAGGAGGGAAAGACCCTGATGTTCAACACGATCGACTACGCCATCGGGAAGACCGCAGCGGCCCCGCCGACGATTTCCGTCGCGAAAAGCGGCACGAGTGTCGTCATCACCTACGCCGGCGGCACGCTGCAGAGTTCGGCAACGGTCAACGGAACCTATGCCACCGAGGCCGGTGCCAGCCCGCTGACGATCGCGTCACCTACCGCTGACAAGTTCTATCGCGTGAAAGGCAACTGAACTGTCTCCGCAGTGCGGACTGCCATGTCCGCAAGGGTGTTTACGCAACAGGGATGGACAATTGTCCATCCCTGTTTTTTTGCCTCAAGCGTGCTGAACCAGCACTTCCCGATTCCTGCAGGGACGCGGAGAGTCCAATCAAATCGGGGTTATTCGCTGACCAACCGATAGAACAGTTGCATACCACTGGAGGCATCCCGGTTGATGACTTGCGAATCAAGGGGCATCTGCATCCACTCCCACCACTCGCGGAGATCAGTGGAAGCTTCAATGCGCACATTGGTCCGGGTAAAGTTCCCGGTGACGTTCATTAGGAAGCGTCCGTTGGGAAACGCGTAGGAGCCTCCAGGAACAAAACCAAGATCGTCATTTAGAATCGTGAATGACGCTGCGGGCAGCGACTCTCCGTTTGGAAGCGTCACGCGCAGCCGCACGGTGCGATCGCCGTCCGGAAACGCGTTGTCCAGCAACCGGAGCGAGATGGAATGATCGGATTCACCCGCGCCAAAGGTAACGCTCCCGCTCGTGGCCACAAAGTCCACGCCTGGTTGAGCGGTGCCACCGTCGGTCGCCCAATTCACGGTGAACGGCGCGGAGACGTCGCCCGTTCGGACGAGCTTGACGCTGACCAGGCCGTTGGTTTCAATCACGTAGGCCGAACTCGCATCCACCTCGATCCGCGGCGTGGGCACATCCATGCGCAGGCGAAGCAAGCCGGACCCGTGCTGACCGTTCACTGCCAGGACATCGCCTTTGACGAGCAAGTTGCCGCTTGGCTCGGGCGTCAACGAATAACTCGATCCCCAGCCCCCCGG
>SIBF01000009.1 GCA_009695275.1 Pedosphaera sp. | reverse complement strand
TTCAACCGTCCCGTTCGGGACTTGGATTTCTCCATGGACATCCCAGCCTTGAAAGGCTGGGTTATTCTCAAATCTCCCTTCGGGAGACAGCGAGCTGCGCGACTTCGAAATGTTCACCGAGGACTTCAGGAAATGTCCAAACTCCAGTGTCAGGCTGGAAGCCTGACCCACGCGGTTTGCCCGCCACTTTCAATCGACCCCTCCCAACTCTCTGTAGGTTTGACCCGCGTCAAATGTATTCATTCTCCCCCGCAGCTATCGTTACGCCGATTGAAAGCATTATGTCTGATCCGTTAATCATCCAGGGCGGCATGGGCGCTGGTGTCTCCAACTGGCGTCTGGCACGCGCGGTTTCCCAACTGGGCCAGCTCGGGGTTGTCTCAGGCACGGCGCTGGACGTAATTCTCGCACGACGATTGCAGGAGGGCGATCCGGACGGGGATATGCGCCGGGCGCTCGCGCAGTTTCCCTTTCCTGAGATGGCGCAACGCGCACTGGATCGTTACTTCATTCCTGGCGGCAAGCCAACCGGCCAGCCTTTCAAACCGACCCCCATCCTTTCGCAACAGCCCGCCCCGGCGCTGGTCGAACTCATCGTGCTGGCCAATTTCGCTGAAGTCTTCCTGGCCAAGGAAGGGCACACCGGGCTCGTCGGCATCAACTACCTGCAAAAGATCCAGCTCCCCACCCTGCCCTCGCTCTTTGGCGCGATGCTCGCGGGAGTGGATTACGTGCTCATGGGCGCGGGCATTCCAATGGCCATTCCCGGCCTTCTGGATCAACTGGCGCGAGGTCAGACGGTAAGGTTGAATCTCGAAGTCGAAGGCGCTGGACCGAGCGACGAGTTTTATTGCGCTTTTGATCCTGCGGCCTTCTGCGGAACGACTCCGCCCGAACTGAAACGTCCTCACTTTCTCGCCATCATTTCCTCCACCGTGCTCGCCCTGACCCTCGCTCGCAAAGCCAGCGGGCGCGTCGATGGCTTCGTGGTGGAAGGCCCCACCGCCGGCGGGCACAACGCGCCGCCGCGGGGTGTTGCGCAACTCAATGAACGGGGCGAGCCGATTTACGGGTCGCGGGATGTCCCGGACCTCGAAAAGATCCGCGCCCTGGGGTTGCCGTTTTGGATGGCAGGTTCGTATGCCACCCCGGCGCGCCTGGCCGAAGCGTTGCGCATCGGAGCAGCCGGCGTGCAAGTAGGAACAGCATTCGCTTTCTGCGAGGAGTCCGGCATCGAGGCCGGATTGAAAGCACAGGTTCTGCGCTCCAGCCGTGACGGGGGCATGGAAGTTTTCACCGATCCAGTGGCGTCCCCCACCGGCTTTCCATTCAAGGTCGCGCGTTTGGCCGACACGCTCTCCGAGTCAGAAATCTATCTGGCGCGTGAGCGAGTTTGCGATCTTGGATACTTGCGCCGCGCCTATCGCAAACCAGAAGGGACTCTCGGCTACCGTTGTCCAGGCGAACCCGAAGACCATTACGTAGCCAAAGGCGGAGACCTGGCCGATATCAACGGCCGCAAGTGCGTCTGCAACGGGCTGTTGTCCACCATCGGTCTGGGCCAGATTCAGCCAGGGGGCTATCGTGAGCCAGCGCTCCTCACCGCCGGCGATGAAGTGGCGGACATCTCTCGTTTTCTCTCGCCGAACCGCGATAGTTACTCCGCTGCGGATGTGATCCGGCATTTGCTCGAGGAGTCGGGAACGGCGGCCGAACATTAGTCGTTCGGGCGACGCCAATCGCCGCGAATGCCAATCACTGACGACGCTGCACGAGATTTTTCAGGTGCTTGATTGAGCGCTCCGCTTGTTCAACGGTGCCGCACTCGACGGAGAGCACAATGTCGCGTTTCGCTTTCCGGCAAATCTCGCTGACTGACAGCCAGTCAATGACCCCATCACCACAGGCGCAGCCGACGGGTGTGCCGGTGACCTTGCCGCGCTCGGCGCTCGATTGCTCGTCAGAGATGTCCTTGGCATGCAGATGCACGAGGCGGTCCACGACGCGAGCGAGCCACTTCAGCGGATCGTGGCCGCAGAGGTAGCTGTTGCCCGTATCGAAGTTGATGCCGATGGCCGGGCTGTTCACCAGCGAGTAGATGCGGTCGAGGCCGTCGGGGTGTTTGCTGTATTGCTGGTGCGGCTCAAGGCCTATGAGGATGCCACGCGGCTCCGCGACCTTCGCGGCTTCCATGAGCGTGTAGCGCATGAGAGTGAAATCCTCGACCTCGGTGGTCCACGGCGGCTTGGGGCCTTCATCAGTGTTCACCACGGGTGCGCCGCATTCGGCGGCGAAGCGGATGGCCTGCTTGAGATACTCGACACTGATCTCCGGTTTGCAGAGCGGCGTGTGAGCGGAGAGGCCGGAGAGTTTAACGCCCGCCTTGTCGCACGCGCGCTTGATGCGCAGCGGGTCGTCGAGCATCGAGACGCTGTGGAAGTAGCCAGCCTCGCTCAACAACTCGCGGCCCCAATGCACCATCGGCTCGACGTGCGTATAGCCGAGCTGCGCGGCCTTCTCGACGCCCCATTCGAACGGCTTGTCGTGATGGCGGACGAACTCCAGGTTGATGCCGAAATAAATTTCTCCCATAGGTCACCTCTGTGTTGTTGGTTTTTTGTCGTCGAGCTCGCGCGCCCAGGCCAAGTAACGCGCCTCCATTTGGGACGCAGTGCGGGCGGTGGGGTAAACAAGCACTAGATAATCGATGGCGAAACGATCGCCGGCGCGGTATTCGAGCGGTGCTTTGTCGAGACCCTGGGTCGCCGACAAATAGGTGAACGGCTCGGTCATCGCGAAGAACGAGTTCGTGCCTGCGTGCTCGCGCGGCCGGGCGAAGAGCACGACTTGCATCGTGCGCCCGTCAACCGTGTGCGACACGGCGCCCCAGCGGGCCGGCACCGCTCCTGGCTTGCCTCCTGCCGGGTAAGGTGTTTCCTCCGAATTCTCATGGCGCGCGACGTGGTCCCATGCGGCGGGAAGACGTATTCCGAGGCCGTTGTAATCAGAACCGTGAAGCGTCACTCGGTTCGTGCGCGCGCCAACTTCAAACTCCGCGTGCCACGCCAGCATGACTTCTTCGTTGGCCTCATCCACCGTCAGCCTGAGTGTTCGTCTTTCGACAAGTGATGCAAAGGGCGTTGTGTCCGCCAGCGCGTGGTCGCCATGCGGCACCCAGTGGACGAGTTCGGTGAAGCTGGCCTGCGGTAGTCCATTGGGGCTGTGGCCGGTGTCGTGCGCAAGCAGCTTCACGTGGCATTCGTGGCCGGGCTTGTTGACTTCTTCCCAAAAATTCACGCCGTTCACCCGGATGGCATACATCAATCCGTGGTGATGGAGATGATCAGCAGGCGCGTCGCGAAGCACATTGTCGCCGGCGAGCGAGCAGAGTTCACGGACGTAGGGCTTGAACTGATTTGTTGCGAAGGTGTAGGCGAGCAGCTTGCGCCCTTTCAGGTGCCATTCTAGCAAGCCGCGTTCAGGTTGCACGATGGCCGTCATCGATGCATTGGACTTGCTTGCTGGAGGGGCTGCGCCAGTTCGCTGGCCGACAAGTGCCAAGAAAGCAGCAAGCGCGCAGACCCAGGCTGGCGAAGAAATACTCACGATCAAATCCTAGCCCAATGAAGTGCGCCCCCCCTTGACCAGGGTCAAACGAAACCACCTTCGTCATCGACTGCACCGGCGACGAACATCCGCACGATCGAGCAACCCGGGAAGTAATTGAGTGCCCAATCCGGGAGCCGTCAGCGGTTCGACAAAGCCGTTGGACACTTTGGGCAGTTCGGTGACGAGCTCGCGATACCAACTTGTGTAAAATGCCCGGACAAACTCTTGAATCGGTGTGTTGGGCGTGCTCACTGAGATATGCACGGCCACAGCAAAGGAGACCGGGCCAACACAATCGTGCGGCGTTGCGGGAAGCTGGTAAGCTTCTGCCATCGCAGCGATCTTCTTGCCCTCAGAAATTCCACCCACCCAGGTCGGGTCGTAAATGATCATTCCAGCAGCGCGCCGCTCCAACAGTTCGCGGAAGGACCATCGTGTGGCCAGGGTCTCGCTGGCGGCAGTCGGAATCCGGGTGGCTTCGGAAAATCTTACAAGCGCGCCAAGGTCATCCATCTTGACTGGATCTTCATACCATGCCGGCTCGTAAGGTTCCAAAGCGCGGGCGATCTTCATGGCCGTTGGCAGATCCCACATGGAATGAAGCTCGACCATGATCTCGATCTGATCGCCTACGGCCGCGCGTATTTTCTCAAAGGGTTGCAGAGCCGTTTTGAGATCTTGCGCTGAAATCGAGTGGCCTCCGGAAGTTTCCGCGAAAGGATCAAACGGCCAGATTTTCATCCCGCGAATACCTTCCGCGAGGAGGCTTTGTGCCAGTTCGCCCGCGCGATGCGTGAAGGCTTCGAGATCCTCGTAAGGCCCGATGTTTTCTGCCGCGTGCGGACCAGGGGTGGAATTTTTCTCGATGTAACGCTCCAGGCTTTTCCGGACGTAGCCGTAACCGGCGCACGTGTTGTAAACCGGCACCCGTTCACGCACGATTCCACCCAGGAGTTGATAAAGCGGTTGGCGGCAGACCTGGCCCAGGATGTCCCAGAGCGCCACGTCGATCGCGGAGCGCGCCCTCATTTCAACCCCAGTGCTATTGAATCCAACGAATCCGTTGAGACCGTGCCAATGTTGTTCGATCCGCAACGGGTCTTTGCCCAGCAGATATGGCGCGGCCATGGAATGAATCCAAGCCTTGACGGCTTCGGCCGTGAAAAAAGTTTCGCCCAGCCCGATGATCCCTTCATCCGTGTGCAGGCGGACGTAAACAAGGTTCGGGAATTCATCGATCAAGATGGTTTCGACCTCGGTGATCTTCATAACAATTCAGATTTCAATGGGTCGGAAGTCGATGTGAAGAACTTCCAAGCTCCGCGCCAGGCAGATAGAGAATCCAATCGAGCCTGCCGACCGCGCCCGGAAGATCTCCGCCACGGAATCGCTCCGCTCTCTCCTTGAATCTCCCTGCCCCGGAGGGCCGAGTTCCAAGAGGCCCACTCTGACAACACCCCATTCCAGTTGGGGACTCGTGAAACTCGTCCCTCCGGAGTTCATGGCCTCGATTCACGTCCAGTGTTTGGCAGTGTTCGCTAGCCATGCGTCATTTTTGCCGGTCGTAAGACGGTGCGCGTTGATTTGGATCAAGGTGCTTCAAAGCAAATTCCGCTATCGCAGTCGTGGAAGGTTGACACTACTCTGCAACCGCTGTGCAACCGTCCGGCGAAATCCCCAAGTGGAATGCTGCCGGGCCATTCGTTTCGACCGGGGGAAGTTCTTCACGTCCCGACGGCGTTGAACCAGCAAGGATCACGGTTCCCGATTACGAGCTGTTGAGGCGTATCGGTGCCGGGGCCTATGGCGAAGTCTGGCTCGCGCGCAACGTCCTTGGCGAATTCCGGGCGGTGAAGATCATTCACCGCAGCCGCTTCAGCGACGCACGCCCGTGCGAACGCGAGTTCGAAGGCATTCAACGTTTCGAGCCGATCTCCCGCTCCCATCCCAGCCAGCTTGCGATTCTGCACGTGGGGAAGAACGACGCGGCCGGATGCTTCTATTATGTGATGGAATTGGCGGACGACGCTACTCCTCCCGTAGCAGCCGAGGTAACGAGGCTCACTTCAAATGAACGGGGAATCAATCAGAGCCTCGTCACCTCGGCTGCTACGAAGGAATACATCCCACGAACTCTCCGCTCCGACCTCGAACAGCACACGCGCCTCCCCATCCCAGACTGCATCCAAATCGGTCTCTCGCTGACGACGGCCCTCGCGCACTTGCATCAGCACGGCCTCGTTCACCGGGATATAAAGCCCTCCAACGTGATTTTTGTGAACGATGTGCCCAAGCTCGGTGACATCGGGTTGGTGACCGAGGCGGGCGACACGCACTCGATCGTAGGGACGGAAGGCTACCTTCCGCCGGAAGGCCCCGGTACGCCTCAGGCCGACATCTTCAGCCTGGGCAAACTGCTCTACGAAATCAGCACCGGCCTGGACCGCCGACGGTTTCCTGAGCTGCCCGAAGACCTGCGCGAGTGGCCGGATCGCCGCGCCGTCGTCGAGTTCAACGAAATCCTGCTTAAAGCTTGCGCCAAAGACCCGGAACGGCGTTATCAATCAGCCGTGGAATTGGGCAAAGACCTTGAGCGGCTGCAGCGGGGAAAATCGGTGCGAACCCGGCGCAACTTTGAACAAGCGCTCAACCTGACGAAACGCGCGATCCCGATCGCCGCGCTGCTGGCATTGCTCACGCTGGTGTTCATCAACCCGCGACAGAAGCAAGGGCAGATCCCTGTGTCCGCTGTGAAGGAGAGGGTCTCCATTTTCGTCCTGCCGTTCCGCAACACGGGGACGAATGCCGTCGAGAACGACCGCCCCTGGCAGAACGCCACGGCGTATATTGACGACTTAAGAGGCGATTTGACTGATGCGTTTATCGACGCCCTGCCGTTGATCCACGGTGTGAAGACGGGCCCGCGCAAATCCGGGTGGGTTTCGTTGAACGAGGACGAACTTCGGCGTTCGTTGGCGAAGACGAACACCGCAAGCCACATCCTGACGGGCCAAATCTCAACCACGAACGACACGATCAGCCTCACGGTTTGCCTCTATGAAGCGCGCAACGACCAGCCGCTGTTGAAGGAGACTTTCGCCGGCAAAACCAATGACTTGATCGCTCTGGAACGAGATTCCATTGAACGCATCGCAGACAAGCTGGGCTTGAGAATTACCGAGGGAGCTGCACAACAAATCGATCAGAAACTCCTGAACAAAATCGAAACACTTAGACTGACCTAACAGGGATGGGCGGAGATGGCGATGAACACGCGGGAGGAAGTCACGAAGTCCAGAAAGACGCTCAACCGCGCTATCCAGATTGATCGGGACTGCATTCGCGCCTACCACACGATGATCGTGGCAATCCGTGATTATGCCATTGGAGAGTTGGCGGCGGATGACGTCTGGCCTGAGATTATGACCCATGCGCTCGAGATCCTCAAGCTGGACGATACGAGTTTCGAAGCTCAGTACTGGCTGGCTTTCTACAAACTCTCCTACGAGTGGAACTGGCAGGAGGCAAAGCAAGTCTTTGAAAGACTGATCCGCTGGCACCCCGAGGATCATATCTCTTGGGCTGTGTACTACCTGACCATCGGGCGCACAAACGAGTCACGCCTCGAACAGCGGAAACTGGAGGCGGAGGACCCCACGGATTGGCTCCACCGCCTGTACGTAGCGATCGGAGCGTTCGCGGAAGGACGCTATGACGACGGCATTCGTGAAGGGCACCGCGCGGACGCATTGGATGCAAAACAATACGGGCAGCACTGCTTTGCCGCCCAGTGCGCGATCGCGAAGAAGGATTTCCGCCTTGCCTTGGAAGAAATCCGAAAGACGCGGGACCTGTTCAATGCACCGGAGTTCCTTGCCCTGGAAGGATACACCTATGCGCTCATGGGGGAACGTGAGAAAGCAGCAGACACCTTGCGGGAACTGGAGCGACAAAAGAGCAATCGCTACGTGCAGCCATACTTCGTGGCCCGTGTTCACGCGGCCTTGGGCAATCGCGCCGAAGCCCTAACATACCTGGAACGTGCATTCGATAAGAAGGCAGAAGCGCTCGTGAATCCACACTTTGGCGGGGGTGGCCTGCGGAGAGACCCCGCCTGGGATGGACTGCGCGATGAACCGCGATTCCAAGCTTTGCTCAAGAAGATTGGATTGGACGTGTGGCCGAAGTGATTCTTTCGTGCCTACGTAACGAGAGTTCATGGATCCATCCTCACTCGATAAAACGCTGTGTCTTGAGTACCAGCGGCGGTGTCGGCAAAAGTGATACCTGGAAAATCCGGCGTGGTAACTTGTGCGTTGGAGGATTCAGGATCAAATCAGGAAACGGAAGTGGGATGGAGGAATTGCCGGCGAGTCGCACGCACTACCCAAGGACGACGCTGGCAGCACGGCGACGATTGAGCGCATTCCGGACCCTTCGCTTCCCGAGTTCGGCGTCGAATGGGACACCGCCTGGGAAAAGAACCTTCTCGCGCAAGCCATGGAACGTGTACGTGAACGAATCGAGGAGCGGCAATTCCAGGTGTTCGATCTCCATGTGACCAAGGGTTGGCGCCCGGCGGAGGTGGCGCAGACACTCGGCATCAGCGTCGCCCGCGTTTATCTCACCAAGCACCGGGTCTCGGCGCTGTTGAAGAAGGAGATTTGGCATCTGGAGAAGATTACCTCGGGATTATTGAGAGCACCGGCGGCCAAATAAGCCGGACCAGCGATCCTCGCGGAGTTCAGCCAATCACTCCAGCGTGGGCCGGGCGACCTCGCCGCGCAGTTGTGCTTCGCCACCTTCCTTTTCGTAAACACCGTAGAACATCGAACTGCAATCGAGCCACAACGCCAACCGGTGGAAATCGTCCTCGGTGAGCTTGACGTCGTAGTGACCCTTGTCGAGCAACGCGAGCAGCTTCGACGCGTGAGCGCCGAATCGACCGGGGGTGGTGCGATAATTGTCGCCGTAATCGTAAAAACCGAATCGCGGGGTCAGGCTGGAATAGGACGCATACCACTTTTTGTGCAGGGGTTCGCGTCCGAGATTGGGTGCCTTGCCACAATTATCCTCATGGCAGGACACGCAATTGCGGTCGAGCACTGACTGCACCAGGCGCGGATAGCTGAACGGATTCGAGCCATCGACGTCCGGTTTCAGGTGCGAGGGTGGGCGTCGCATTGCCAGGGGTGTCTCCGCTGGCATTTGTGGGCTGCGCTGGGTGGACGCATGGCAACCCTGACAGGTCAGGTGTTCTCCGGCGCGCAAGGCGGTGGCCGATCGCATCGACTGCACCGCCAGCCCGCGCTCGTCCAGTGCCTGGAAGAATAATTCCCGATTGGCCGGCACGATCAAATGAGCGCTGCCATCTTCCTCGACGGGCGCGGTGCCCAGGACGTGCCGGACGGGCACCACCGAATCGCCGGCTCCAGCAACGCGCAGTCCGGTGTCGTGCGGAGGCGTGCCGGACGGAACCGTCATTGGCAGCACCTGTAGCACTCGAAGCGCCTTGATTTTCGTCCCGTCGGGCCACGGCAGCAGACTGTCATAGACATTGAGCACGGACACCGTGGCTTCCGCCGGACGGGCGGCTTCCGTTACTGGGGCGGCGGGATTGACGCGGGCCGACGCGGTGGCCAGCGCAGCCAGCGGTTGCCCGGGCCGCGGTAGCAGCGGGATCGGTGACATGCAGGAGATTTCCGGATCACGGTAAATCAGTTCCTTGTTCCCGAAGCTGTCCACGAGATAGATGCCGTAGTTGTTCGGATATTGCGTGAGGTGCTTCCCAACATGGTCACCGGAAGGCATCCGCAAATCATAGACGCAGAGGAAATAGTTTTCGCTCAATGGCCACGCGGTTCCAAAAGCCTCGGCCCCGCCCTGGCTTTCCGGAAACCCGACTTCTGGTGTCAGCCGTTTCACCGGAGCCATGCCGTCATTGTCGGCCACTTCGGGATCAATCATGATGAGCGAGCCGAAGGCCTGACCGTGATGGGGCGCTGCGGTGGCGACCATTTTTCGGGAACCAGGGATGGCGCGCACGTTCAGTTCCATGTCGGGCCGGACTTTGCGTGGCGCATAATTTCCATGGACTGGCCGCGGATCCCGACCATCCAGTGTCGTGATCCAAGGCATGTGCGCGGTGCAACCGTGCCGGTCCACGTAATCCCAGCGCGTCCAGAGAATGCGTCCGTCATTGGTGACGCTGGGATCCCATTCGTTCGTTTCGTGAACGCTCAGGCAATTGATATCGCTGCCATCGGCAGCCATGTCGAACAGCGTGTAGGTCGGGCACATGCGTCCACATCGCAGGTAGCCACCTCGCCGTTCGCTGATGAATGCGATTCGCCCGTTGGGAAGCCAGCAAGGTGAGAAATCATTCCATGTACCATCGGTCAATTGCCGCAAACCAGACCCATCCGCATTCACCTGGAAAATATGGTAACAGCGTCCCTCGGCCCAATGCCCCCGCGTCGGGTCAGTGTGATGCCGGTGCTGGCGTTCCCCCGTGCATTCGACGTAGGCAAACAGGATGCTCTTGCCGTCATAGGAAACCTCGGGTGACAGGAACGCGCCGCCGTCAGTTTCATCGCCGCTCAGATTGCCCTCGCCGTCGAAGTGAAGCTGATACCTCTTGCTCGGCACACCCGACAGTTTCTTTCCCGCGAGCCGACCATTCGTCACGACCGGATCGGCGAGCACATCGCGAACGGTCGGGTTCGAGCTGAACGGATCAGCCAGGACATGGAGTCCACCGCCGGGTTGTGCCGTGATGCCGTAATACTGGTCGCACATGTGGTTGAAGAGCGACCGGTGTCGTTTGACGAAAACGATTTCGTGAAAGTCCAGGAGCGGATTGGCGAAAGCGATTTCTCGCCGCAGTCCGCACAATCGTTTGAACAGGCCGAAACGCCTCTCGATGTCCTCGGTGGTGACGCCAGTCAACTCGATCC
The DNA here is from genome assembly GCA_009695275.1 of Pedosphaera sp. Classification (GTDB taxonomy): domain Bacteria; phylum Verrucomicrobiota; class Verrucomicrobiia; order Limisphaerales; family F1-12-MAGs170; genus F1-120-MAGs170. Next base: position 35,565 of record SIBF01000009.1, on the reverse strand, counting down.
GCAACGCATTGAGTTGTTCCTCCCAGGCAACCACATCACGCGCCACCAAACTGCGCTTCAAGTCTGCCAGCAACGCCGCTACACGCCGCGCCACGACATCGGCCGGATCCCGGTCGGCCGGCAGGATGAGCGCTTCGGTACGAAAAGTTTGATTGGACAAGGCGCTGATCTTGTCTCGTTCGCGCAGCTCGTTGAGCAACGAGGCGTATTGCCATTCCAGTTCCGTTCGCGGCTGGCTGTCACGGCCGGGGATGTTCAGCGCCCATACCGGGCCGGAGAGAAACTCCACGCCAGGCGACAGGATTCTCAGCTCGGCGATGGAACTCCACGGATGTCCGCCGATCTCGGACAAGACGCGCAACCGCACGTACCGGCCCTTCACCGGAATCGCGAGATTGATTTCATTCCAGTTGTTGCTGCTGGCGAAAGCACCTGTCGCGGCGGGCTGATTGAACTTTTTCCCGTCGTCACTGACGAAGAAGGCGTAATCCCTGATCGTTCCGTTGCCACCGCCCTTTCGCGGAAGGCAGGCGAATCCAGAGATCTCAAACGCGGCGCCGAGATCCACTTCGATGTGGTGGGGAGGCGATGGATTGCTGGAACCAAATGGAGTGTGCCAAAGAGTATCGGGGTTTCCGTCCATCGCGTTGCGCGCCTCGTAGCCCGGTTGTTCACCATCTGCGGTGATCTTAACCATCACCGTCTTGTCTGCTGCCATGGCAGTCACTATGCAAAGTGTGATGCCGATGAGCCATTCCAGCCCGGCGAGTGAGAACGTTTTCATACGTCACTTTCCATTGTTTACGCGGCATCAACGACGGCTGCGGAGCCTTCTCGATCGAGCCTTCGTTCTGGAACACATGCCCGGCACGGGCCCGAATTGTGGTAAAGAAGGCTCCGGCACGCCCGCCGTGTCAGGTTTGCCGATCTGATGGAGATTTGCCGAGAATTGCCATGCAGACCTTGACTTCCATCAAGGCCGCGACCACCAGCCAGCACTCTGAAATCTCCCGAATTCCGCTATTCGCCTAGATGACGGCGCAGCAGGTCGGCCAGTTTGAGTGGATTCAAGATCAGGATGGTTTTGCCTTTGACGGTGACGAGCCTCTGTTCGCGAAACTTCGCCAGCGTCCGGGAAAAAGTTTCGCTCACCGTGCCCAATTCCGCCGCGAGGACACGCTTGGTCATGAGCAGCTCCACCTTGGCTGGCTTGTCATTCAAGGGATTGGGGCAGCGCTTGACCAGCCAGTTCGCCAGGCGTGTCTCGACATCCTTGAGCGTCAGGTCTTCGAGTTGTCCGACGAGAATGCGCAAGTGGGCGCTCATCGAGCCGAGCATCCGCAGCGCCAGCTCCGGCTGCCTCCGCAACAGAGCGAGAATGCCAGATTTTTGCACAAGCAGAACTTGCGAGGCGTCCACCGCCCGTGCGTCTGCGGGATAACCCTTGTCTGTGGCGAGCGTGCCTTCCGCGAAAGATTCACCCGCGCGGAACACATGGATGACCTGCTCCTTCCCAGCGCCGTTAACGCGATGCACATTAATCGCGCCGATCTGCACTATGTAAAATCCGAGCGACGGATCGCCCTCATGGAAAAGGTAGCTGCCCTTGCTGATCGCTTTGACAAAGGTGATCTCAGCAATGGCGTTCAGCTCCGGCGATGGAATCCCGGCGAAGAGCTGGCAACTTCGGAGCGCGTTGACTATCCCGATGAGCTTGAGTTCAGCCAGTGTGGTGGTCATGCCGACCACAGGCATAAGCATTCTTGCGGCAGAAGTAAACGTACCAACTGCTCCCTGCTGCTGATCGATAATCGCGGAAACTTACTTCCTGTCGCGCGCGCGCACATTCCGCGAACGAAGAACGGGCTCATGAGAGCAACCTATTTTGTAATGATCCCGCCTCATCTACTGTCGGAAACACCCGTGTGTGAGCGTCCATATTCGCTCATGCGCGAGGGCGTCCACGGTGGGCTCCACACGATGTTCACCTCAACATCTTCCACGCCTTCGAGATTCAGCAGTGCTGATTGAACGCCCCAGGCGATGCTCTCGTGCATCGGGCAGCCGGGCGTCGTGAGTGTCATGGTGACGGAAATTGTGACTCCATTGATGGCGATGCCGTAAACGAGACCGAGGTCCACGATGTTGCAATCGAGTTCGGGGTCCACGACCTGGCGCAAAGCCTCCCAGATGGCGGCTTCGTCAATCTTGGTAATGTTCATACGTGGGGTGATGGAAAGCGGCGTCCAACGGCTGTGGGTCAGGCTTCCAGCCTGACCCACAGTGACTGCCACTCGCGTTCGCAACCGTCATGCGACCCCTTGCAAAGTGGGTTTCAACACGAGCGGTTCGATGCGTGGCCGAACGAGATGAATGAGCACTTTTCCGATGTTCACAGCAAAGACGATGACGCTCGCCAGCAGCACAACGCAGCCAGCCCGCACACAGGATTCATGAGCAAGCGCCGTCGCCACGCTCGTCAACAGAAGGCCAGAGATGAAGAGCCAGTAGCCGGTGGCCTGCAGCGTGGGTGAATAAAGGCCGGCCAGGGATGGAACTTTGCCCCGCCCAATGGCCTTGCTGTAGCTGGCGTACCAAACGAGGAACGGCACCACTTTATAGAGCATTCCAAGGATGGCGAACGTGACGACGCCGATGAACGCGAGGAATCCATAAACATTTTCCATCTGCGCCGTCAGCGGCGTCAGCGGCAGTTGTGGCCAGGCGAGCACGGCTCCCAGTGCTGAGACGGGAACAAGCAGTGCGACGGCCGTGAGAAAATACTTCAGGCCCCAATCGAGGTTGCGACGCTTGCGAGCACGCAGGATTGCCAGGATTTCCAACCAGTAGAAGGCCAGCCCGACGACGACGACGCACCCGAAGACGATCTTCCACTGGCTGGAAAACAGGATGGTGGCGAACACTCCAGCAAGGCCCGCATTGAGCAGCACGATTGACCAGCCGGCGCGCCGTGCGCTTTGCACTTCGCTGAGCGCGAACATTGGCACGAGTTTGTACCCAACCGCCACGATCAGCATCACGAAGAAGCCCAGCCCGCCGAGGTGCGCGTGCGCGTGCATTTGCGCCAGCGGCTCGAACGGACTGAAGCTCCAGCATTTCGCCGCGGCAAGGTAAAGGCCCGCGAAAATCGCCAGCGCCAGCCAGGCAAGTGATGACGCGATCCCGAATGCCACCACATTCCAGCGCGGGATTCGCGCCAGCGTGCGCACCAGATTGTAGATGAACAGCCCGACGCCGAGCGCAAGGATGGAACCGAAACTTCCCACGTATTTAAGATTCCAATTCTGAAACATCACGACCATTCCGACGAAGCCAGTGACGTGCAGCGCAAAATGCCAGCGGGCCAGCTTCTCGCTATGGAGCCGCGCCTCCAGCGCGACCGGCACAAGCTGATACATCGAACCCATGATGGCGGAACAAATCCAACCGAGCACGAACAGGTGCGTGGCGGCAATAACGTATTGGTTGTAGTGGTAGGTGGCCAGCAAGTCTGGACGCAGCACCAGCCACGCGCACCCGGTCAGAAGCGCGCCAATGCCCGTCAAAATGAACCGCAGCGGCAGGGCCACCGACGGAGCACGGACATCCGTGCCGACGCTGGCCTTCGCCGACATGGGACCGGGCCTTCCCACCCGAGATGCATCAGGCATGGCGGATGGTGGTGACAAAACTTCCGTCATTCTGTTGCTCTGTTTCAGCAGTGAAGCCACGTTGCTCCAACAGCGCGTATAGATGCAGAGGCCGACGATCCGTGCAGGCGCGCATCTCCGCACTTTTGGGCAGGCGCTCCAGGGCTTCGAGGATGACGACCAGCGGCTGGGGTGGTTCCAGTCCCCGCGCGTCCAAAATCACCGGAGTCTCATTCGTATTCATCATAGCCACTCTGCTTCGCCGTCCGCGCAACTGCCTTGACCCGGCTCAAACCCGGCTCGTCTGCATCGACGAGTGGCGGTTCGTTCATGTTTGAAGCGTCGCTCACGCATGAGTGGCGCGGCCTTGACGTTAATCAAGCATGGGGCCGGTCAGCGCAAACCAGGGTCGGTCCAGCTGTTCATTTGCGAACGCTCGATTGGAGGTGCCTGTCGAGTTTCACGAAAGCAAGGCCCGGTTCTGCGGTACCATCCCAGCCTTCCCAGAACTGCGTGAGAGGAGTCTTCTCGACGTGCTGCTTCTGCTTCACGTCGCCTTCGCTGGTTGCGCCCTTGGGCTGCCATTCCTTGCCGAGCGCGGCGCGGGTGTCTTCGAGAAATTTCTTCGCGCCCGTGTCGTCGCCGCGTTTCCAAGCGAGGTAGCCGCGCACAAAGAAACCGCCAACGGCTTTGGGATTCGTGCGGCAGGCGGCGGCAAGTCGTTCGTCGGCCAGCTTTGTTCCGCCGCGGAGCAACGCAACTTCGCCGAGCACCAGGAGCGCGCCCGTCTCCTCGGGATTGATGGCGTGGGCGTGGGCGAGCGATTCCTCGGCGGCTTGCAGGTCGGCTGATGACGTCGCAGAGAGGGCACGCAGGGTTCCCCATTGGGCGAACCCGCGCTGGCTTTGTGAGTTGAGGCGCTTGAGTTCGGCGAGCTGCGCGAGCGCGCCGTCCGTGTCGCCCTGGCCAGCCAGACAGGACGCGAGGTAATAGAGCGAATCTTCATGCGCGGGATTCAAGGCCAGGGCCTCCCGGAAAAGCGGGATGGCCTTGGCGTTGTCCTTCTCGACCTTCATGGCGTTCATTGCGGCACGTTGCTTGGACCAGAAGTCGAGCGTGCGCTGTTTGTCGTTGGGAGCGCGGCCTTCAGGCAGCTTCGGCGTGGAACTCTCTGGGGGCGTTATTGCAAATTCCGCCGTGCTCGAACTTGAGTGCGATGAAGCGGCGTGAACGCCGCGCGCCGGGGCAAGTTTGCGCGGCGCGCCTTCACCTTCCGTGATGTCGTAGCTCGCGTCGGCATCGAGGCTCTCGAAGAAGTTCGTCCCGCCGGCGTGCCAGCGGACTTCGAGGCGGTCCACTTTTGTTGCCGCGCCCAGGCCGAAGTGCAACGTGCGGCTGCTCTGTGAAAGGTAGCTCACGCCCGTCACGCTCCGGCGCAGCGCCACGCCGCCGAAATGGGCGATCACTTTCGAGCCGTCGCCGAAACCGACCGGTTTACCGAGATGATTCCGGCTGCGCAGGCGGATCTTCAGCCAGTGGCCGGTCTGCATGTCGTTGCGGAAAAGCCGCACGCCTTCGCCGAGGTCGGCGATGATGAAGTCCATGTCACCGTCGTTGTCGAAGTCGGCGACGGCGAGGCCGCGGCTGACGTGTTTCTCGCTGAGACCGGCGTGGAGCGGCGCGATGTTGTGGAAGTATTCCGCCCGCCGATTCCAGAAGAGCAGCGTGTCCTGCGGCTTGAGCTTCTTCGGCGGCAGACCGTCTTCCTCCAGTGTGCTGCCGTTGGCCACGACAAGGTCGAGCCAGCCGTCGCCGTCGAAGTCCACGAACTCCGTGCCCCAGCCGACATAGGGCAGCGCGATCTGGCCGAGGCCCTTCTGGTCGGCGATGTCCATGAAGCGGAGGGGATATTTGTTCGTGGCAGCCGAGGTGACGAGGCTCTGTTCATTGCGGGTTCCGGATGTCGCATTTCGGACTTCATTCGTGAGCCTCCTCACGTCGGCTGCTACTCGTGGGTAATTGAAATCCGCCCAGGTATTGTCGTAGAGCGCGTTTTCCTGCGCGACCCAGTGCGACACGAAAAGGTCGTCATCTCCGTCGCGGTTGTAATCGCCCACCGCCAGTCCCATCGCGCTCCGGTAATCGGCCACGAGTGCCGGATGGCTGATGTCCTCGAACTTCCCGCCGGTGTTGTGGAAAAAAACATTATCCGAGATGTCGTTCGCCACGTAGAGGTCGAGCCAGCCATCCTCATCGAAGTCGTGCCAGAGAGCGCCGAGGCTGCGGCCCTCGGGATTGGTTACCTTCAGCGCGGACGCGACATCAGTGAACGTACCGTCGCGGTTGTTGTGAAGGAGCAGATTGGTTCCGCCCTTGAAGGATGCCGGGTTCAGCGTGAACGGCACCATCGAGCCAATCTGGGTCGAAGTCTTCTGGCGGTCCTCAGCCGTGACCACGTAATCGATGTAACCGCAGACGTAGAGGTCGGGCGCGCGGTCGTTGTCGAAGTCGCCCCACGACACGCCCGTCCAGAAGCCGGGTGGATTCAGAAAGCGCAGGTCGCACACAAATTTCCGTCCGCCACCCTCGGCCGCTTCGTTGTGAAACAGCAGCAGCGCGTTGAAGCCGCTCACGACCAGATCGAGAAATCCGTCGCCATCGTAATCAGCCCAGGCCGCGCCGTTGCCATGGATGCGCGTGTCGGGAAATGTCGCGACGCGGCGGAACGTGCCGTCGCCGAGGTTCTCGAAGAGCGCGCAGGGCTGGAGTTGATTCTCCGGCACGTTCAACGCGCCACCCGCGCTCACGAGGAAGAGGTCGTCATCACCGTCGTTGTCGAAGTCGCCCCACGCCAGGCCGGGGGCGATGTCCTCGGGCATCTCTCCCGTGCGCACGCCGGTAAAGTTGCGAAACTCGCCCAGGCCCGCGGCGCGCGTGACGTCGGTGAAGCGCGGCTTCGGCGTCTCGGGCGGCAGGTTGCGCGCGAGGTCGCTGGTGATGTCGGCGCTCTGCTCGTCGGGACGATACTGCGCGGGACGGCTCGTGAAATAGATCAGCGCGCCGAGCGACGAGCTGAGAACCGCGACCACGGACAACGCCGCCATCGTGAGGCGCAAACGGCGACGGCGGGGGCTGAGGGAAGTTTTGGAGGCGGATGGAGATTGGAGCGCCGATTTCCCAATCGGCGTGTTCTCCTTCACTTGCTCATCGTGCCGATTTGGAAATCGGCGCTCCGGTTCATCGCCAGGCCGGCCGTCGCTCATTTCAGTACTCCGATTGTTGCCTGGACTGATTGCTGGCCGCTCGCCGCCGCCCGCTGCTTCGGTTTCACCTTCACCGTGGCGGTGGCCCGCGCGATCTCGGTCACGGGCGCGGTCAGCTTGTTCGTTTCACCGTAGAGAAAATTCAGGAGGAACTGATCGACCTTGCGATAGTTCAGCGCCACAGCGACGCGATACTCCCCGGGCGCATCCAGCGCGGGCACTGCGGGCGTTGGAACGTCGAAGGCGTCCGCCCGGGCGACGGGAGCGTTCGTGCCGTCCTTGGTGAGCGCGCCGGAACACGGAATCTGGAATTGCACCTGGTCCGAGTAGCCGGGGAACAGCGCGCGGCGATAGCGCACGCCGACCATCTCCCACAGATTGTGGCGGTCGATGAGATTGCCGTGTTGATCCACCGGCTCGGCCTTGAACATAAACGTGCCCGGCTGGATGAAATTCTTCGCATCACGCTTGCCGGAAACCCAGACCGCCCGGCCCAGGTCATCCGTCACCGTGATCTCAAGCCAGCTCTGGATGATGTCGAGCGGGCCGGTCGGAAAATCATGGCCGACCTTGTTCGATCCCATCGTGACCTTGAGCGGGATTTCCTCACCGGGGGCGACGGCGGGCGGCACGCTGATTTGTACCGTGACGATGGGGCCGTTGGCCCACTTGTCCGCGATCTCGGGCACCGGCAGGTCGCCCTTGAGCCATTGCTCGGTGAGCTGAAGTTGCTTTTCCCAGCCGGGCAACTCCGCGCGCTGCGCGCTCGGGATGATGGTGTTCGCCGCGATGAAGCGATGGCTGCGGTGCTTTTTGTCGCCGGGCGTGCGGTTGTAATCGAGCGCGTCGCCGGCGGCGGGATCCGTCGAGTCCACCAGCGGCATGTGGCACTCGCGGCACTCGACGGTCTTGCGCGGGTCGCCCTTCTTGTTCCAGTGCGAGTTGGCCCAGTTGTCGTATTGGTTCTGGAGCTGGACCCATCCGACGCGGTTGACCTCGGCGTCGATGAACTGCTTGTGACACGCCGCGCAATACTCGGGCTTCTTGAACGAGCGCTTGGCCAGCTTCGCGTGCTCGGCCGGGTAGCTGCGGATGAGAAAATCGCGCGCAAGTTTCGCCACGCCGTTCGTCTGCCATTGCCAGAGATATTCGCGGGGCTGGGTGATGGTGTAGTTGGCGTTGCCCTTGATGTCCGTCTCGCGAATCGCGTGGCAGGCCAGGCACGAGACGCCTTCCTGGTATCCGTGCATGCCGGTGAGGTTCTCGACGAAAATGTTTTTCGTGCCGCTGAAGAGCGAGATGGGATCGTGGCAACCGCCGCAATAGCGCGTGGACTCCGCGCCGTTCTGCTTGGCCATCACTTCCTGAATGCTCAGGAACACCTTGTCCATCGCCGCATAGCGATGCGCGCTTGGCTGCCACTCCTCGACGATTTGCTCGTGGCAGCCCGCCGTGCCGCATGAATGCGAACCCGCCAGCGACCGCCCGTCGAACGCGCCGCCCGTGTCGGTCTTCGCCAGGCTCGGCGCGAACGGACGGTTCGTTCCGTAGAGAAAATTGTAGTCGGCGGGAAATTTGTTCACGTATTTCACGCCGGAATAAAGCGCCGGCATCGCCGCGACCAGCGCGATTCCCAGCGCCGCCGCGCCGAGCGATTGCCACACGTAGCCGCGCGCCGCCGGAGCCGCCTCGCTCTTGCGCGCTTTCACCCACACGAAGAACAGATGCGGCGCCAATCCGGCGAGCATGACCAGCGTCGAGATGAGGTGCATCTGCCGCCACAGCGCGGAAGTGCTCACGCCGAAAATCGCCTCGCCCATGAGCACCAGCCCCGACACCGAACACACAACCAATCCCCACAGCGCCGCGTAACCGAGCACGGTGACGTGCGACATCGCCCAGTGCCGGTAGTCCAGCCAGTGACGCAAACAGTACCATGCCACTGGCAGCAGCGTGAGCGCGCCGAGGGCGGTGTGGATAAGCACGCCGTATTGCACCGAGGGATGAAACGGCGCGAGCGTGATGGCGAGGCCGGTGACGGTCTCGAACAACAGTACCGTCATGCTGAACCGCGCGAGCCACGAGGCCCAGCCTGCCGGCGAGCGCTCGCTTCGCTTCGCCGGGTTGATGTCCACGTCGGAAGCTGGATTGAGATTTGATTCAGACATAATGAGACTTCATGGAACCGGGTTGAGCGGTCACCACAGAATGCGCGGACCTTATCAGCTTTGCCCGAGGGAGGCTTGACCCGCGTCAAAGGAGGCCGTGATTGCTGAAATTATGTGGCGAACTGGCTTTCCCAGTGGGTGAACTTGTCGCATCGAGGGGCGGATGCGTGGCTGGTGCCTTGGACAGTTTCTTTTTCGTTCAGCAGGAAACAATGCGTTTGGAGATCCAAGGAAAACTCCAGCAAATGTTGGGGGTGATTACCCACGAGCAAGTTTCTGATGTTTGCGCGGTGTAAAGTTTCGCGACAAGTTTGTAATGTTTTGTGACATTGCACGTGATGTCACTGAGGGCACAACAATTGCATGACGCTTTAGCAAGTGGCCAAAGGTCACACTAACAAATAAAGAAAGAAGTAATGTTATGAAGAACTCCAAATCCGTTCTAACTCTCGCATTCCTTGCTGTAGTGTTGGTAGCGTCCAATACTGCCTACGCCGCCGAGAAGCCGGCAAAACCAACCACTCCGGAAACACCGACCAAACCGGAAACACCTGCCCAGCCTGAGACTCCGACTCAGCCTGAAGCGCCCGCGACCCCGGCTCAACCAGCGACCGCTGCGGATCAGGCAACACAACCTGCAACGCCTGCTCAACCGGCGACCCCTGCCCAACCCGGCACGCCCGACAAACCTAGCACACCCCGCCAGCCCGAAACCGCGGGCAAGCCTCAGCCACCCGTGCGGCCGTCACGCCCTGAAGCCTCAAACAACGCCACTCATCCTGAGTTCTCTGCGGAGGTCAAGAAGGCCCAGGCGATCGCCGAGCAGCAACGGGCGGATTACCTCGCCGCCAAGGCGGAATTGCTCAAGGGCATGAAGGACGGAGATGCCAGGTCTCGTGAAGAACTCCGGGGCAAGCTGAAGGAACAGCGCGAACAATTCCTCGCTCAACAGCGCGAAAACCGTGCTGAACTCAAAGCCAAGATTCAGGAGCTGAAGGACAAGGTGGCGGAGCACAAAGATGCCGTCGATAATGCCAAAGAGGTCGCCCAAACGAAATCCCGCAAGAGTGGCGACTAGCCCGACGAAAGTTCCAGCACCCTGGGTGGTCCAACCGCCCAGGGTGTCCTCCACAAAGACCTCAAGCAAATTTCAGGAAAGAGACTCCAGTATGAGCGATGGTCCTTCATTCAAGCAACTTGCACTGCGGCATCTGCCGGTTCTTGTGATCGCGCTGGCGATGACGATCCTCGGTGCGGCGGTCTTGAGCAGCCAGAGGTGGCTGCGCGGGCACCTGCGACACCAACTCGCACTCCGCGACGGCCAGGCGTTCGCCGCTCTCCTACAAGGGCACTGGGCGGCGAAGGAGTCCGAGCCTTCCAACTGGCAGAGTGATCGTCCCGCCGACCAGCTTGCAGCGGTGATCGAGGCGAGTCAGATGATTGCAGCCAAAGGATTCCTCGGAGTGCGGCTCTTTGATGCCTCGGGCGCATTGTCCGCAGCCATCCCTGCGAACCTCGCGGACACCCAGATCTCAGGGCAAGACTGGAAATCACTCAGAATTTTGGAGCCAGTCAGCCGATATACCGAGCAAGCTCGATTGGAAGATTTGTTTCTTGGCTCTTCCCCGCAGAACAAAAGGGCGTTTGCTCCGATCTTGGAAGTGTCAGCGCCATTGAGTTCAAGCGAGAAGTCAGATTTTATGGGAGTTGCCCAACTCGTCCTGGATGGTGAAAATCTTGCCAGGCAGTATGCAGCCTTGGACCGGCAACTGTGGAATCAATCGGCTTTCGTGCTGTTGATCTGTGGAGCCTTATTGTCTGGGCTGGTGGGCGTTAGTTTTCATTGGCTGAAGAAGTCGCACGCCGAGCTGGCGGCACGCACCGGTCTGCTGATGGAGTCCGAACGCCACAACTGCCGGGCGGCGAAGTTGACCGCCGTTGGCGCTGTGGCTGGCAACATGATTATCTCGATGCAAAAGTCGGTTGCGGAACTGGAGGCCTGCCTGACAAATGCCTATGCGCCCGTGGAACAAGGAGTCGTTTGCAGCCGCGCGGCAAAGTACCTCCGCAAAATGCGTCTGACTCTTGTTGGCGCCCGCCGCACCTTTGAACGCTTCCATGACAAGTCCAGTTACAAAGTGGCGCTCGCGGATTTCGTGGAGTTGACGGCCATCAAGAATGTGCCCTCTCTGCGCGAACAAGGCATCGAACTCGACACCCGTATCGACGGAGACGCCTTGCTCATCGCAACCCATGCCGAATTGGCCGGGCTGATTTTTGGGAATTTCATAGAGATGGCGGCGGAGACTTGTGAAGCCGGGAAAGATCATTTGGAACTGGCTCTTCAGGTGCATGAAAGTGGCGTGGCAATCGAAGTTCTCGGCTGGCGCAGTCGAAACCGATTCCTATCAGGCGCCTCCTCAGACATCGACGCCTCGATTGTTCCTTCACCAGCCGATTGCCGCATGGCCATATCAGAGGATCTGGCGCGGGAAATGGGCGCTCGCATCGAAGTTCGATGCGCCGCCGAGGACAGATCTGCATTCATTCTTTCGATGCCCTGGAGGCGCGGGATCCTTCAGAATGCGAAAGTTGACAGCAAGGCCGATGAGCTTGTTTCTGGAACCTTCGCCGCCGCCTAGCAAAGATACTCTTCAGGAAGAACGCATGACCTTCATTTCCGTCGTCTCCAGTTTTCGTATCGGGATTCTGGCCGGAGCGGCAGTCCTGTTCGCGGCTGCTCAAGGAAGTCAGATGCCCCCGCTGTGGCGGTGGTCCAACCCGACGCCTCATGGGAACAACATCGCTGATCTTGCAGGTGCCAACAGCTTTTATGTCCAGGTGGCTGATCACGGACAGGTTTACACCTCGGAGGATGTTCTGAACTGGATCCCGCGCGCGAGCCACACAACCAATGCCCTTCGCGCGGTTGTCCTCCAGGGCCAGCGCATCATCATTGTTGGTGAGCGTGGAACAGTCGTCTTCGGAGACTCGCCTGATCGGCTCACGGCAATCTCACTCGCCACAGACGACTGGCTGGAGGGCGTGACAGCTTCGTCGGCGACATTGGTCGCCGTCGGCGATAACGGCGCCATTTATACGAGCGCGAATGGCGATCAATGGCAGCGGCATAATAGCGGGACCAGCGAGTGGCTCCGTTCGGTCGCCTTCGGCACTCCGGGTGGAACCGGACTGTTCGTCGTGGCGGGCGAGAACGGATTCCTCGCAACTAGTCCGGACGGCTCGACGTGGCAGGCGGCGGCACGCCCGACGAAATCGCATTTGAATCGAGTAACGTGGGTGGATGGACAATTCCTTGCAGTGGGAGACGCGGGAACCGCTTACTCCAGCGCAAACGGGCGCGTCTGGACCAGGCTTCCGACAGGTGCCACGAATTCACTCTACGCTGCCACGGCTGCCGCCTCCGGTTCGCTATTGGTGGCAGGAGAAAATGAAGCGCGCTTGAAGGAAGGATCCGTTTGGACCGATCAGCTAGGTGTCTCGGTCGCCTTCCCACCGCCGCCGGCGACTTACACCGCCGCCATTTGGGATGGCACCAGCATCGTGCTGGCGGGTCGCACCGGAGTTGTGGTTGAAGGGTTCAAGACGAATGCACAAAATCCCACAGCCTGGCTTCCGATTTCTGAACCATCTCGGGAGTGGCTCTGGGATGTGAAAAGGCTCGGAGATTTTTACTTCGCCGTGGGTGACCTTGGCTCCATTCTCACCAGCGAGGATGGGCGGCGCTGGAGCCAGGAGCTGCCGCCAGCAAGCCAATTCTCATCTGTATATCTGGGAATAGGCGGTTCCACCAATCTTGCAGTGGCCGTCGGCAGCGGTGGGACCATCGCCATCAGCACCAATTCCTACGAGTTCGTGGCCTCAACTAATGCCGTGGGCATTACCATCACGAACTCTGTCAGTACTTTCGGCCTGGTCTGGACGGCGATCGAGCCGAAGCCCGTCACAAACGATCTTCAAGGCGTGACGTTCTTCAACAACTCCTTCGTCGCCAGCGGAGGGGCGGGCACCATCCTGACGAGCAAGGATGGCGTGAACTGGAGCCGCCAGAAGACGCCAACCACCTCACTGCTTTCGTCCGTGGCGCCGTTTGACGGCGGTCTTGTGGCCGTCGGCAAAAATGGAACCATCCTCACCAGTCCTGACGGATCGCTCTGGACTCTTCTCTCCGCCTCGACCACCAACTGGATTTACCGGATTCGTCATTTTGACGGCACACTCGTGGCGGTGGGGCAAAATGGAACCATCCTCACGAGCTCCAATGCTGTTCAATGGGCTTCCCGAAAGAGCGGCGTCACCGCCTGGCTGACAGATGTGGAAAAGGTCGGTGGAAAACTTTTTGTCACCGGCACGCAAGGAACAGTCCTGACGAGTACGAATCTTGATTCCTGGGAAAACATCGGCACCATTACCGGCAAATCCCTTTTCGGAGCCGCCTCATCCGAAGGCCAGCTTGTCGTTGCCGGCGTCGAAGGCGTGATTCTACGCACTCGAATCAGTCCCGTACTGAAGAACCCGCCGAAATTCGTGAGACATCCAGTCATGAGTTCGGATTCGGGGTTTGTGTTCGCAGGCGAGCCCGACCAGCGTTTTCGATTGGATCGCAGCGTCGATCTTCTCCATTGGACAGAGGGGCCGACGTTGGATCTCAACGACGATACCGGCACACTGATCCACCTTGATTTTCTTCCCAACGATCCCTCCACGCAGTTTTACCGGACTCAATTAGTCCCTTGATTCAATCCTTGTTGCCCGTGCCGGACTCATCCGGAGGTTCGGTAGTCTGAGCTGAGGACGCGTCCGCAAATGGATTGCTGAGATGGCCCGGAGAAGCTGGCGCAACGCTGAGCGGTTTCAAATGGCTGATGGCTACAAAAGCGAGCAGCCACCCGATGAGAACATGAGCCACGCCTGCGGCTAGAAGCTGAAGAAAATTGAGCCGGTGAATCAAATAGCCCATCAACGCCATGCTCATGAACAGCGCCGCCGGCAGAACCGCGGCTCCGCCGAGCCGCCACGCCTCGGAGAACAACAACTTGCGGTCGCGATAGAATGCGATGAGGCGCAGCGGAATCGAGTAGATCAGCGCCAGGAGACACCACATCGTCAGAAGCCAGAAAACGCTTCCCAGCGCGACCAACCCGAGGATGATCGGACGTCGCGCTCCCCACCAAGGCTGAAGCTCCGCGCGAGTCAGCGGGATTACAACGCCGCCGGGATACTTCAAGGCCGCGTAACCAAATAAGGATCGAATTCGAAGTTCATGGCGCGTGAGGTTGAACTCGACATCCGCTGCTTCACCCAATTCGCCAGAACCATCAGGATCAATGACGAACGAGAGAAACGTACCAGCGCCCAACCGTTGAGGTCCGCGTCCGCCCCAGGTCAATTCCCTGTTGCGAATCCCGCCCTCGTCGGGCAATTGCTCGATCGCCGCGCTGATGGAATTGCTCCATGCCGCATGGAAGAACACGGCCATGCAGGCGGCGCAGGCCAGCGAGACGATGCCCTGAACGAGCAGCAACCTGCTGGTTCGCGCTGTTGCGAACGCAGCCACACCTGCAAAGGTGAACGGCTGCCAGGCGTCCGGAGCGGTCTTTTCTTCAGCGTGCATATCAACCATGTGCCGCTGCGGTCGAATTTTGTAAGCTGTAGGAAGTGCAGGGTGCCCGGCGTCTTGCTTCAAGCCGGCGACTTCTGCTGCTGATCGGGCCGCTGCACAACCGCCACCGGCACGGGATAGCGGAGTTTCATGACGTCTTCCACCAGCACTTCGACGGTATAGACCCCGGCGGTCTCGAATTTGAGCTGCGTAAAAACGGTGCAGTTGGTGGCGTTGTGAGCGGCGTCCTGGAGCGCAAATTTCACCTGGCTCTGCCGAAGCACCGTCGTTCCGTCGGGAGCCATGAGACGCACGCTTTCCGTGAACTGCCCCAAGCCTGCGGTCCAGCGGTTGAAGACGCAGAGTTTGAGCGCGGTGACGGGAAGCTGCGGCACCTGGATGTAGCCGATGATGCCCACAAGAATGAAGTTGCCGGTCATTTCCTGGCGCACTTCTTCACAGAGCAGAGAGCATTGGAGATCGGGCAGAATACGAGTCGGTTGCATGTTGGTTTGGTTCAGTTCGAGGTTCCGAGGTTGATAGAGTGTGCTTCTTCAGGTGGCCACCATCTCCGCCGCGCGGACTGTGTTCGCCATGAGCATGGCGATGGTCATTGGTCCGACACCGCCGGGATTTGGCGTAATTCGTCCGGCTATCGGCTGGACTGCAGCAAAGTCCACATCACCGACCAGGCGGGTGCCGCTCTTCGATGCAGGGTCGGCGATCCGGTTGACACCCACATCCATGATGACAGCGCCGGGACGCACCATCTCCACTTTGACAAAATGGGCAACACCCATCGCGGCAATGATGATGTCCGCGCGCCGGCAATGTTCCGCAATGTTGCGGCTCTGGGAATGGCATACGGTCACGGTCGCACTGGCATTCCGGGCCTTCTGCACCAGCAACGCAGCCATTGGTTTTCCGACGATGTTGCCGCGTCCCAGAACGACAACTTCAGCGCCCTCGATCTTCACTCCGCTTCGGATGAGAAGCTCATGAACTCCAGCCGGCGTGCATGGAACAAAGCCGGTCGTGTCACCCAGCAGCAATTTGCCAGCGTTGACGGGATGGAAACCATCCACGTCCTTCTCAGGCCGCACAGAAGAGTAGATCAACGTCGAATCGATCTGCCGGGGAATGGGCGCTTGAACCAGGATGCCGTGAATGCGGGAATCCCCGTTGAGTTCCCCGATGAGCTGGAGGAGTTCCGCCTGCGTGGCGGTTTCCGGGAGCACCCGTGTGAATGAATAAATCCCCAGACGCTGGCTCGTGCGCTCCTTCATCCCGACATAAACCTGGGAGGCGGGATCTTCTCCCACGCGCACAAATGCCAGGCCCGGTTGCACGCCCCGAGCCTTCAAAGCGGCAATTCGCGTGCTGGTTTCCCGGTGGATTTGCTCGGCGATCGCGCGTCCGTCGATAAGGTTACCGGACGACATCAGAGGGCAAGTTTCAGACTTTCCACTTCGATGACCGGGGTGTTGGGCCATCGCGGATCAACAGCTTCTTCGCCCGACACAATAACAATGCGACCGATGTAATCCCTGAAGCCTTTGATCGTCGTTTCCAATTTGGAGAGGGCCTCGTCGTTCAGATGAATGTAATTGATGAGTCGGCCGCTTTCCTGGCCGACGAGCTCGAAATAGGTTGGAGCCTGAATGCTCAAAGTGCTTTTCACTCTTCCTTGACGCTGCGCAATGCGCTTCGGCGCGGGCTTGGATTCCGCGGGAGGCTCCGTTGCGGGCTTGACCCCGGGCGTCGCCACGACAGGAGCCGGAGTTATGACGGGAATGATGGGTGCAGGTTGCGGAACCTCCGGCTTCGGCGTGGCCGGCACGACTGCTGGCGTCTCGACGATGACCACCGGGGGCGGCTCAGCGGCCACTGATTTCTCGGTGACGGGTGCTGGCGGTGGCGTGGCGGGAACTGCGACGTCTGCGGGCTTGGGAATTACTGATGCGGCGACAAGCAGAGTTGCGGGGATCGTTTCCGGCACGGGTGCCGCTGAGGCCGGTTCCTTCGAGACCAATTCCGAGGCGATGAAAGCATAGGTGCCCGGCGGTGTGTCGATTTCCATCCAGGCGTCCACGATCCGAATCTCCTTCACCACATCTCCCTGCAACAGCCGGCCAATCACGCTGAAGTTTTCGCCTGGACCCGCGCGTAGATTGAGTTTAGGAGCCCTGACCGCCTTGGATGTCGGATCAATAAAGCCATGGTTGACCCAGACCGGGGTATTGGCTGGCATCTGAATCTTCAGCCATGCCGCCGGCTCATCCTTCTTCGGTTTGGCCACGGCAATTTCCTCCAGAACCACCACCTTCTCGCCTTTCTTGAGCTGGGTGATCACCTCGCCCAGGAAGGACGGTTTTCCCCGGACGTTCACCGTCGGCTCTTTGATTGTGACAGTCTGCTCCGCCGCCACGGCAAATGTGTTCAGACCCGCAACAATCAAGAGCATCGCCAACCGCTGGTTCATCTTCATAACGAATGCAGTAAAAGTTTTGGGCGGGGTTCTGTCAATGCCCGCAAACGGCGAAGGTGTGACTAAAGGTGTCGGCGAATGCGGCGGCGGAGTGCGGCTGCGTCGGAAACCAGCCGCAGCAAGCCCTCATGTTCGAGCGTGCGGTGGCTGGTGCTGCGCACGCAGTCGCGCTCCCCAAAATTAAAACTGCTGATGGCTTGATCGATCGCGAATCGGTTCAATGGCAATCGAACTGAACCGCGCTTTCAAGGCCGGGCCAATTGATTGGCACCGCCGTCATTCCCCATTGCCAGGCGCTGAAATGACGCGCGTTGCTTGTCCAGTTCCGCGAGTTGCCGGGCGGCTTCCCTTGCGAGCATCGGGCCTGGTTTGTTCGTCTGCACCCTGCTGACCGGGTCATACCCTGAACGATCGCGGCGCTGAACATAGCTTTGAATGCAGACGGCATAGCCATCGAGGAGCGGCACCAACTGGCGTGGCGCTGATCCGCGCATCGCCATGAGCAAGGTAAGTTTTCGGAGCAGGACCGGCCGTTGCTGGGCATATTCCCATTCAGAAAGGATCTGGCTCACCGTGACCTTGGCGCGAATGGGCAAAGCGTTGGTGTCCAGTTGAACTTGAGAGATCACCGCAAGCACATCCGCCAGCCGTGCCAAGCCCCGGTCAAGCGAGAGTATCACGTCGGGATCGTTGCCGCGAAAGGCCGCAATCTGGACCGACCACCACTTTTCCACATCCACCAACCGAGGGAAATCGAACGTGCGCAGCAGGGCGGTCTGCCAGTTCCAGCAATCAGGCAGGGCGCGCAACATCCGCGCCAGCCGTGCCTGCCCATCCGGCGCCTCGATTAACCGCGCCAGGAATAACTGGGCCGACATTTGGTACCGCATGAGTTGATCTGGAGGCGGCTCGGTCCAGAGCGGCTCGGAAAGCTCGGTGAACGTGAGCGGCTGCTGCCGGCGCACAAATTCACGCACCCCGGCAAGGGCGTCGGCCCCATGAATGATCCGCATTGAGCGTCTGACGGAATTGCGCGGCACTCCATCCACGATCAGCGTGGGGCCCACATCGACCAGGACCTGCCGGGTCAACCCTTCGAGAAGCCAGCTCGGGATTTCCGCGGACTTCCCAGTGGTTCCGCGATTGGCGTGTTCGAGCAACAGCACCTGCACAAGGCCCCGCACCAAGCGGGACCGTTGGAGGTCATCCGGCACTCGCAGCTTGTAGCGCCAGCCGTTCGCGTAGAGCGTCGAGTGGATGAGAATGTTTTCATCATTCCGCCTGGGCGCGTAGATCTGGAGTTCGATCTCAGAGCCGCCGCGAGAAGATATTCCAAGCTGCCGGGCCACGCCCTCCTTGACCCGTTCGGCGCAAAAGAGAAGCGGTCCCGGCTCCAATTGCACCATTTCCGGGTTCTGTTCATCCCACGTCGCGCTCAACGAGCGGCCGAATGGCCTCGTGTCCTGGACGACGAATTGTTCGGAGCGTCGGATTTTCCCGCCGTTCAAGAGCGACGTCGCACCTTCCACGGGAGAAACCCCGATGCACAAGGCCGCCAGGACTGCCAGCAGCGCCAGGGAACTTCCGCCCCTCGTACTGCGGAGAGCAGTCAGCCATTGTGTCAGCGGGATGAGCATGAGCACTTACTTGGAGGTCGAAGCACTGCCTGTCTTCGCGGGCTTCGACTCCGACTTCGACTCCGACTTCGATTCGGATTTCGATTCCGTCTTGGCTGCCGCGGGCTTCCCGTCGCCGCCGCCCGCATCCTTCTTCGCCGCCTCCTTGTACTTGTCGCTCCGGTAATCTGTGATGTAAAAGCCGGAGCCCTTGAAGATCAACCCGGCACCACCCCCGATGACGCGCTGAACCTTGCCCTTGGCCCAGGGCTTTCTCGTGCAAAGGTTCTTCGGACAGGAGGTGATCGCCTTCTCCGTCATCGATTGGAAAAGGTCAAATTGCTTCCCACATTTCTGACAACTGTACTCGTAAGTCGGCATAGTTCTGAAGAATGAAGCAAAGACGACGCCATGATGCAACATGACTCTCCCGATTTCGCCGCTTCGCGAAACCTTTGCGCTTGCCTGCCTCCGGCCTCCGGGGACAGATTATGCCCATCACGCGGCGGATCGAGTGGCAGGAGTGCCTTTTTGAACAAATGACGACCGCAGATTCCCTAAGAGTGGTTGCAGGTGTTTTGGCGAGCGGTCCATCCTGTCTCGAAAACCGTCCGGCGCGGAAATCAATACGGTTGTCCTGATGCGCTTCCGGATGACAGCACACTTGATGATATGAAAGCCTGCCTCCCAGCGGATATTCGCAACTTCGCCATCGTTGGCCACGCCTCGTGCGGCAAGACCATGTTGAGCGAAGCGATGCTTCATTGTGCCAGGGCGACCTCCCGCATGGGGCGCATCGCCAGTGGCTCGACCGTTTCAGACTACCACGTGAGCGAGAAACAGCGGCAGATCTCGGTTTCCGCCTCGTTGATGCATCTCGAATGGCAGGGAAAGAAGTTCAACATCATCGACACTCCGGGTTACCTGGATTTCATCAGCGAGGGGCTGAGTGCCCTGCGCGTGGGAGATTTTGCCCTGGTGGTCATGGATGCGGTGGACGGCATGGGCGTGGGAACGGACCGTGTCTGGAATTACGCCACCCAGTACGAAATCCCGAAGATAATAGTCGTAAACGGCATGGACCGGGAGAATGCGGACTTCGACAAAGTGCTGAAGCAGGCTCAGGAGCGATTCGGTCGTCATGTCTTCCCGCTTAATCTGCCCGTCAATCCAGGACAGAAGTTCAACCAGGTGCTGGATGTCCTGCGCAATGAGGTCGTCACCTACGCCACGGACGACAGCGGCAAGTACCAGGAAGTTCCCGCCACCGGTAACTGGGAAGCCAGGGTCAAGGAACTCCATCGCGAACTCATCGAACACATTGCCGAATCTGACGACACTCTCATGACCAGGTATTTCGAGGAAGGCGGCCTGTCGGAGGAGGAATTCCGCAAGGGCATCCACGCCGCGGTGCAAAGGGAACTGTTCATCCCCATCTTCTGCATTTCCGCCGAGCGCAACATCGGCGTCGCCCGGCTCATGGACTTTATCGCCAAGTACGGCTCCTCCCCGGTGGACCGCGCCACTGTGAAAGCCATCGATGCAAGCGGCGCTGAGGTTGAAGTGAAGCTCAACGGCCAGGAGCCGGTTTGCTATATTTTCAAGACGATGTCCGAGGCGCATTTTGGAGAACTCTCCTTTTTCCGTGTTTACTCCGGCCATATCCATGCGGGCACGGACCTTTTCAACAGCGACCGCAAGGTCAATGAGCGCATCGGTCAGATTTACCAGCTCGTCGGCCAGCAGCGCACCATCACGGATGACATCGGCCCCGGTGACATCGGAGCGGTGGTGAAGTTGAAGGACACGCACACGGGCAACACGCTGTGCAATCCGAAGCACCCGGTCACGCTCTCGAAAGTGGTTTATCCAAAGCCGAACATCAACGCGTCACTCATCGCGAAGGTCAAAGGCGAGGAGGATAAGACCGCCTCCGGCTTGAACGCGCTTCACGAGGAGGATCCGACCTTCCTGTGGCATGTGGACGGGGAACTGCACCAGACGGTGATTTCAGCTCAAGGCGAGCTCCACCTGGAGTTGATCGCGGACCGGCTGCGCCGCCGCCACAATGTCCATGTCGAACTGGGCGAGCCGCGCATCGCCTACCGTGAGACCATCAAAGGCCGGGGTGAATCGAAGTACCGCCACAAGAAACAGACCGGCGGCTCCGGACAATTCGCCGAAGTGTGGATGCGCATCGAGCCCAGGCCGCGAGACACCGGCGTTGAATTTTCACAATCCCTGGCCGGCCAGAATGTGGACCGTGCCTTTGTGCCCTCGGTCGAAAAGGGCGTTCAACAAGCCTGCACGGAAGGCATCCTGGCCGGATACCGCGTGGTGGATTTGAAGATCGATTTCTACGACGGCAAGATGCACCCTGTGGACTCGAAGGACATCGCATTCCAGATCGCCGGCTACTTCGCCTTCAAAGAAGCGTTCGCCACGGCACATGCCTGCCTGCTCGAACCGATCCAGTTGGTGGAAATCCGGATCCCCGATGATTACATGGGAAAGGTGATGGGAGATCTTTCCAGCCGGCGCGGCAAGATCCAGGGCATCGAAGTCGATGGCCACTTCCAGATCATCAAGGCGCAGGTTCCTGCGCGCGAACTCTACCGCTACTCCAGCACACTCCGTTCGCTCACGGGCGGCAGCGGAGTGCATGGCGAAGAATTCAATCATTACGAGGAAATGCCGCGCGAACTCGAACAAAAGACAATCGAGGAAGCAAAGAAACGACGTGCCAGCCTGGAGGCAAACGGAAGGTAACCGGCGGGTCTGCCCGATGAACTTGAGGGAATTGTCCACCAGATTCAGCAGGCGCTGCCGCCTGCGGCCCGCGTCGGCCACGATCATCCGGACACTTTTGCTGTCATCACGGTCAGTATTTTGATGCTCATAAATACGTTCAGAATGGAAGATTCTTGACGGTCACTTCCACCAGCAATCGTTGTTCGCCCGCGAGGAAACCCAGCGAGGTTCTTTTCACGTCGGCGATGGTTTTGATGCTCAGCCCTTTGCCGCGCACAATGGAGGGCACCGTCAACACGCAAGACCAGCCGCAGTCGCAGAGATGGGATTTTACCGAGCCGACCACCATGTTGCACAGCTCGCCAAAAGCATCATTGATCATATCGTCATCCACCTCGGCTTCGGAAAGTCCGAGCATCTTGCGGGTCACGAACTGGCCCATGCTGGCGGTGGCGGAGAGATAGATGATCCCCGTGGCCTTGCCGGTGAAGCCCACGGATCCGACAATCTGTCCGCCGGCGTCTTCAGCGAGTGGTGCCGGTTTGTCGTCCTTCACTTCGATGGCGAGCATCTTTTTGAACACGTCACGCACGGCGTTGCGGGTGAATGCATCGACGGCCTCGTTCGGTGTTTGTTGCATGGGTAAAGTCAAGTTCATGAGGTGGCTTGATGTTGAGGTTGGCACGTCAAAATCATGGAGCTTGTACGGTCACGCCCCGCGGGCAGCACTGGGAGAGTGGTTGACGGCGAGTTTTTCAGGCACCCGCCAATGTGTTCATGCGGCGTGAAGGAAGGATTGGATTGCGATTGGTGAACCGTCCGGAGAAGCGGTCTCGGAGTGGGCCGGCGAACGGCCAAGCACGCTCTGGAGCAGTTGGTCCAGCCGTGGAATCTCGATGGGCTTGGTCAGGAAGCTATCCATGCCCGCGCTCAGGCACAGCTCTCGATCCTGATCGAGGACGCTCGCGGTGAGCGCGATGATCGGGATGCGCGCGCGGCCTTCACTCACTTCACGGGCGCGAATCCGGCGGGTGGCCTCATAGCCGTCCATCTCGGGCATGTGACAATCCATGAGAATGAGCGCGTGGCCGCCGCGCTCCCATTGAGCCAGCGCCTCGAGGCCGTTGACGGCGGAATCCACTTCGATGCCCCGCTTGCGCAGCAGCATTGTAGCAAGCTTTCGATTCACGACGTTGTCCTCGGCCAGGAGAACCCGGGGCGCCCGCTCGGAAGCAGCGCAGTGGAAGAGCGTGGTGTGATCCGCAACCGCCGCCGTGAGCGTTGACAACGCCACGCCGGGGGCGGTGGATTCCTGCGTCAAGACCTTCTCCATCTGCGTGGTGAACCAGAAGGTGGAGCCGGAGCCCTGTTGACTTTGGACTCCGATTTCGCCGCCCAACAAACCGACGACCTTGCGGCAGATCGCCAGGCCCAGCCCGGTGCCCCCGAAGCGGCGAGAGGTTGAAAGATCCGCCTGCACGAATGGCTGGAAAAGTGTGCGTTGGGTTTCCTCGCTGATGCCAATGCCGGTGTCGCGGACTTCGAAGCGCAAATCCACTTTTGTGGGTGACTCGCCGGAAGCTGTGACTTCGAGCGTGACTCCGCCCTGAGCGGTGAACTTGATCGCGTTGCTGAAGAGATTGAGCAGCACCTGGCGAAGGCGGTGAGAATCTCCGAGCACGCGGGACGGCAGCCTCGAGGCGATGTGAAAGGCGGTGGTGAGATTCTTTTCCTGCGCGCGGAGGGCGAGCAGCTTGACGATGCCTTCAACCGTCTCGTGCAAATCGAACTCGACCTTTTCCAGCTCCACGCGGTCGGCTTCAAGTTTCGAGAAATCGAGAATGTCGTTGAGGATGTCCAGCAACAACTCGCCGCTGCCGTGCACGGTCGAGGCAAAGTCGCGCTGTTCGGCGGTCAGCTCGGTGTCGAGCAGCAGTCCGGCCATGCCCAGAATGCCGCTCATCGGCGTGCGGATTTCGTGGCTCATCATGGCCAGGAATTCACTCTTGGCCTTGCTGGCAGCCTGCGCTTCACGGGCCAGGACGTGTGAACGATGCGCCTCCGCAGCCAACGCCTCATTGCTGGCGCAGAGTTCGGCGGTGCGTTCCTGGACGAGCCGTTCGAGGTGGGCGAGTTGCTGGCGGAGTTCGTGGGCGAGACGCCACTTCTCCGTCAGCGAGTTGGCCAGTTGCAACACCTCCGCGTTGTCGAACGGCTTCTTTAGCAGCACGAAGCGATCAGTCCGGCCCAGTTTGGCGATCATGTCATCCAGCGTGTAATCCGAGTAGGCCGTGCAGATGACCACCTGCAGGTCGGGATAGACGGCCCAAATCCTGGAGATGGTTTCGACTCCGTCCCAGCCCGGCGGCATCCGCATATCGACGAATGCCATCGCATAGGGGCGTCCGGCCGCGCACGCCTGCTCCACGCGCTTCAATCCTTCCTGGCCTTGAAAGGCCGACTCAAGGATGAACCCCTCCGGTTTCGACGCGGCCCCGGCGTCACCGAACAGGTCGGCGCGCGCGGAGTTTAGCCCGTGATCGTTTTCGCCCGCGAAGATCTTTTTGTAGTCCTCGTGGATGGACGGATTGTCGTCAATCAGGAGAATGCGGTTGTTTTTTAAGTCAGGTGTCATGCTTGGGAAATGAGTTTAGAGTCTTGGGTATTTGATTTCAGGTAACTGCGGCTGTCGTCCAAGCCGCTCGGCCCTATTAGCCCTTCAAGCTGTTCAATTGGCAGTTCCAGCGTGAACCTCGCGCCGTGGCCGGGTCCATCGCTGTGGACGGTGATGCTCCCGCCCATTTCTTTCACGGCGTTGGCCGCGCTGTGCAGGCCGAAGCCGTGCCCGGTCTTCTTGGTGGTGAAACCGTGGTTGAAGATGCGGTTCAGGTTCTCCGCCGGAATGCCCACGCCATTGTCCACGATGGTGATGCGGACGCGGTCGTTCTCGCTCACCGCGCTCACGGTGATGCGCTTGTCCGGGCGGCCCGAGTCGTCGCAGGCGTGCTTGGCGTTGCGCAGGAAGTTGACGAGGATTTGCAGCACCTTGTGTTTGTCCGCGCACACGAGCGGCAGGTCGGCGGGCAGTTCGCGCACCAGCTCGACCTCGTGCTTCTGGAACGACCCGGCGTTCATGCGCAGGGCGTCCTCGATCAGCTCGACGGGGCTGAGGTTCTCGGTGAGGCCGGAGACCCTGGCGTAGCTCTGCTGCATGGCCACGATGTCCTTGATGTGCTCGACGTTCTTCTGGAGCGCGGCGACCTCGATCAACTGCGACTCTTGCAGGCGCGTGAACTTGTCGGCCAGTTGGGCGAGGAAGTCGGGTACCTTCGGCCCGCGCGCATCGCTGGTGAAGAACGCGCCGAGGTTCGCGCCCTGCTCGCGCAGCAGCGCGACCACGCGCCCGAGATCCGCCACGGGCGTCTTGCGGGCCTGGTCCGAAACCAGGTGGGCCGAGACGTTCACGCTGTTGAGCACGTTGCCCACGTTGTGCAGCACCCCCGTCGCAATCTCCGCCATCCCCGCCTGCCGGGAGACATCAAGCAGTTTCTTGTGCGCCTTGTCCAATTCGCACTCGGCCCGCACCTGGTCGGTGACATCGGAGCGGATGACCACATGCTGCATAATGGTGCCGGACTCATCCTTGAACGGCACGATGGTCGTGTCCACCCAGTAGAGCGAGCCGTCTTTGGCGCGATTGCAGAGCCGCCCGCGCCAGACCTCCCCGTGGTTTATGGTGGTCCAGAGCTTCTTGAAAAAGTCCTTCGAGTGATGGCCGGAGTTGATGATTCGATGATCCTGGCCCATCAACTCCTCGCGAGGATACTTGCTGATGGCGCAGAATTTGTCGTTGACGTAGGTCAGGTGGCCCCGGCGATCAGTGATCCCGACGATGGACGATTCATTGAGGGCGAATTGTTGGCTCTCAACTTCGTGAAGCGCCGCGCGCAGACGCTCCTCGGCCTGCTTTCGTTCGGTGATGTTCTCGTGCGCGATGACAATGCGCCGCGCGCCCTCCGCACCGAAGCGGGTGACGCGGACGATGAACCAGCGCTTTTCCTTCGGCCTGTGGCAGGGGTATTCGAGGCGGAACTCCTCCAGTTCGCCCGCCATCACGGCGCGAATGCCGCGCGCCACGGCGGGCGCTTCCTCGGCGCATTCGCCCCGGCTCTGGTCGCACATTTCCAGATAGTTCCGGCCCGCACCCAGTCCGGTGACGGCGTGCTCGTTATCACTGGCGAAACGGTCCCAAGCGGCGTTCACGGAAACGATGACCCCGGACTCGTCGAGGATGGCGATGTGCGCGGAGAGCGCATCGAGCGTGGATTGGAGGAATCGCCTGGACTCCAACACGGAGTGTTCGGAACGTCGGCGCTCGGCCACTTCCAGCTGCAATTCCGTATCGGTCTGACGCATCGCGCGGGCCATCCGGTGGGCATGGATTGAGAAGACCAGCACCATCAAGATCACGGCGGAAGCAATGGCGAGTCCGTAACGACGCAAACCCGCCGCCTTGGAATGCTGCTCGTTAAAATCCTCCGCGTGGATATGGCGCACGTGAGCGCGGAGTTGCTCCAAGCTCGCGTTGAGATGGGCATATTTCCGGTCCATGTTGGCCATCCGCTTTCCCGCCTCGGTCGGCTGTTTCTGGCGAAAGGAGGAGAAGATCATCTCCGCTTCGCCGGTCATCTCCTTCATTGCCCAGCGCACCGCGGTGAGGTCCTGGCCAAGCAGCCGGGCGGACGCCACCGGAACATTGGCGGCGAGTGTGGACTCCGCGTCGGCACAAGCCTCTTCGAATCGGGCCAACGCCGTGGCCAGGCGGGCCGACTCACCGGCCACGTCCTGCGAATCGAACACGTCGTTGCCGGGCGCATTGACCGCGCCGCCGAGCACGGCCAGTTGCGCAAAGCGTTCGAGCCATTTGGCCCACTCCTCATTCACCCCGATCGAATCCACCTGGATGTTCATGAACCGATGGTTGAGGAACAGGCTTCCCGAAATGGTGAGCAGATTGAAGGCGGCCACCGCGATGTAGATCCGGAACCATTTTGCGCTGCGGTTCATGGCGCCTCCTCCTCGAATCCCGCAGCCGGCGGGGAGCATGGTTTTGGCGATTGGTTTCACAAGTCGGTCAAACTGTATGAGCTGGTTTGGAGAAGGCCCGCCAGCAGGCGTGTTGTGCGCTCTGCTGGCGGGCTGAGGTTTTTTTGAGGGGCGTTTTTTGAGGGGCGGTTAGAAGTTCTTAAAATCCCCATCCATCGGGATCTCTTCTCCCTTGGAGGCGGGTCCGGTGGTGATGAGCTGTTTTACACCGTTGCCTCGATGACTGGCTCCGTTGCCTTTCACAGAAACGGGTGCGGGATTGCGGCCCACGGCGGGTTTGTGGCGGATCGTTCGACCCCCCGGTGTGGCCGCGCGTTCCGTGGTGGCCGCGCCCGAAGTGCCGCCCACCAGTTGCTGGAGCGTGAGCACCGATTCTTTGACGGACTCGGCCTGGGCTTTGAGTTCCTCGGCGGCGGCGGCGCTTTCCTCGGCGGTGGCGGCGTTGGATTGGGTGACCTTGTCCATTTGCGTGATGGCGATGTTGACCTGGCTGACACCTTGCGCCTGTTCATTGGAGGCATTGGCGATCTCGGCCACGTATTGATCCACTTCGCGCGTTTTGGTGGCGATCTGCTCGAAGCTCACCGCGACCTTGTTGCTGATCTGCACGCCGCGTTCGCTCTTGGCGATGGCGTCCTCGATCTTGGCGGCCGTTTGCTTGGCGCTGGCGGCGCTGCGCTGGGCCAGGTTGCGCACTTCATCGGCCACCACGGCGAACCCCGCCCCGGCTTCACCCGCACGGGCGGCCTCGACGGCGGCGTTCAACGCCAGGATGTTCGTCTGGAATGCGATCTCGTCGATGTCCTTGACGATCTTGGCGACCTCGCTGCTGGAGACCTTGATCTCGCTCATGGCGGTTTTCATCTCGGCCATGTCGGTGGTGCCGGCGTCGGCGGCGGTGCGCGTCTCACCGGCGAGGATCTTGGCCTTGCCGGCGGCCTCGGCGTTGCGCTTGACCATGCTGGTCATCTCTTCGAGCGAGGCACTGGTCTCCTCAAGTGACGCGGCCTGTTCGCTCGCCCCTTCGGCCAGGGTCTGGCTGGCGGAGGACACCTGGCCGGCGGCGGTGGCCAACTGATTGGCGCCGTCGTCCAGGGTGGCGGAGATATTCGTCAGAACCTTGTTGGTGCCACGGACGATCATGTAGGCCACGCCCACCCCGACCACCAGCGCCACGATGAGGCCAGCGATCAAGATCCAGGAGGATGACGCCAGCGTCTGGTTCGAGGCGTTGGCGGCTTCCACCGTCCGTGTCATGCCGGCCGTGCGCGTCTCGTGCGCCAGGGTTTCCACGCGCGTCGCCGCTTCCAGACGCTTCTTGCCCAAGTCAACCAGAGCGAGGTTATCCGCCATGATTTCCTTCATCGTATCACGGTAGACGTGCGCGTCTTCTTTGACCTTGTTCAATTCGGCAATGTCTTCCTGGACCGTCAGCATCGCGAACAGTTCCTCGAAATTCTTGTCCATCACCTCGAAGTTCTTGAGTCCGTCCTCAATCACCTTGGGATCCCGCAGGGCCTGCGACTTGAAGACCGCGATGCGCGCGGCGTTGCCTTCGCCGCGAATTTCCGTGGCCAGCATCAGCTTGTGGAGGCGCTGTTGCAGTTTGCCGGCTTCGGTGAAGGCCTTGATTTCCTTTTCCGCCTTCTCGACCTGCCCGTCAATCAGCTTGTCAATATTGAGGATGAAGTCCGCTGCCATCTTGTTGAGCTTGTCACGGTCGGTGACGATCTCCTTGTTCTTGGCCTCGGTCTGGGTGATGAAGTCCTCGTAGCTCTTGAGCGCCGGCTCCAGGTCTTTCAGGTGTTCGCGCAGTTTGATCAGATTGGGGTGTTCGTCGGCCAGTTTCTGGGCAGCCTGCTGCTGCTTGTGCAGGTCCACCAAGCTCTTGCGCGCGGCATCCAGGTACGCGTTGTCCGCCGTCAACCCATAGCTGCGCACGCCGAGTTGCACGTCGGCGAGCGCATTGCCCAAGTCGGTGGCGATCTGCGTCTCCGGGACGTACTCGGTGGCCAGCTTCTTGGACTGGGTTTGGACTGACTTCATGTTCACGATCGCCAAGCCGCCCAGCAGGGTGGCAATGAGGATCAATGTGCCGAAGCCGAGGGTGATTTTATTTCCGATGGTCATATTTTTCATAATTGTCTGTTTAATTTTTTCGTTTGTGGTCTGTGGCAGGTTTGCAGGGGTGAGCGTTTCGTTTGGCGTTTCGGTTAGTGTGAAGATGCGGTTTGGTTTGGTTCTTTGAGGATTTCGAGACGGCCCGTCGCCAGATCGTAGCGGGCGGCGACCACCATCAACTTGGTGTTGTGGATTGCTTCTTTGAGGATGGGCTCGACGTGAGTCAGAATCCCGGCGGCTCGTTGAGCATTGGCGCGAACGACGTTGTCCACCTTGTCACCCGGCAGGTTCTTCGCCTGCTCCACCGCCGGCTTAATGGCTTCCACGATGCTGCGGATGTGGCCGGGCGCCTCCCCGCCCGCCACGGCGGCGGAAACGGCGCCGCATTTCTCGTGGCCGACGACGAGAACCAGCGGCACATGCAGGTGCTCCACGGCGTACTCCATGCTCCCGATCACGTGGTCGTCCAGGATGTTGCCGGCATTGCGAATGACGAACAGGTCGCCCAAGCCTTGATCCAGGAAGAGTTCCGGGGCCACGCG
Source organism: Pedosphaera sp. (assembly GCA_009695275.1). Lineage (GTDB taxonomy): Bacteria > Verrucomicrobiota > Verrucomicrobiia > Limisphaerales > F1-12-MAGs170 > F1-120-MAGs170. Next base: position 6,237 of record SIBF01000009.1, on the reverse strand, counting down.
CGAATCGGCGCAGGTCAGCACGATGGCGAAGGGGAACTGCCCCTGGGCCAGTTCCGCGCGGCGCTCCGCCGTCTGATCGGGGTGAGTGGCTTTGCCGGCCACGTAGCGCGCGTTGCCTTCGAGCAAACGTTGCAACGCCTGATCGGCGGTGAGAGCGGCAGGTTTGGCCGCACTGACCGCCACGTTGGCCGGCGCAGAGGTGGTGGCCGCAGGAGTGGTGGCCGCAACGGTGGGAATAGACGCAACCGTCGTCACAAGGACTGCGATGGCGGCTCCGGTCAGGATCTTTGCATTGAGTTTCATAATTTTTTATAGGCCTATGCACTTGACTCTTGTGACGCAACGGCTGGTAGCCAGTTTGCCCTTAAACACCCCACCGGTTGGGGCAATTTGCAGGCCACAAGAGTCAACTGGATAGCCCTAATTTTTTTAATCAGTTTCATAGTATTTAGGACTTCTTGTTCCCTCGGATTTAGAACAAGTCCGCACTTGAGGGAAAAAAGGGCGGATTCTATCGGGGCGACGGCCCCAATTCGTTGAAAAATGCGATTCCCGAAGCGCTTGGTCTGGCGAGTCGGAAATTGGTAGCGAGACCTTTTGAAGAACTGAAAACGGGGATTTCTCTCGAGGAGGACGGGCGGAGAGCCCGCCGATGCGCCAACTTGACAAAGCTCAAGTCGGTGTGTCGGAATGCGAACACCCACTGTAATTCTCAGAAAGACAGTGGTAAAGTATTCAACGGTTGACAGTTCCATAAGTCTGCTGCTAACTCCGCTCGCCCGGCGCTACAACGCCAACGAGCAGCCCTCATCCGGAAACGGATGGGGGTTTACTGCGTTTGTTTTTTCAGGCCGATTGATAATAGACCGACGAAATTTCGAACGCCTTCGGGAACGTAGTATTGGGTCGTCGTGATGATCAGATCTTGATCCAGTCTGTCCCGAGCCGCCCGTTCTTGTTCCATCCTCCTTACGCAATCCGCTTCGCCGTCTTCCGCTATCGCACGGTTCTTCAATTCTCGCTCGAGCACACCAGTGAACCGAGCACCGTAGTCACTCACTGACCATTCTCTGACACGTTTCTTGCCTTCCTCTCCATCCAGCACGGACTTCACGAATTGCTCGGCGGCTTCGTCGGGAGGGACGAAAAACGCGGGAGGTGCCGTCATTCCGGCTTCATTCAGCCATTTAGCGAGCGGCACATGGTAAATCGAGCTAATGCTATTCGTAAGGTTCGGGGAAAGGTTCGGTTTGGTGTCCATAGGAAAGTGATTCTGGATGGGTCCGGCGAAGTTCAGGCTACGACCGCATGGAACCAGCGGCTCGCGGCGTTCGAGACACGGCACAAGTCTTCCGGTGGAAGACGTCCAATGCGTCTCCGAAACGAATCACGGGACAAGGGGCCGATCTTTGAGCAGCGTACTGTGCTTGGGCCGCTCAGACCAGATTCGGCCCAGGCGGACAGTTCAACGTCAGATCCGGTACGCGGCGCATGTCTCGTGAGAGGAGCAACGATGAGGTCGGAACCATCTTTGGCGAGCACAAGGGTGGGCCGGACTTTGGAGCCACTTCCGTCTGTGAAAACGATTTCGGCAAGGTAAATGTCACCACGGGTCGGCTGAAGAATTCGCAGATCTTTTCGCGTTGGTAACGCAGCCTCGCACTCAGGGCTGCAAATCTGGCTATAGAAGTTGACTTTCTGAAGCGGGCGTGTCCCAAAGGATAGAGGCTTTGGCAAAGTGAGATCCAATGCTGTAGAATTGATCACAGCCCGGTTCGAGGATTCTGTTCTCATAAGCTGATCTTCGGTCTGGTAAGTCGGTTCGTACCCGGCGGCCCGCAACACACGTCGCGGGCTTTAACCATATGCGTTTCTTCCAACTCGGTTAGCCCATGCTCGAAACGGCTTCCCGAGCGACACTAATAGTCACTCACGAAAGGCTTCGAGACCAACTGGACTTTCCGCACAACTGAACGCTCGCCAAATGTTCATAATGTTCGTAGAACAACAGCAATGAAGAGTGCCGCTTCGCCGATTTCTGCTTGGGAGGCCTACCGGGATTTATTTGCCCTGATACAAAATAAAAGACGCTTGAGTCGTTCCGGGTTGGTGGACAACCTCAACGAGGATGCAAAGGCTACCAAGATGCCTAAATGCACCTATCATGTGCGAGCAACCCAGTATTGGGAAACAGATCCGAAATCTGGAGGACGATCAAGTTCACCACGGCCATATCGTGCTCAACACCTTTTTGACTGGCTGACTCGGCAACTCTGCAACCTCAAGTGCGCAGCCGAGTTTTCGGAGCACCTCGCCGCCATTGCTCCTCGGACGGCGAATTCAATCGGGTCGCAGGCTCCAGCCGGAACCAGCAGGCAAACAGGCAAGCTTGGTGAGGAGATCGACACTTTTGGTGGCAGATTGAACAACCCAGGATGGAAACACGAGAGCACTCAAGGGGCTTCGGAGGGGTCGCCCACGAAAACGATATTGTTGACCAAAGTGCTCAAAGGAAAGGGCCTCTACAGAACTCTGGAAGACCTTTACCCATCGTATCCCTTGCTCACTTTTAACGGAACAACGGTTCCGGTTGCAGTCTTCCCTGCGCACGGATCACAGCTGAAGAATGTAGAAGCCCCGCTAGTGAACGAGCTGACAAGCGTCTGCGTTCCAGGATACGACGATTACGACAAGGACTTTGACCCGGGCTTAGAACACGAGTTTCGTCGGCTCCGTTCGCAAGAAAACAGCCACCCTCAAGGATCATGGAACGGTGCCACATACGACATGGATAGTATCGTACAAACCAAACGAGGGCCCAAGTTGTCGTGCAAAATGGGTAGATATTTTCTGTCTGTTTCCACGAGTGACACTCTCGAAGATGAGCTTGTCACGGCATTGTCCAGCAATCCAGACAGCCCGGTAACGCTAGAACAGCTTTCGCATCGGAAATGGCTCCACGATCGCATCGCAGGACACGATCCTGTCTGCGCCGGTGCTTGTCGATCCTCGGCGGTCGGACTTACCGCGTTGACCGTGTTTCTCGATCAAAACAAACACTATTGCTGTTTTGTGCATGCTCGCTCGCGGGCCGTCCAAACCTATCATGATCTTTTCCACGTGATTCCTTCCGGTATGTTCCAGCCACAATACTTACCCGCTGAACCTCAGCGTGAATTCAGTATTAAACACGTATTCCTTCGTGAGTTTTATGAGGAACTTTACGATGCAAAAGATGTGGAAAGAGATGGGGGGTATCCAAACCCTGAACATTTCTATGAAAAACGTCCTGTAAAACGAATCCTTGAGATGTTAAACAGTGACAACCCGCGATTCGGAGCGCGACTTTATTTCACCGGCCTTGGAGTCAACCTTATGAATTTGCGGGCTGACATTTGCGCTTTGTTACTCATTCGCGATCAAAACTGGTTCGAGCACGAGGGCAGACAAGACGAAGCTCCTCTCAAATTCAATTTCGAGTATTGGCGGGCAGATGGGGCCAAATCTGTTCCGGCCTCGCCTGATTCACTCGGTACGGACAAAATCACGCGCTTGTGTCCACTGAATGACCAGCTCGAAATTATCGAATCACACAGGAAGCACCTGCATTCAAGCACGACGGTTTCGATGGCAGCAGCAGCTATTCAACTGGGATTGAAAGTGGCGAGACGGGCGATTCACACAGAGGCATAGGCAAAGCAGCAACACGGGATACATCTATTGGAAGTCAAACCGCAACTTGTTGAATCTTGGAAAGATGCTAAAAAAAACGGCATGAGCCGCAGCCTTTCCCCGCCAACCAAAGCAAGGCACCCCTCCCCCACCTTCTTGATGTCCGTTTGGCAGCGTTTCTTTTCGAGTTTCCCCAACGGAGATTGGGTTTCTGAATATGGGCAAGAGGTTAGACAACGACGGACACGCCGAGAAGCTCACAGCGGACGATCGTGCCCTCTGGCATTTCGGTGCGACGGGAGGCCGTCCAGAGGCGGATGGCTTCTTCGGTGCGCGCTTCGGCCTCCAGCGGCAGCTTTAATGGAGCGGTGACCGGCGCGGCCTGATCTCTCTCCAACCGCTCAGCGTCGAAGCCGCCTTCGTCCACGTTGCACTCGCCGTTGACGGAGACGCGGACCACGGACGAGGATGAGCCTTGATCGGCGCGATCCCAAGTCACGCGGTAGCGGGCTTCGACGACGCCTGATTTGACACCGTCGGCGGGAAGGATGGTTGCGTCACCACTGAACGGCGCGTTTTGCAGGTAGGCGACCAGCGCGTCAATCAACGGATGGCCGACGCCCAGCAATTCGCATTTCTTTTTGCGCATCGCGAGTTCGCGGTCGAAGGTGACGAACTCATACCTCGGGGCAACTTGCGAAAATGTCTTCAAACAATCGGGCGTCAGAATCTGCCAGAACTCGCCAACGGGAAGCACCGTGCCACCAAGCCGAATGACCGCATCACGACACCAAACACCCAACTGCCGCAGACTGAATCGACCGGAAATCCGCCGATAATGCTCCAGGTTGAAATAGGTCAAATCCTGCGACAGGGCCATCAAGGCGGTCCGGGCGTCCTGCGCCTGCTGCATCATGTCTTCAATCTGGCGGGCGGTGCGCTGGTAGTCCTTGTCCAGAAGCGCCTGTTTGAAACAGCTGCTGGTAGTTTGGGTTCGAGCCAAGGAAGCCCAAGATGTCGAGACGGAAATCTTCGAGCGGCTCGCCGGTTTCGCGATCGGTCTTGCCGATGGCCTTGGCGACCGACTGCAACTTTTCGGTGAGCAAAGCGTAAATGCGTTCTTCCACCGTGTCCTCCGCAATGAGGTTGTAAACCTGGGCGACCTCCTTTTGGCCGTAGCGATGGATGCGGCCGATGCGCTGCTCAACAGCCCTCGGGTTCCACGGCAGGTCGTAATTGAACAACACGCGGGCGCATTGAAGGTTTATGCCTTCGCCGCCAGCGGACGTGGAAATCAGAAATTTTGCGCCGTTCTCATCCCAAAACCGCTCAGCGGCTTCGATCTTGTCGTCCAACGGTCCACCTTTGATCGTCGCGATCTTGTCCGCCCCGTAAATCTTCGCCAGTTCGATGCGCAGGAATTCCAAGGTCTCGCGGTACTGGGTAAAGATGATGAACCGTTCGACCTCGTTCACACTGCGCAAACCTGAAATCACGGAGAGCAGACGGTCAAATTTGCGATCTGTTCCCTCCGGGACGAGGCTGACGAGTTCGCGCACACGTGAGGATTCATCGGGAATCTCAGCGTCGCCATAGACTCCCTCGTCGCCTTCTTCATCGGAGTCGAGTGACCATTCGGTTGTTTCCTCCATGTCGGCGAGCTTGCGAACAATGCGTTGCCGCACTTGGGCAATGTAAGTATCAGCTTCGGCATCGTGGATGGTCGTGCCGCGAGTGAGCATGATTTCGCGGGCGAGAACGCGCATTTCGTCCTGAAGTCTGACGATGTGAGACGCCAACTCCGGCTCAAAATTGGTTCGGCGCTTTCGTTCAACGTCGATTTGTTCACGCACGAGCAAGACCAGCAGGCGGCGGCGCAACGCTTGTTTGATGGCGCGCGGGCTCGACGACATCATTTTCTGAAACGCCGTCATCACGAAGCCGATGGCTCGCTGGGCGCTGGTCGTCCGACCAGCGCGAAAAACGCCGGCGGCTTCGTAGCCAGTGCGGAGGTAGCCGGTCAGTTGTTCGTAGAAACGCTGCTCGCGCAACGCGGGAACAAACGTCTCGGTGTGAACCTGACGACGGACGAAAAGCGCTTTGCCGTTCGCGTCCACCACTTCGCGCTTGGTGCGACGCACCATGACGCGGTTGAGGAGGCTGCGATGGGAAACCATCGCCTCCGGGGAATCGAACAGGTGATTGTCGAGCAAGTTGACGAGCGACCAAAACTGGAAATTGTCGCCCTGATGCGGGGTCGCGGAGAGAAACAGCAAATCCCGCGTGTGGCCCTATCCAAGGAACAATACGAATGGTTGAAGGTGGCCATCGAGAACTGGAGAGCCATGCAGGCGACTCTCAAAGAGATGCAGCGTTTAAGCCGCAGGGTTCTGTTCGAGACCGTCAAGAATCCACCCGGTTCCCCGCTGTTTTCGGTGGAATCAGAATTGGGGTAGCCTGAGCTTGCCGGCTACAAAATAAAGCATGGTGGTTAGGTAGGTCGTGGAGCGGTAGCCGCGAGCTTTGCGTTTGGTCGCGCTAAAAACGCTGTTCAGTCCCTCCATG
>SIBF01000231.1 GCA_009695275.1 Pedosphaera sp. | reverse complement strand
GCAAAACCACGCGTCCACTCCGGAAAAGTCCGACAAACGCGCGATCCCGGTCGCTTTGATCCCTCACCAGCACTCAAACCATCGTTCGCGAGAAATTTTCCTCCAAAATTTCCGACCAACAAGTCCACTATGAATTTTGCAGGTTAACCCTTAGCATATGCAGTAGGAGCGCGAAATTTATTCCGCAGCCGGGTGGAACAGCAAGCGACGCCGGGGATTTTCACGGCGGCACATTGCTCCTTGAGACGGTCACTATCCAGCGATTTGGTTTTCGACTCCGCAGCACGCCGCCCAGACCGCATCCCATGAGGCATTCGCGCATCGCAGCGGAATAAATTCCGCGCTCCCATCGAATCGTTACGGGTTAACCTGGCCGCATGGAGACCGGAATCGTGTTGAACGTGAAGGTGGAGACGCTGGACGAGGGGGGATTCCGGCCAGAACGGCTGGCTGGCCCCTGATGAGTCAGTCTTGCCAGAAGCGGGCCCAGCCATCGCCTTGTGCCGGACGGGGCAAGGTTTTGACATCAATAGTCAGGATTCTTTCCATATCCACGCCATACGGACCTTGCATCACCTTTTCACCGGATGGGCCAACTGCCAACGAACAGCCGATGCACTTTCTGCCTGACCATGGACCAGCAGTGATCCAACCCACATTGCTGACACCGATGATCCACAAACGATGATCGCGCGCGACGGACGAGTAGTTGTCCAGCCAAAGCTGGCCGTAGGGTTCCTTCACGTTGTCGTGGTCGGACGGAACCGCCCATGCCGATGGCGACAGGATGATCTGGGCTCCCATGTAGCCAAGGGCACGGGCGATCACTTGACCCCGGGCGAATCCATCCGCGCAGATCATCAGCCCAATTCGGCCAAAAGGCGTTTCGGCAACCTGCAAGCGATCTCCGAGCGCGTAAAGGTCATGCGCGAGTTCGAGTTCGTTCAGCTTGCGGTGGTGGAGCATGATCGAGCCGTCGGGAGCTATCAGGACCGCCGAGTTGAAAATCATGTCACCGGCTCGTTCGATGAAGCCAGAGCAGATGTAAACACCGGTTTCCCGCGCTGCCTCACGAAGGGCGACGATCGATTCGCCGTCGGGTAATGCATCGGCGTCGGTCCGCGCCGACGGATGCGTCCAGCCGAGTGTCATGGCTTCCGGCAGGACGACGATTTGTGCCCCAGCGCTGGCCGCCTGCTGGATCAAATCGCGCGCGTGTCGAAGGTTCTCCCGTTTCGCGCCGCCAACCACGCGCATTTGAATGAGAGCCAGCTTAGGCATGAGTCGCGGATGTTCGAGTTTGGGTCGCGGGCTGGCGAATCAGGAGCAGACCAAGACAGGTGAGAAGCCCGTTCAAAATCAGCAACTCAAAACCCATCTGGTAACCACCAAACCAGGCTGCCGTCCGCGTATTGATCCAGTAACACAACAATGGTGACGCGGCACAAACAACGGGAACGAAAGAGCCACGAACCTTTTGCCTGGTGAAGAGGCCGAAAGCGAAGAGGCCGAGCAAGGGGCCGTAAGTATAAGTGGCGAGAGTGAGAACAGCGGTGATCACCGAGTCGTTGTTCAAGTAGCGGAAGGCGAGGATGACGGCAAGCAGCAGCACGGCAAAGCAAAGGTGAGTGATGTGCCGGAGACGTGTCTTACCCGCATCGGTGAGATCTTGCCGACGGTCAATCCGGGCGAAATCGATGCAGAAAGAGGTTGTCAGAGTGGTCAGCACAGAATCGGCGCTGGAAAAGGTGGCGGCGGTCAAACCGACGAGGAAGACGATGGCCGCGAACGGTCCGAGATGTTCGAGTGCGAGCATGGGGAACAGGGCATCTGTCTTTCCCGGAATGGCGATGCCTTTGGCGCGAGCGTACTCGTACAAGAGAACACCCAGCGACAGGAATAGAATGTTGACGGCGACCATGACCACGGCGAAGGAATAGATGTTCTTCTTCGCCTCCGACAACGAGCGGCAGCTCAGATTTTTCTGCATGCTGTTTTGATCGAGGCCGGTCATCACGATCGCGATGAAGGCTCCACTGAGAATTTGCTTCCAGAAAAAATTCTTGCTCTGCCAGTCCCAGACGAAGATCTGAGCCAGCTCGCTTTGCGTAATCGTGCGAACAAGGCCGGCTGGGCCAAAGTCGAGGGCGCGTGCGATGGCCACGATTGAGAGGACCACGCCAAGAAGCAGGAAGGCGGATTGAAAGACATCCGTCCAGACCAGCGTTTTGATGCCACCACGGTAAGTGTAAACGAGCATCAGCGAGATCGAACCGGCGACGGACACCCAGAATGGAATCTGCCAGCGGTCGAAGATGAAAAGCTGAAGCACACTGGCTGCGAGGTACAATCGCGCACCTGCTCCGGCAAGGCGTGAGATCAGAAAGAAAAGCGAACCGGTGATCTGTGCTGTGCCGCCGAATCGAGTTCCGAGATAGCTGTAGATCGAGGTCAACCGGAGCCGGTAGTAAAGCGGCAGGAGCAGTTCAGCGATGACCACGTAGCCGAGAACGTAGCCCAGAACGATTTGAAGGTAGGAGAACTTGGAAGTTCCAACCTGGCCGGGCACCGAGATGAAGGTGACACCCGAAAGCGAATCGCCCAGCAAGCCAAACGCCACCGCGTACCAGGGGGATCGACGGTTGCCGAGAAAGTATCCTTCGCTGTTCGCGCTGCGCCCGGTCTTCCACGCGATCCCGAGCAGCGCCGCGAAGTACACGGCGATGCAGAGCAGCATCAGGACGGGCGACATGCGCAGTTTTTCAGGTGGTGATCAAGCGTGGCGAAGCAGTGTCCGCGGTGTCCAGGGCCGCGGAGACCAACTTCGGAATTCTCCCATCGAGCTGCGACAGCAACTCGTCGCAATCGGCCTGGCGGAGTTGGAGTGGACCGGCGGCGGAATGCACAAACCCATTCATCGTTTGCGTGGCGTAGTGGATCATCCCCTGGCGCAAAGGCAGGGAATAAATGGCGAGCGTCAGACCGAACACGACCGGGTGCCAGCCCTTCGCTTCGCCCGCTCGAACCGCGGCCAGATATCGCTGGACTAAACGCTGATCCCGCAGCGGTTCCAGGCGGCGCAGTTGGCCCCTCCCGACATGCTGGCTGGCCCGGGCAAACGGGATGAGCGCCGTGTCATGTGAAAGGCTGACGTCCAAAGCGATCAATTCGCGAGCTTCAGACCTCGACGAATGGTGGAACGCGCGACGAATGACTGGCAGATCGCGAGGGACAAGCGCTTGATCGCAGTAGGCATGAATGAACTGACGGAGTTCGGGAAGATTGCGGATTTGACTGCTGCTACCTTGTGTGGCGGTCTGCCCCCAGCTCGCGAGATCAGGCGACCCAAGTCGAGCCGAGAGCGAAGCGACATCGCCCTCGATCCCGGCAGATTGATTCGACGCATTATGCGTGGTGTTGTGCATTCCAGTCCTCCACCAGGATCCCTTCCAATATTCGGACCAAGTTCATGGCGTGAAACGTTACACACAAAGCTGTGAGTGGCACCAGAGAGATTCCATGAAATTCGATCAGCCGCTCGATATTTCACGCTGCCGACACACCAGGGCACCGTTGGCATCACTTCCTGCCGAAGGGTGACGGTGGAATTCTTTTCACGAGTTCAGCCGCCTTTTCGAAAGTCAGAACTTCCTTCTCCAGTTCGATCAAGGTCCATTTCTCGGGAAACATGTAGCTGCCGCCTGGCTGGAGCCTTACCTCGGGGCTCAATGGTTCGAGTTCGGCGACACGTTCGTCGTAGTAGAGCTCGACGGAGTTGCCTCCGTCCGTGTAATTGCCTTCCGCAAAAAATGGAAAATACTTCACGAGCAGCAGCCGTCCGCGAACGTAGGCAATCCAGCCGGCAGCGCAGTCCGCGCCCACCTTGGTGGCTGGACCTTCGCAACGCGCCACCAGCATCCCTTTCAAGATGCGGACGTTGGCCGCAGCCGGCTTGTCGCCATCATAAATAAACTTGCCATTCACGGTCCGACGCAGGGACCAGCCTGCTTTGAATCTGCTTTTCCGGTTCAGTGGGAAAAACGCGAACCCATCATTCTTGCACAGTGTCCGGTCCCATAAACAATGCGCCACTTCCTTGTCGGAGATGTTGCGCATCTCCTGAGTGATGCCGAGATCGCCTGAACCGGGTTCGATCAGAATCTGCTTCTCCAATTGCACTCCGACGCTGACATCTTTCTCGCTGGTTACACGAACTGTGAAATCCTTGAGGATTTTCCATTGATGCAGACCCACCCAAAGCGCCTCATGGTCTGGAATTCCGCGCAGCTCGGGACCGATATCACACTGATAGCCTCCCACGGAGAAGCCGCTTTGGTAATTGGCCAGGATTTTTCCAAAGGACTTGGGATCCTCATAGAGGATATTTTCACCGCTGACACCGTACTGGAGAATTCGCCCACCGACGGCGGGTGCCACTATGGCGTGGACTCCGCTTGCCTCCAAAACCAGGCTATCCGGCCATCCGCGAAACTCCTGGACGGTGACACCCTTGGCGGAGGCCGGCGCGGCGGCATTGGTTGCGGGAAGCAGGGATCCCAATAAAACGCTGAAGATGGAAATGGTGGCGATCAGGCGCATATCGCGGAGGAAACTATCAAACGCGCCCGGACGGAGCCAGAGGAAGTTCATCGAAAAAGGGGGAAAGTTCAGCACAACGCCAGGTCGATCGAGTTCTAGTTCCACATTGCCCCAGCTTCTCGGCTCGCAAGTGAGCAGAGCGGGTCTCGGCTCGGTAAATTTGTTGGGGTTGATCCTGGGCCTGTGCGGAAAAGGCTGATGCTCCTGCGCTTAAACCGCTGCTGCGCGTCGCTCGCGCCGACGGAAAGCAAGCTCTGCTTTCCGAACCTCTCCACGCAACAAATCCTCGGCGGACCAGCCGCGCTTCTGTGCGATGGATGCAATGCGGAGAAGCTCGATCGCGGCTGACCGCCTGGTGAGCTTGCGTTCGGCGGCGGAAAGCGTCTTCGGATCAAGTCCAGCTTTGCGCGCCTTCTTCATAAGCTTTTCCGCGCGCAACAATGCCGGCAGGTGTTTCGGAATTCCATCGAACGCCGACGGTCGTTCGTGTTTGGTGCCGGCCTTCTCGGCTTTTTTGATCTTCTCCCAGTTGGCCCAGACCTGGTCCACATCCTTGACCTTTACGTCGCCGAAGACATGCGGGTGACGCCGGATGAGTTTGTCCACGAGCACCTGGCAGACCCGGTCAAACTCAAACGCGCCTCGTTCGCTGGCGAGCTGGCAGTGAAAGACAACCTGTAAAAGCAGATCTCCAAGTTCTTCGAGCATCTCATGGTCGTCGCCCGCTTCAATGGCATCGATCAGTTCGTAAACTTCCTCAACCGCGTGAAACCGCAGACTGCGATGATCCTGCTCGCGGTCCCAGGGGCATCCTTCAGGCGAGCGTAGCTTCGCCATGACGGAGAGCAGTTGCTCAAGGCCGGTGGGTTTCGGTTGGGCTGAGGTTCGAGTCTTGGCCATGAGATGTTTTCGATTGGATGGATCCCGGGCACCACAGGCGCTCGTTGATCGGAGTTACAAAATCACCAGGTCATCGCGATGCACGATCTCGACGCGAGCGGGTTGATGTTCCGAAATTTCGGCAGATGAAAAGCTCGAGATCCCGCGCGCGAACTCGGTGCCATTCAAGTCGCAGATGCGGACGATCTCGCCCTTCGAGAAATGTCCTTCGCAGCGCACGATCCCCGGCGGCAGCAGACTCCTTCCAGATTCACGCAGGGCTTTTTTGGCACCGTCGTCCACGATCAGCGTGCCCTTGGGCTGGTGAAAGAAAGCGATCCAGCGCTTGCGCCCTTTCAACTTGTTTGGTTTTGGAATGAAGACCGTTCCCTCCTCGTCACCATTTACAATACTCGCCAGCGTGCCGGGCTTCTGGCCGGAAGCGATGACGAGCGGGATGCCTGACCGCACCACAATTTTCGCGGCCTCGATCTTCGAACTCATCCCGCCGACGGCAGTGGCACTGGTCGTCCCGCCGGCCATGTCCTGCACCGTTGCGTCGATCTGCTCAATCGTTGGCAGGACACGCGCGTTTCGTTTTCCGAAATTCTCGATCACCCCTTCAACCGTCGTCAGGATCACCAGCAGGTCCGCCGGCAGCAGGCAGGACACAAGCGCGGAAAGCTTGTCATTGTCGCCAAACTTCAGCTCGGTGAACGAGATGGCGTCGTTTTCATTGATGATCGGCACCACGCGCCTCTCCAAAAGCGTGACCAGCGTGTTGCGGGCGTTCAGGTGGCGCTCGTGATGTTCGAGGTCGTCATGCGTCAGGAGAACCTGGGCAACGCGAATGTCATGCTCGCTGAAGAGCCCTTCATACGTCGCCATCAATCGCGATTGCCCGACCGCTGCGCACGCCTGCAATTCGGACAGCCCGGTTGGACGTTTCTCATAGCCCAGCACGCCCATTCCAGCTCCCACGGCTCCTGAGGTGATGACGACGACCTGTTTACCAGCCCTGTGCTGTTGGGCGATTTGCGCCACCAATTGCCCCATCTGCTCCAGATCCGGCTGCTTGCGGACATCCGTGAGCACGCCCGTGCCCAGCTTCACCACGATTCGACTGACATTGTTCAACAACTCACGCCGCATGGCACGAAAAGTAAGAGCCAAGCTTCAAGAGTGGAAAGGGAAAACTGCCAGGAAAAGGGTCGAGCCGGTGTTCCCTCGAACCGCCGGATAATGCGAAACCCGCTGTGGCCGGGGACAGTCACACGCCGCGCGACAGGAAGGCTGGAGGCCTGCACCACTGTCACCCACAAGAGGGCTGTGTTACCCCGATTTCAAAGTCCGGGCTCAGACTTAAGCCAACCATGCAATTGAAGAGCCCGCGAATGACAGATGGACGCGAATCAATGGTTTCCGGAACGGAAGAGCAGGAGGCAATTCAAATCGCCGAAAAGTGACAGCGCAGTCGATGAAAAGAGCTCCAGGTTTCTCCCATCAATCCGTGTGATTCGCGGGCACTGGAATTGAATAGTCAAGGTTAAGGACCGCACCAACCCAACAAGCCGTCATCTACCTACTTTTGATGATGCACAGCCCACCCGTGCTTTTGGTAAAAGCACGGAAGATTTCACATCAACACCGGCAGTGTGAAAGTCCCATGCGCATCCATAGCTCTCAAAATCAATTCTGGCACCCCGCCCTGGCCGCAGCCGTGCCCACTTCCTTCAACGGCAATTAAACCGTGCAAACTGAAAGTGTCCTATGAAAAACCTCATTTCCCGTCTTATCGATCCATTCATTAACACCAGCGTGCGTAGTCTACTGAGGAGACCGCGGGATAGACGACGAATTCCGGAGAGTGCCGTGGGCACAGATGCAAGGCGTGAGCGCGGAAGGATGCCCGCAGCGGCCTCTGACCAAGCGAGCAACGCAGCAGATGCGCCCGCGCCGCCTCCGAGATTTGTCGGCTATCCCACGGTCTCCTCAGTAATACCTGACAGTCAAACAGACACATCCATGCACTTCACGCTCACCCGGAGCTCGGCCATCATCGGGGCCACGGCATCGCGCCACGAGAGGTAATGGGCGGTGGCTTTGTGAACGGCTGGCGCTTCAGGAGTCCGGTAGCCCTCCACCAGAACGAATCGCGTGGTGTCGTCGTGTTGTTGGAGGACATCGAACCGCGCCACACCCGGCTCCTGGCGGCTGCATCGCGCGTTTTCAATCGTTGCCAACCGAAACGCATCGACGCACTCCGGTTTTACATGGACATGAACAAGCACCACCAGCATGGGATTCCTTTGATCGGATTTCTTCCAAGTATGCCGTTGCTTGGAAGAGGCGAACAGGAATTTTTCACGATCGATTCATTTCAAACTGTCCCTGCGGCGCGGAGTTCTTAATCTAGCCGCTTGTGAATCGCACTTGGTCAGGATGGCTGTGGCATGCCCTGCAACAAAGCGGGCTCATCCGCTTTTTTCTCACCCTCGGCGTTGTGTTCGCCGGGTGGATGCATCTACAAGCCCAGTCGCAATTGAAACCCGACCTGACTGTCGTGCCGCCGAAGCCCATGCGCGAGTTTCGTGGGGTGTGGGTCGCCACGGTCTCGAACAAGGATTGGCCGTCGAAGCCCGGCCTGTCTGTCGCCCAACAGAAGGCGGAGCTGATCGATATTTTTGATCGGGCTTCGCGGCTGCGACTGAACGCGGTAATCTTTCAGGTTCGTCCATCCTGTGACGCCCTGTATGCATCGAAGCTAGAGCCGTGGTCCGAGTATCTCACGGGCCAGATGGGAAACGCGCCGGAACCGTTCTATGATCCGCTGGCCATGGCGATCGATGAGGCGCACAAGCGGGGAATCGAATTGCACGCGTGGTTCAATCCGTTTCGAGTCCGGATGCCAGGGGGGAAATCTGCACCAGCCTCGAATCACGTCAGCCGCGTCCACGCCGACTGGGTCCGGAGTTACGGTCAACAACGATGGCTTGATCCAAGCGAACCGGCGGCACAGCAACACTCGCTCGCGGTAATTCTCGATGTGTTGCGCCGCTACGACGTCGATGGCATTCACATCGATGATTATTTCTATCCTTACAAAGAAAAGGATGCGGCGGGCAATCTGCTGAATTTCCCCGATGAGCCAAACTGGCGCCGATACCAGGCCGGCGGCGGCAAGCTGGACCGAAGCGATTGGCGGCGGCAACACGTGAACCAGTTTGTTCAGACACTCTACACCCGCATCAAAGCGGAGAAGTCAGCGGTGAAGTTTGGAATAAGTCCTTTTGGCATCTGGCGCCCTGGAAATCCCAAACAGATCACCGGACTCGATGCTTACGAGCAACTCTATGGCGACGCCAGATTGTGGCTCCAGAATGGCTGGCTCGATTACGTTGCGCCTCAACTTTACTGGCAGATCCAGCCGCCGGCCCAGAGTTATCCTGTGTTGCTCAATTGGTGGGCTTCACAGAACGACAAGAAGCGGCACCTCTGGGTGGGAAATTATTCAGGCAAGGTGCCCGAAAGCTGGCCCGCCGAGGAAATTGTGAACCAGGTTCGCCTGACACGCCGCCAGCCGGGAGCTTCCGGCAACATCTTCTTCAACATGACCAGCCTGAAGAACACGCGGCTCGCGAAATCTCTCAGTGAACGGCTCTATCAACAGCCCGCTCTTGTCCCGTCAACTCCGTGGCTGGATAACCAGCCTCCCGCAAAACCTATTGCTACCACCACCGCTCACGCGCTCGGAAAACTCAGGATCAATTTCCAGGCTGGTGACGCGGAGACGCCGCACCTCTGGGTTCTCCAGACGCGGACGGATGGACGATGGAACACCGAAATACTCCCCGGACGGGACAAAAGCCATGAGCTGGGCCGGCTGGAAGCCCGGAAATCCGATCTGATTGCCCTCAGCGCCGTGGACCGCTGTGGCAATCTGAGTTCGACCACGGTCATTGATACTCGGGCTCGAAAATAGACAATCCCCAACGAGAATCTGCATCCGCGGGATCCTGTGGAATTACACTCGCACTATCGCACGACCTTTGAGGCGGCAATGGCAGCCTATTCGCCGATTGCGCCACTCCGCCAGCCGACCACGCTTTCGCCGGGTGATCTGGAATCATTTCTTCACGCGGGTCTTTCATCCTGGAAAAAGCAGTTGCGACCACGGATTTCACGGATAACACGGATGATGGATTGCTTCCGCCGGGCGTCGCCTTCACCCACTGGGTGAAGGCAAATTTGCGCAGCCACGTCCGCTCCATCCAATTCCAGGTTTCCACGGAAATTCCGCTGGCGCTCGTCGCGCTACCGAGCCGGTGCGGCGGCGGGACTGGCCACGGCGATTCTTCGCGGAGTGTGGTAGCTGTGGCAGGTTGAGCAACTGTGAGCCACGCCACCTTGAGGACTATGGCAGGTTGCGCAGGAATCTTTCTTCGGAAGGAGGATGTCCGCGGTGTCGCGGCTCTGGGCCGCATCATGACATTGGGTGCATGAGACGTTTGCGTGCTTGGAGTGATCGAATGCGCCCCGAACGAAC
>SIBF01000230.1 GCA_009695275.1 Pedosphaera sp. | reverse complement strand
TTTCTTGAGTTTCTTATGCCTGTTTAAGCGGCTCTTTCCGAAAAATAGACCGTTCCAAGAACCCACAATGCCGACGCGCGGAGCGCCCTTCCAGGCCGCCCTCGGGCCGCTCTACGCGGAGCCTTCCCATTCTATCCGGGACACCGATCTGGGATAGGGTTGAACCGAGTGCCGTTGTGGAGCGCCACTCGACGTTTGGCCAGTGCTCCTCTCGTTATTGTGTTAGTGATCCGAATGAACGTGTGGAATGTTAAGTTTGCACCCGTTCCCTGTTGAATATGACCCTTAAGATTCTCACCGTGGATGACAGCAGAATCCCCCGGACCCATGTCCGGCGAGCCCTTGAGCCTTACGATTGCGAGCTGTTCGAGGCGACGAACGGAGTGGAGGGCCTCGCAGCAGCAGCCAAAGAACTGCCGGACCTGATCATCTTGGACTCCACGATGCCCGTCATGGATGGTCTGACGATGCTCCAAGAGATGAAGGCAAACCCCCAGCTCACCCGCATCCCGGTCATCATGCTCACGGCTGAGTCTGGACGCGAAAATGTTATTGCGGCTTCAAAGCTGGGAGTTCGCGATTATTTGACAAAGCCTTTTCAAACGGAAAAGCTCATTGAAAAGGTTGGCCGCATCCTCATCCTGGTGGCCAAGAGAGGAATTTCCGAATACGACGACATTGCGGGTCGTTTTGGACTCGAAGCGATTCCGGAAAGTGTCCTGCGTTTGACCCGGATTATAGCTTCAAAGGATGCCTCGCTGGATTTGATTGCGGAAGCCATCAGCCAGGATCTCGTCCTGACAAAGCGGTTGCTTCGGGCCGCCAATCCTCGATACCTCGACAAAGCCCAAATCGCGCTGAGCGAAGTGGTGGCAGCTCTCAGCCGGACTGGCCTAGGTTTCGGCGTGATGCTGGCCACGGGTGATGCATTGATCCGCGCAGTTCGAAGCACGTTTCAAACCTCCCTGTCGATCACGCTTCAGCAAATCGATGTCCTTCCCGTCCCGGCGTTGGTTGGAACCCATGTCACCGGGTTCGCCGAATTCTCCGGGCGCGCCAACGGCCGGGTGCAAGTTCGACTGAGCGAGAAAGGAGCGAGTTTCATCGCTGGACGATGCATGGGCTCCGATCCAGAAAAACCCCAATCTCAAGAAGTCATCGACGACGCGGTCGGTGAAACCGTCACTCTGGTTGTTGGCAGCTTCAAGTCCCATCTCAGCAATGCCGGATTGAATTGCGTCCTGACCCCACCAGTGGTCGAACGCACAAGGGATCTGGAGCTTAAAACGGCCACCGGAGGAGTGGCGGAGCGGTTTGGATTCAGATCCCCGGAGCTTACTCTGTTCGTGGACAATAGCGTGAACCCTTGGACGGCATGACGAACGCGGAGGCTTTTCGATTCTTTTGAGTGGACTCCGTTCCGTGCCCGGGGTGGAGGACTTATTCCGGAAGCGCGCCTGGAGTTGACAGCCTCCAGCAGGTGATCCGCCGCAAAAAAACGCATGGATCACAAAGCATGTGACTTGAGCGAAACCAAGCTCTCAAGTGCTCTTCTTCGGATTATCCAGACATTCGCGCACTATCTCCGCGAGCTTTTGCGCGGGATAAGGCTTTTGCAGGAAGTTAAGGCCCTCGCGCAATGTGAAGTCCACCTCCGCGATGTCCGCACTGTAGCCGCTGGTGTAAATCACTTTCAGCTCCGGTCGGCTGGCGAGCAGTTGCTCCGCCAACTGGCGCCCGTTAACCCCATCGGGCATCACCATATCCGTGAACAGCAGATCAACTGAGATGGAGTGCTCTTGCCAGACACTCAGCGCTTCCGGGCCATTGGCGGCTTCGAGAACACGATACCCATTCGACCGGAGAATTCTCGTCACCAACTCGCGCACCAAGACTTCGTCCTCGACCACCAGGATCGTCTCTCGGCCACCACGTGCCGCTGTCGAGGCCATCTCGGCGTCGAGCCCCGCGCCTCCCGGTCTTTCGGGCAAATAGACTGTCAGCGTCGTGCCGCGATTCAGCACGCTCGTAACAGTGATCCAGCCCTGGTGCTGTTTGACGATGCCGTAAACCGTGGCGAGCCCCAGGCCGGTGCCCTGGCCTATCTCCTTAGTGGTGAAGAATGGCTCGAAGATGTGAGGCAAGTCCTCAGGCGCGATCCCGCAGCCGGTGTCAGTCACGCTCAAACAGACATGGCGGCCCGCCGTAGATTCAATGTTCTGCCGCACATACGCTTCGTCGATGACGACAATGGAAGTTTTTAGAATCAAACTCCCCCCGCCCGGCATCGCGTCGCGCGAGTTGACGGCAAAATTCAAAAGAACTTGCTCGATCATGTTGGTGTCCGCGCTGATGCCCATCGGGTCGGTCGCCAACTGCGATTCCAGTTGGATGTGCTCGCCGAGGATACGTCGAAGGAACGTGGCCATGCTGAGGTCGACTTCGTTCAGGTCAAGCGGCTTCAACTGCGTCACCTGCCTGCGGCTGAAGGCGAGCAGCTGCCGGGTGAGATTGGCGGCGCGAGTGGCGGACGTGGCAATCTGCTTCATGTCTTCGCGGCCCCGGTCATCGAGCCGCGCCGATTCAAGCAGGAATTCCGCATTGTTCAGGATGACGGTCAGAATGTTGTTGAAGTCGTGAGCAATGCCGCCAGCGAGTTGGCCGACGGTTTCCATTTTCTGAGACTGGCGAAGCTGCTCTTCCAATTCACGTTGCTGGGTGATGTCCGAGGCCAACCCGGCGATCCGATGCACCTGTCCGGCGGCGTCGCGCACAGGAAACGCCCGGTCGCGAATCCATCGCACCTGCCCATCGGGCCGCAAGATTCGATATTCGACGTCCTACGCACCGTTGGCTTGCTCCGCTGTCGCGGCGGCCAGCGCACGCGCTAGATCGGCGGGGTGAATCGAATCGAACCAGGAACG
The DNA here is from genome assembly GCA_009695275.1 of Pedosphaera sp. GTDB lineage: Bacteria > Verrucomicrobiota > Verrucomicrobiia > Limisphaerales > F1-12-MAGs170 > F1-120-MAGs170. The sequence goes on along the minus strand of SIBF01000230.1, from coordinate 7,143 downwards.
GGGCGACGCGAGCAGGCTCTCACAAGACCGGCCCCAGATGCACGCGTAGCCAAGGCTGATGTAGAGCACCTGGTTCTTGTCCGGAGTGGTCATCCAGAACACGTCGTTCACCGCGCCAACCAGTTGACGGAACCGCTCTTCACTCTGGCGCAGGGCCTCTTTCTGTCCTTCGAGCAAGGCCTCGTTCTGTTTTTGGCTGGTAATCTCGACCATCACGCCGCGTAGCATGACGGCTTTGCCTCTCTCCAGAACGACGCTGACGATGTCCCGGAACCAAACGACCCGGCCATCGACCGCGATCATTCGGTATTCAAAATCGTGGGACTTGCCTTCGCGCGTCGAGGTCAGGCGAGACTGCACAGCGGTGTCTCGGTCTTCGGGATGGATATGATCAGGCCAAAAGGTTGCGCTCCGAAGCCAATCAGCGACCGGGTACCCCAGGAATCGTTCAGCTTGGCTGTTCACGTAGGTAAATTGGAACGTGCGCGCGTCGGCTTCCCATACGATCCCGTCAATGGTGTTGACCAGGCTGAAAAATTGGCGCTCGGAACGTTTCAAGGCTTCCTCCGCCCGCTTTTGTTCCGTGATATCGCGGCTGATCCTCGCGAAGCCAAGCATCCGTCCCGCAGCATCTCGGATTGCGGAAATCGTCAGCGCCACTGTGATCAGCCCCCTGGCCTTCGTCTTGCACACGGTTTGGATTTGATTGGAGCGGGCGCCGGAATGAATCTTGTTCCGGATCTCCTCTTCCTCATCAAGCCGGTCTTCCGGGACAATCACATTGAAACTGCGGCCAATCACTTCAGCGGCAGTGTAACCGAAGATCCGTTCCGCGCCCCGATTCCAGCTCGTGATAATGCCGTCGGTGGATTGGCCGATGATCGCGTCGTCGGAGGATTCCACAATGACGCTCAGACGCGATCGATCCTCCATCAAAGCACGTTGAGTCTCGAGCACTTCGATGCGGCGTTTGGCTCGGTTGGATGTGATTCGCCAGACGGTGAGGCCGAAGCCACCTCCGGAAACCGCCAGGGTCACGAAACGAAACCAAAGCGTCTGCCAGAAGAAAGGTTGCACAAACAGCGCCAGCGCCGCTCCAGTTTCATTCCAAACACCGTCGTTGTTGGCCACCTTGATGCGCAACCGCAAGGGGCCGGGACGAAGTTGCGGATACGAAATGCTTCGACGCCCCTGGACATCCACCCATGGTGCGCCCGGATATTCCGTCCTGTAAGCGAAGCGCATCTTTTCGGGAGCGGTGTAATTCAGCCCCGCGTAGTGGATTTCCAATTCACGACTGCCTGCGGGGATCACCGCGTTGTGTGGAGGAACCCCGGTGATCCGCCGCGCCGCGCCGAGGCGGTCGATGTAAGTCACACCCTCAATGATCACCTGGGGCGGAGTGGCGTTGAGGCGCAACTGGTGCGGGTCGATCATGGCGACGCCCTTGAGCGTGGCGAACCAGAGCCGTCCCTGGCTGTCCTTGACCGCCGTGGATTGATACCCTGGCGTGCATTCGATGCTGGCCATCCCGTCACTGAGATTGAACACCTGATATGGAAGCTGGTCCAGCGCGCCATCGGCCACTCGTTCAAAATCTTTCCGTGTGGCGCGTATCACGCCCCGATTGGAGCCAAGCCACCAGTAGCCCAAGTCATCCTCCAGAAAGCAGGTAATGTCCCGGGCCGGCAGCGCTTGCGCTTGCGTGATGGCAGACCACTTGCCGCCGCGTAACCGCAGAAGCCCAACACCGGCCTGGCCCATCCAGATCGTTCCGTCCGGCTCGATGCGCAGACAATTAAGCCCGCGCAAACTTGCGCCATTGGAATCCTTGATTTCCTTCCACGCCTCACCTTCCAGCCGGAATAATCCTTGTGAACTCGCGGCCCATAGGGTGCCATCGGATCGGTTCTGTGCGAAGGACCGCACGCCGCCGAGCGCGGTGTTTCCAGTTGGTAATTGGGGTTTGAACTGCCCGCTCTCAAAGACAGAAATTCCTTTATCGCCTCTGATCCAGATGCGCCCTCGAGCATCTTCGAACAACGCTCCCACGCTTTGGCCACCGCTCTGTTCCGCTGGGATTCTCCGCCACTCGGAAGTTGTGACCACGCTCAAACCGAGGCCGAGGCTGCCAGACTCCTGCATCCCGATCCACAGGTTCCCCTCGCGGTCCCGCAGCAGGCATTGGTCGAACCCGTTATACCTCGTGATGTCCGGGTCCGGGACGGGCGAAAACCGGCCCGCTTCCAATCGATGAACTCCCGAGCCGAAAGTCCCCACAAGCATCCGTCCCGGTGCCTCTTCGATGATCGCCCTCACGTTGCGTTCAGGCAGGCCCTCCGCCGGACCGCTGGTGTGAACTGTTCGTTTCTTGAAACGCATTAGACCGCCGCTGCTGCTGCCCACCCAAAGGTTGCGTTCCCGGTCCTCGAAAGTGAAACGGAGGCGGTCGTATGTGAGGCCATTCGTGGCTGTGTAGTTGAGGACTTCGCCGCGAGGCGAGACGCGATACAGGCCGTGAGCACTGATCCACGAGTTGCCCTCGCTATCGTCATCAATCCGCCATGCTTCAGTGAATTGTTGCGGCAGCTTCAATTGGGACCGGAGCTGGCCCTCGTCGATCCGCAGCAACCCCGACTGATGGCTCACACCAGCAGGCTGCCGTCACGTGCCTGACCTGCCCAGTTGAACCGATTCGTAACCAGTCCGGCGAGCGCGGAAGTCGCCCACCGCTGCCCGTCCCAAGAGCCGAAAAATCCATTCTGCGCCACCCAGATGCGGCCGGTGCGATCCACATGGCCGGCGTAACCACTATTTTCTCCCGGCGGCATCGGGAGCTGCATCAGGCGGTCGTTATCCGCGCGGAAAACTTTTCCATCGAAACTGGTGAGGCAGATCACTCCGCCATGTTCCGAAAACGTCCGAACAAAATTCCCCGTCCACCCGCGCTCCGGACCATAACGAACCCACTTGCTGCCCACGCGAACCGCCAGTCCGTTCATCGTGCTCACCCACAGCCGGCCGGAAACGTCCAAATGCAGATTGACGATGCCTGCGCTCGGCAACTCGGGCGTGTTGGACGGATCAAAGACCGTGAACTTGATTCCATCAAAACGCACCAGGCCGTTGAACGTGCCGAACCAGAGGTAGCCATCGGGCGTCTGCACCATCGCTGTCGCCGAGTTTTCAGGCATGCCATCGTCAGTTTCCCAGGCGTCGATCAAGTATTCGCTGTCGCCCGGCACAGGGAGCGGACGGGCCAGCAACGGATATATTGTGGCGGACGCGATCAGCAGGAGGAAGGCTGCGGCACGTCTGAGAGGTTCGGCCATGTCGCGAGATCTCACGGTGAGTGAAATTCTTCTGATCCGCCGAAAACAAAGCAAGGTCTAATAGCGAGTTAGTCGCGGCTCAGAAGATTGACACCCGCCCGATGTGAACTCAGAATGTCCACATGAAAACAGCGACCGTTCGTGACCTCCGGAACAACTTCGCCATGCTCGAAGCCTGGCTCAGCGATGGGGAAAGCATCTGCATCGAGAAACGCGGGGTACCCGTTGCGATGCTCACCGCGATGCGACCTGCTCGCGTCAAGAAAGTGAAGATGCCGGACTTTGCAGCACGGCAAAAGGCCATTTGGGGTGACCGAGTCTTTGGCGAAGCTGAGGTAATCGCTATGCGCAAAGCTGAGCTTGAAGGAGAGGAAGGATGACTGTTTTCACAGACACCTCTTTTTTGTGTTCGCTCTATCGGCGACAATGTTTCTCGCCACGGGCCAATGCGTTCATGGCGAGACGCGGTGATCCGCTCCCGGTAACCAGCCTTCTGCTGTTGGAGTTCCGGCAGTCGTTGCGGCTCCATGTTCGGCTTCATGCCAAAGACAAGACCAAGGGATTTCCGAAGCATGAAGCCAATCAGGTTCTCAAGGACTTGCAGTCGGACCTGAAGGCCAAGGTGCTTGAGATTGTGCCTGTGGATTAGTCGGATGTGCATCAAATCGCTGAGAATCTGAGCGCGCGCCACACCGAAGCAAACGGCCATAGGCTCGCTGACATTCTGCATGTCGCGACGGCATTGCACCTCAGTGCAAAGGAGTTTCTTACGTTCGATGAGAATCAGAAGCTGCTCGCTGAAGCGGAGGGAATGAAAATCCCGGTATGAGCTGGCCAAGGTCATAGCTCTCCTTTCGTCGCGCCGCTGCCAATCCAGATACTCCACCCCCGTCGCACTCCACCGAAAGCATCGAGGAATCAACCCTTGGTCGGTATGACGAACGCAAAGGGCTCGCTTATCGCGTGCGACCCAATCGCGCGTGAAGCGGGGGGAGCACCTCAGTGCCGTTCGTCACACTGGCTTCATCGAACGGCGCGCCGGCTTGAATCCAGCGAATGACCAGCATGATTTCGTCGGACGTGAGAGGTTCTTTGCCTTCCGGTGGCATGACATCGTCGTGGTCTCTTGGGAGAAGAATGAGGCGCACGAGATTACTTTCAAAAGGGTCGCCGCGTTTGATGGCCACGCGGTCACTCTCGCCGCCTTTCAAAGCGGTCTCGGGGACATCGAGTCGATAGCCGCCCTTGTGCTTCGCCGAGCCGTGGCATTGAATGCACTTCGCCTCGAACAGAGGGCGGACCTTCGTAGCGAACATGCTAGCGCTCGAGCTGCTGGTTTTTTCGGTTTTCTCCTCGGCTGGCTCCGTCTCGTCGAGCATCGTTTTAACGAACTCTGGAGCGTTTTGGACAAGATAACGGGACCCGTGGGTGAGGTTGCCACCTTGATGGCCCGCGAGGATGAGCACCACCAATGTGCCGGTGAGCAAGCCGCGATAACCGAAAAGCAGACGGCGGCTCTCAGCGCGGATCGCCGCGCTCTGCATCATCAACGTGAGGACAATGCACACTGGCACAGCCATGCCAAAGACGCGGTGAAGTGAGAGGGTGCGCACATCGTAATCGCCGCTGCTGGCCCGCATGATCCCAAGCACGGCCACGATAGCAGCACTCGCGAGACTGAACCGCATCACGATGCCGGTGATTTTACGCAGCTCCGCGCTCGGACGGAACAGCGAGTAAATCTCCAGAATGAACGCCATTGTGATGAAACCGATGGGATAATGAAGCAGCACGGAATGAAACGGCGCGAGGAATGGCCGCCAATGAAACAACTTCGACGATGCTGGCGCAGCCGCTAAAAACGCGACGTTAAAATCGTTTATCCTCGCGTCGCACGCCGCCGTGGAAAGGAAGAACGCGGAGGCGAAACCGATAAACCAAACAATTGAATGTCTGCTCTGGTTGCTGCTCAGGTGCATTTCTGGGTCGCGTTGTTTTGAATTGGCTTGGCTCCGAGCTGGCTATTGCAGCCTCCAAAGAACAGGCAAATCCGCTTTGGTTGCGATGAGAATTTCACGAATGGCTTGCTTGGTTTCTGTCGGAATTTTCTCGAATTCGGCGCTCTTGTCTTCCCCGGCGAGAATCTGCCAGAGACGATGGTAGAGATGCAGTTTCATTGGACGCGGCAGCTTGTCGAATGCGTCCGAGTAAATGAGGTAACTGCACGGATACTTGAACGTGCGTGTCTTTAAATCAAGCTGTCGGAGCGAGCGGCCTTGTTTGTCTTCCGGGCCTTGGCTCTCAAACCACTGGGCAAAATCAGACCTCTCGTTGCCGGAGGAGGTGAATGAGGCTTCCTCGATGAACAAGAGGTAACGCAGAAACGCTTCGCTGATGCTCTTGAGGTAGCGCACGTGGCCGTATTGCGCGAGATGCAGAGTGCTTTCGTAGTTCAGTCGCGTGATGAAGTTGTGAAGGTGCGTCTGATGTTCCAGCACGAGCAGCGCCGCGATGTCGCTGCTCGGCCGTGGATATTTTGCCGTGTCACATATACTGCTCAAGTCGGCCACGCTGGCGCGATAGTCAGGCTCCTTTTCGCGACGATCAAACGCTGCGTTGCCGGCGAGATTTCCACGATGCGCCATGCCCGGCGGCGCGCCGGTCACGTACCAGCCGCCCCAGCGTTCCGCGAAAGGCGTGCGATGGTTCACCTGAATGCCGCTGAACAAGTTCACGTCGCCGTCAATCCCCGTGACGAACGAGCGCACCAGATCCCCGGGAACTCCAATGGTTTTGGCCGAGGCGTGGCATTCGAGGCATTGATCGTTCCTCACAAATTTCGGCTTTCTCGATTCCGATTGCTCGATTGTATAGAAAACGCTTCCGAGTTTCGGGTCCACCGCGGAGATCTCCACCATGGGCGCGCCCGGAATCCAGCCAATGTAAACCTCGTCGTTGAAGTAAATGGCGCGCGGATTGCCCGGAAAGATGCGCGAACGCTGTAGCGAGGTTTTCGAGAAGACAAGCATCTGCGACGCGCGGGGAATTTTGAGAGCTTCGAGCACCGAGAGCAAGTAGCCATATTGCCGGTCGTACGATAGCGTCGCGGCACCGGCGTCAAGGCGCTTTTGCAACCGGCTCACGACTGTGTCGTCCGTCGCCCGGCTGTAATGAATCATATCCTCGTCGAAAGGAGCAAGCTGGGCCGATCCCGGAAAATCTTGTGCTCTTCCGGGCAAGCCGAGGAGAGCGAGCGAGATTGCAAGCACGCCGGAATACACCGCCAATCTTAAGGAGTAATGATGAACAAGCACATTCATGTTTCAATAGGCATTTGGACTTCCGCTGACTGGATAGTGGCCCTTGTCGGCAAAAGGTCTGTTTTGTCTTTCATATAGGTCTAGGCACGGACTTGTGCTGCCCTTTTCTTGCTGAAAACAATTCATTTTTTGTTCAACCCAACGCAAAACAGTTTCCACACGCCCCAAAGGGACCAACGACACGTGAACAAAAAATGGCGCGCAATTGGCAAGCCGCGCGTAGATAGAGCCTGTCCCAAAAGCTGAAATGCCCATGAAATGGCCTGTGTTTGCGGGTCGTTGGGGAATCAAGGCGGCGGATTTCCGTCTGGGGAGGCAAAATTCGTGTTTATAGCAGTCCCCGCCGGAGTTGTCCGTCCGTTTGTGTTTGGATCGGTTTCACTTTTTTTACCGATTCTCCTTCGCCGTGAGCGGGGAGATAAACCGTTGGCCAAACTTCAGCGCAAACTGATGCGCTGCCTGCCCCCAATGTGCTGGAGGCATTTTCCACT
>SIBF01000229.1 GCA_009695275.1 Pedosphaera sp. | reverse complement strand
AGGCAGATCGTCAACAGGAGGGGCTGGAGCACTGGACTGGGTGGACATCGCCCAAACCTACGACCGACCCGTTGCGAGATCAGACTTTTTCGCGGATTCTTAATTCCACTTTGCTCCAACCCAATTCAACGGTTCTACTGAGGTCTGAACCTTCTCGGCCTGCAGTCGGAACTCATGGGAATGCATGCGCTGGGCATGAATCACGTACTGGCGCTGACAGGAGACCCGGCAAAAGTGGGGGATCACCCAGGCGCTTCGAGTGTCTATGACGTGAATTCGATCGGGCTGATCAAGACCATCAAGCGATTGAACGAAGGATTTGCCGCCAATGGCCGTGATCTCAAGGATCGAACAAGATTCTTGATCGGGTGCGCCTTCAACCCAAACTCCCGGAATATCGACAGCCAGGTGAGGAAGTTGGAGGACAAGCTCAAGGCCGGCGCTCATTTTGTGATGACACAGCCGATCTTCGATCCTGCGCTGGCTCGCGTCACATTCGAGAAGACCCGGGCCTTTGGGGTTCCGATTCTAGTGGGCGTCATGCCCCTCCTCAACGCGCGGAACACGGAATTCCTTCACAATGAGGTTCCGGGAATTGTGATTCCGGATTCAATCCGCGAAAGAATGCGAGGAAAAGAAGGGCCCGTGGGCAACTCGGAAGGGCTGGCTGTGGCTCGTAACCTTTGCGATGCCGTCCTTGAGTTTTTTTCAGGCATCTATCTGATCACTCCGCTAATGAGATACGATCTGACCGTCGAACTGTCTCGTTACGTGCGTGAAAAAGAAGCAGCGACCCGCGTAAAGCCCTCAGCCAGATAGAGACTGATTGCCGGCTCAAACGGATTTCGTGAGCCACCTGCCATGACTCAATCGAACACACTCTTTGTTCTGAGCGATGTGCATTACTCCTGCGCTGCGGAGCGGGAACGTGGCGTCACGGAGTTCCAAGTGATCCAAAATCCCCTCCTGCGCCTGCTGGTTCGCGGATACCGGCACTTCATCTGGCGGCGCGATCCGTTCGCACACAACCACCGTCTGGACCAATTCATTGCTGGCGCGAACGGAGCCGATTTCGTCGTGGCGAACGGCGATTACTCTTGTGATACAGCGTTTATTGGATTGAGCGATCCCGCGAGTTACGAGAGTGCGGGGCAATGTATTGCGAGATTGCGTTCGGCTTTCGGTGCTTCCGTGGGGTTTACCATTGGTGACCATGAATTGGGCAAGACCAGCCTATTCGGTGGAAACGGAGGCCTGCGACTGGCCAGTTTCTCGGCAACGAAACAACTCGGACTCGAATCACACTGGACTCGCGAGCTTGATGATTTCGTCCTTGTGGGGGTGACTTCATCACTGATCGCTCTTCCGGTTTATGAGCCGGAAGCGCTGCCGGACGAACGCGGCCAGTGGCGGGATCTGCGAGAACATCATCTGAGCGAGATCCGGAAGACGTTTCGCGGCCTGGATCCGGGGCAAAAGGTTTTGCTCTTCTGCCACGATCCCACGGCACTGCCGTATCTCGCCGAGGAACCGGAAATCCGATCCAAACTCAATCAGATTGCCGTGACTCTTATCGGTCATCTTCACTCAAATCTTTACTTGTGGCAGAGCCGTCTCCTGGCCGGAATGCCACCCATCCGGTTCCTTGGGAATTCGATCCGACGCATGAGCACCGCTTTGAATCAGGCGCGTTGTTGGAAAGCATTCCAAACCCGGCTTTGTCCCTCCCTTGGTGGTATCGAGCTTCTGGACGATGGAGGATACTTTCAGATTCAACTCCTGAAGGGCTGCGAAGGCGCCATGAATTTTCGCTGGCATCCACTTCCACGGAAAGTTGGCGCGGCTGCACGATGAATTGGGTCTAGTTTCTCAAATCTGTCCTAAAGGGAGACGACATAGCCCAGAATTCTCGCTTTTGAGCGGCAAGGTGCAGGAGCAATCCTCGTATTCCTTCAAGAAATCAGCAGGTTAAAGCACTATCCGTCTCAGGTACGACCGTTGCTATTGTGCATAACGTCGGCTTGTTGCGACGCTAATTCGCAACGACCGGCACAGCCAGAGAGACACGAAACCTCTCAAGGTAACGCTAGAGCCGCCTACGTGTGTAGAGCGGCTCTTACTTTTTTGGAACCTCAACAGATAGAGGATGTTCAACCAATTCTGCACGATTGAAGCCGTGCAGCCTGCGACTCCTCCGAAACTGCGGACGGATACCCGATGTCCGTCATGCTGAGGAGCAAAAGTCCGTCCGGAGCATCTCTCGCATTCAACAACTCCTGTGCGCTTACTCCACGGTCACGCTCTTGGCGAGATTTCTTGGCTTGTCCACGTCGCAACCACGGTCCACCGCCACGTGGTAGGCCAGCAACTGGAGCGGGATCACGGCGAGCAATGGAAAGATCGGTTCGAGTGTTGAAGGAATGCGAATGACTTCATCGGCCACCTTGTCCATTCGAGTGTCCCCTTCCGTCGCAATGGCGATGATCGGTCCCTTCCGCGCCTTGACTTCCTGAAGATTGCTCATGGTCTTCTCATACATGGAGTCACTCGGTGCGATAACGACACTCGGTGTGTGCTCATCAATAAGAGCGATAGGCCCATGCTTCATTTCAGCAGCCGGATATCCCTCCGCGTGGATGTAGGAAATTTCCTTGAGTTTCAGCGCGCCTTCGAGCGCCACCGGGAAATTGTACTGTCGTCCGAGGAAAAAGAAGTTTTGTGCCTTGGCGTACTTGAGGGCAATGCGCTTGATGTGCTCATCCTGCGCCAGGATGCTTTCAATTTGTTCGGGCACCCGCTCCAGCGCGCGTATGATCTCCAGGCCGCGCCGCAGAGGAAGCATCCGGATACGCCCCATGAACAAGGCGAGCAAGGTCAACACCGTGACCTGCGATGTGAACGCCTTGGTGGATGCCACGCCGATCTCCGGTCCCGCGTGAAGATAGATACCGCCGTCCGCCTCTCTCGCGATGGTGCTGCCAACGACATTGCAAATCGCGAGCGCTTTGTGTCCGCGCCGCTTGGATTCACGCAATCCCGCCAGGGTATCAGCAGTCTCTCCCGATTGGGTGATCGCAATGACCAGTGTGTGCTTCTCGATCGGCGCATTTCGGTACCGAAATTCACTGGCGTACTCGACTTCGACCGGAATATGGGCAAATTCCTCGATCAGATACTCACCGACAAGCGCGGCGTGCCAGCTCGTGCCACAGGCGGTGAGGACCACCTGATCCACGGCGCGTAACTCCGCCACGGACATGTTTAATCCGCCAAATCGCGCGGTTGCTTCCTCGTGATCGATCCTTCCACGAAGGGCATTCCGGACGGTGACTGGCTGCTCAAAGATTTCTTTGAGCATGTAGTGCGGAAATTTTCCACGCTCTGCGGCCTCTGGATTGAATTCGATCTGGCTGATCTGCACCCTCGCGGTGTCCGACCCGAGGTTGATGACGCTGAACTCATCGGCTGTGATCGTGACCACATCGTAATCGTTGAGATAAACCACCTGCCGCGTGTGTGCGACCATTGGTGTCACATCACTCGCGAGAAAGTTCTCCCCCTGCCCGACGCCGACTATCAATGGCGACCCGCGCCGAGCACCCACCATCACGTCCGGATAGTCGGCACAGACAACGGCGATGCCGTAAGTGCCGATGACTTCCCGAAGAGCACCGGCCACCGCGCGCGCAAGTGGATGACCCGCGTCTGCTTCGCCGTTCGGCACAGCCGCCTGCTTGAGATGTTCACCGATCAGGTGTGCCAGCACTTCCGTATCCGTGGCGGATTTGAAAAGATGGCCTGCACGACTCAAACGATCCTTGATGCCGTCGAAATTCTCGATCACGCCGTTGTGGACCACGGCGACACGTCCGCTCTGATCCAGGTGCGGATGGGAATTCTCGTCTGAGGGCGGACCGTGCGTCGCCCATCGGGTGTGCCCAATGCCCACCTGTCCAGCGACGGGTGAGCCGCCGATCAACGGGGCCAGGCCCTCGTCAATTTTACCCTTCTTCTTCCGCAGATGGAGGGCATGGTCGCGCAAGACTGCCACTCCAGCGCTGTCGTATCCGCGGTACTCCAGCCGCCGCAATCCCTCGATGATGATGGGGGACGCTTGCTTCTTTCCAATATATCCAAGGATTCCGCACATGTGATGAAACAGGGGTTAGTCTAAACCGCGTTCGCTGAGTGACTCAAAATCCGTCGGGCGATTAGCACGGAGACCGGCAGCAGGATTCCAATCGCCTCGAGGTCTCTGATTTTTATTTTGGCGCGTCACTTTGTTTATTTACTCACCGAATAGAGATGTTGTTTACTGAGGCAGACATATAACAGCAAATCCATAGGTCAAAAAAGGAATTAGGGCTATCCAGTTGACTCTTGTGGCCTGCAAATTGCCCCAACCGGTGGGGTGTTTAAGGGCAAACTGGCTACCAGCCGTTGCGTCACAAGAGTCAAGTGCATAGGCCTAAAAGGAATTTTATGGCGAAGCGTCCAACAGTAAACCCCGCGCGAGTTCTGGCAATCATCATGGGCGGCGGCCAGGGCACCCGCCTCTTTCCCTTGACCCGCGAACGTTCAAAACCGGCTGTGCCATTGGCAGCCAAATATCGGTTGGTGGATATCCCCATCTCCAATTGCATCAACTCCGGTTTGAAACGCATCTACCTGCTGACGCAATTCAACTCCGCGTCGCTGCATCGGCACATCTCCCAGTCCTACAAGTTCGATCATTTCTCAGGTGGCTTTGTCGAGATCCTCGCCGCCGAGCAGACATTTACCGACACATCCTGGTACCAGGGAACGGCAGACGCGGTGCGGAAGAACATTTCGCACTTCATTAATCTGGATTTTGATTATGTCCTGATCCTGAGCGGCGATCAGCTTTACCGGATGGATTTTCAAAAAGTCCTGGCAGATCACCTGGAAAACCAGGCAGACCTCACCATAGCAACGATTCCCATGGGCCGACCGGAAGCGCAATCGCTCGGGATCATGCAGATTGATCACGAGCATCGCATCACCCGGTTTGTTGAGAAGCCGAAGGAACCCGCATTGCTGGACTCGCTGCGCCTGCCCAGGGAGTGGTACTCGGAGCTGGATATCGAGGGAGACCGCGAGCTGTTTCTCGCCTCCATGGGAATTTACGTCTTCAATCGGGACGTCCTCCTCAAGTTGCTCGACAACAACCTGACTGACTTTGGCAAGCACATCATCCCTGGCGCCATCGAAACGCACCGCGTTTTCTCGCACGTATTTCAAGGATATTGGGAAGACATCGGCACGATCCGCTCGTTCTTCGAGGCCAACTTGAATCTTACCACTGAGCTGCCCCAGTTTAACTTTTTTGACATGGGGGCGCCTATCTTCACACGACCTCGATTTCTTCCGGCCTCGAAGATCAATGGTGCTCAGATCGATCACGCGGTCATTTCCGATGGTTGCATTCTCAACCACTGCACGATCTCGAGCAGTATTGTTGGCGTCCGGTGCCTGATTGACGAAGGATCAAGTCTGCATCGCGTCGTCGGTCTGGGCTCTGATTACTACGAGTCCGCACGCTCGATAGCGGAGAATGAAGCCGGCGGAAGGCCGCGCGTGGGGATTGGCAGGAACACTCGGATCGAAAACGCCATCATCGACAAGAACGCGCGCATCGGAAGCAATTGCGTGCTCTCTCCGGCAGGCAAACCGGAAAACCTGGATCACCCGCTGTATTACATCCGGGACGGCATAGTCATCGTTCCGAAGAATGGAATCATTCCCGACGGCACGGTGGTCTGAAGTCACCCGGCCTGCTTCCGGCAGGTCGCGCAGGAAGGGGCGTCAAGCCGGCGGGAATCCCAGCCGGGCTCCGAGGCGAAGTTTCACTGCGGGCCATTCGTCTGCCAGCATGCTGAAGTAAACCGTGTCCCGCACCCGGCCGTCGGAACAGATGATGTGTTGCCGGAGCGTGCCCTCCTCACGCGCTCCGAGCCTCAGAATCGCGTGGCGCGAGCGCTCGTTCAAGGCATCAGTTTTGAACTCCACCCGCAGATCTCCCCGTACTTCGAAAGCATGCCGCAGCAAGAGAAGCTTTGCCTCGGTATTGACAGCGGTGCGCTGCCAGGGTTTCGCAATCCAAGTCCAGCCTATTTCCACTCGACGGTGCGCGGGCTCAACATTCCCGAATCGTGTGCTGCCGACGACCCGGCCACTGTCGCGGTGTATGATCGCAAACGGGATCGCCTTTCCGCGTTGCTGTTCTTCCAGCGCTTCACCAATGAATTGATGCATCCCGTCACGACTCCCAACTTTCACTGGCATCCATTGCCAAACACCGGGATCGAGTCCAACTTCACAAAGAGAGCCTGACTGGCTAAACGCGAGCGGTTCCAACCGGACGAACCGGCCCTCAAGCAACATCGGAGTTGTCAAAGGTTGGATCAAATTTTAAGGCGGTTGACCAGGTCGTGCCGATGTTTCAAGTAAACGTCCTCCAGAACGAAATCCTCCTCCGCTTAGGCCAGCCAAGGAGGTAATTTCTCGAATTTCCAAATGTCTTCCACGGGCTGCCGATCGCGGACGACGCAAGCTTTGGTGCCGTTAACAAGAACCTCTGCCGCCAGGGGACGGGCATTGTAATTTGAAGCCATCACAAAACCATAAGCCCCCGCGCTGAGGAGAGCGAGATGCTGGCCTTCGCTGACTTTTGGCAGTGGCCGGTCCTTGGCGAAGTAATCCCCCGACTCACAAATCGGGCCAACGATATCCGATGGGATCGTGGCTCCTCCACGCCTCACCAACGGCAGTATTTCATGATAGGAATCGTAAAATGCGGGACGGATCAGATCGTTCATCGCCGCATCTACGATCACGAAGTTCTTTTTCCCGGTGCGTTTGACATACTCGACACGCGTCAACAGCACGCCCGCGTTCCCAACAATGAAACGCCCCGGCTCCAAAAGGATTTTGAGGCCGAGAGGTTGGAGAAGCGGCACCAGGGCGGCCGCGTATCGCGCCGGTGTCAACAAGCCCCTCGCGGCTGGCCGCCGCCACCATGCTGCATCCCCGCTGGCCAGCGCCGGATTGTAAATGATGCCAATGCCACCGCCGATGCTGAAGAACTCGATTCCGTATCGCTGCTTCAAGCTCCTGACGAGTGGAAGAACTTTCGACACGGCTTCGGCGAAGGGTTTCACCTGAGTAAGCTGTGATCCAATGTGCATCTGAATGCCACGCAGCTTGATGTTTCTGAGTTTGCCCGCCCGTGCGTAAACCTCTTCAACGCGTTCAAAGGCGATCCCGAACTTGTTCTCGTAAGTTCCAGTGGTGATCTTCGCGTGAGTGTGGGCGTTGACGTTTGGGTTCACGCGAATCGCAATCGGCGCGACCTTCTTCAGCTTTCCAGCGATGCGATTGATCCGTTCGAGTTCGGGTTCGCTCTCGACGTTGAAGGTGTGAATGCCGGCCTTCAATGCAAAGGCGATCTCGGAATCCGTCTTTCCAACGCCGGCAAAGGCGCACTTGGACGGATCGCCTCCCGCCGCCATTACCCGCCGCAATTCACCTTCGCTAACAATGTCGAATCCAGCCCCGGCTGCGGCGAGAGCGCGCAGGACAGCAAGGTTCGAGTTCGCCTTCACCGCAAAGCAGACCAGGTGATCCAATTCCGAGAGCGCGGAATCGAGCTTCCGAAAATGTTCGAGCAGCGTGTGCTGGGAGTACACATAAAGTGGAGTGCCATGCTTGCGGGCCAGCGCTTCCAGCGAAACGCCCTCGCAATACAGCCGTCCATTCACGTAACGAAAATCGTGCATGGCGCGTAGTTATGCCAGAGGACGTGGTGATGTCACGGAAAAGTCCCGGCAAGGCGGGTGGTCCATAACAGAACCCAAAAGAAGAACTCCCCGGTCCGGAGATTTCCAGACCGGGGAGCGTAGGATTATTGTCAGCCTTTGAGTTTTATCTGTTGTGTGACGCTGATTGTAATCCTGTTGATTCCATCGCCTGGTCATCAGCTACTAGCGGCGGCGCTTCAGAAAGAGATTCGTCCAGGAAGATTTGACGGTGATGTTGACGGTCGTAGATGCCGAAGTAAGCACTCCATCACTCACTTTGAACTTGAAACTGTCAGATCCATAATACCCCGCCGTTGGTGTATAGATGACGGTCTGACCGGTTACTTTGAGGGTGCCGTGGTAGGGATTGCGGCTGATGCTGTATGTCAGGGCATCGCCGTCTGGATCGCTGCCCAGCAAAACAATTGTGGCTGCCGTATTCTGTGGAGTGGTAACAGACTGGCTACTGGCGACTGGAGCGTGATTCAGAGCGCTCACATTAATCGTCACGGTGGCGTCGTAAGAGGTGAGAGTTCCATCACTTACAGTGTAGGTGAAGCTATCCGCGCCGGAGAAACTCGCATCAGGTGCGTAGCTGAGACTGGGTGCGGTTCCAGAAAGCGTCCCGTGCGCTGGCGATGACGTGAGCAAGTAGCTCAATGGGTCACCATTGGGATCGCTTCCGGCGAGTGTGATCGTGACTGACTGGCCCGCCACTGTGTTTGCAGTAATGACCGCCGCACTAGGGGCGCTGTTGACGCCGGACACAGTGATGCTCACCGTCGCTGCCGCAGAAACCAGAGTGCCGTCACTAACCGTGAATGTGAAGCTATCGCTGCCAGAATAGTTGGATGCGGGCGTGTAAGTCAGATTGGGGAGGGTTCCACTGAGTGTCCCGTGGGCCGGATTGCTCTTAACTGTGAATGTGATTGGATCTCCGTCAGCATCGGTGCCGCTCAAGTTAACTCCAACAGGTTGATTTTCGAGTGTCTGCACGCTCTTGCTGCTGGCCACAGGCGCGTTGTTAACACGCTGCACCGTTATGCTCACAACCGCCGGCGAGGAGTCGATCTTCCCATCGTTGGCAACGTAAGTGAACGAATCCGAACCGTAAAAACCGACGGCTGGTGCGTAAACAACATTGGGAGTAGCTCCAGACAAAGCTCCATGCGAGGGCGTGGTCACGATTCTCAAAGAGATCGGGTCGCCATTGGCGTCGCTTCCGCTTAGAACAACCGGCGCGGACTGGCCCTGCAGAGTCTGCACGCTCTTGTTCAGAGCGGTTGGTGGCGTGTTGGCGAGAGGCACCGTGTAAGAGATGGATCCGGATGGGCTGCTCTCCACTCCGGCAGCGTCGTAGGCGGTCACGTAAAAAACATACGTCGATCCTTCGACCAAGCCGGCCACGGTCGCAGTCGTCTGATTGCCGACGTCTGTAGCCACAGGAGCAGGACCGCCGGAATCAGTGTAGAGGTTATAGCCTGCGGTGACTACATCCTGATTTGGATCCCAGCTCAAGGTGACGGTCTGCAATGCCAGGGCTTTGACGCTGAAGATAAGTGATACGGCTAGAAACAGAACCAGTGCTGAGAAGTGACTCGAAGCTGGCTGGTTCTTCCCGTCCTCTTTATTGCACAATGACTGAAACAACATGAGAGGGGCTTTAGCAGCCGGACTGCCACGAATTGCCGCAGACACTTACTGGACACTCACTGGACACTCAACGCCTACAAGCCTTCCTGACGCAACTCTGACAAATCCGCCGGAGAATTTCCGGCGCAGATGTAGGCAAGATCACCTTGATGAATCACTTGCAGAAAACAGATCACTCCACAGGCTGGCAGTCTTCCCATTGTGATCGATGCCCACTTTGCGCCGGTCGTGTCCTGAAATCTTTTTGTGCCACATTCGGAGGCACCCGGAATCGCCAATGGGGCATCCAGAAAATACACAGTCATTGTCAAGAAGTCGGGTGGACGGTTTTAAGACAGGTGTCCAGATTCATTGTGGTTCTCTCGCGCCAGCACTCACGGAAACACCCGAAGCGCCAACAACAAACTCTAAATCCGTTGTCAGATGTGACTGCCTTACATTGAGACTGGTCACGCAGGACAGACTTAAGAAAAGGATGCCTGCTCCCTGGTCCGGGCTCGTCCGCAAGGACTGCCCATTTCATGTCCACTAATTTCTGGGTTCTTGGAAGTTTAGCGTTGGGATTTTCATTGGGGAACGGGGTAGAGGTTGAGGCCGCCGAGATGGAAGAAGATGTCGGTCTTGAATCGTTCCGGGTTACGATACCCATAGGCTTTTTTCACCAGGCTTTGAATCTTGTTG
>SIBF01000228.1 GCA_009695275.1 Pedosphaera sp. | reverse complement strand
CTGGCGCGGAGTGCTTGGACAAGGATGATGAGATGCTCAGGAATATCATGCAGAATTGTTCGCATCCCAAGGCTAATAGGTGCGCAGTCCAATTTGTACAATGTAAATATCTAACTATAAACAACTTGCAATCTAATTCAATGGCAGTGCTCTCCCGCCCTGCGGGCACCCTCTCCCCATCGGATGGCGAGAGGGACGGGGTGCATTGCCGTTGAATTAAGGAAGTTGCCACGCGAAACTCGGAGGCTTCTCCCTCTCCTTCCGCAGCGGGAGGAGAGGGCCGGGGAGAGGAGGGCCGTCCAAACCTCAATAAATTCCCCTCTCCCCAACCCTCTCCCCGTCCGACGGGGAGAGGGAGAAACGGAATCGCTTCTCTCCTCTTTCCTTAATTCAACGGCTGTGGGGACGGGGTGAGGGGCATTCGTCTCAACTTGAACGCGCATTGGAATAAACCCTCAAGGGCGAAACGGAACGGTTGCCCACAGTTTCTCGAAGTCAGCCTGTTTCTTGTGCGTGTAACCGTATTTCATGTACCAGATGTCCTGCTTGTCCTGGGGCGTCTTGGCAGTGGTGCCAAACTTGGACGCGAATTTCACATCCGACGCTTTGAGCATGTTTTCACCGAGCCATTTGTGTGTCACCGCATGGCCATCGGCGAAGCTCAGGGTGCTCTTGTTGATGTGCCAGATGGCCACGGCATCCACCCATGTGAAGGCCGAAGGCGTCGGATCGATCAGCCAGGAACCGAGGTTCCAGCCGCGGTCGTCTGCTTCCTCGACAAAAACGTAGTTCCGCGTCGGGTAGAGAATCTGGGAGTACTTGTAGATGGAATTGCTTTCATCCTCGCCGTCGAGACCGCCTGCCGCCCCGTAGCTGTCGAACGCAAAGCCCCGACCGGCCTTCAATCTGAACCTCCGGTCGCCAGGACAATGCCAGACATCCACCGAACTCGCATAAGGGAATAGCTTGCCTTGCTTCAGACCTTCCTTGGCTTCTTCCAAGGCGCGGGATTGAGGCGATCCAGTGAAGTTCTTCACGGGCTTGGGGCCAGTCCAAAAATCCCGGCCCTGGCGATACGTGCTCATGCCAACGATTTTGTCGTCGTTGTCATCGGAGTAGAGGAGGAAGGCCAGTCCAAGCTGCTTTTGATTGCTCTGGCACCTCGCGCCGGTGGCTTGTTCTTTGGACTTCGACAACGCTGGAAGGAGCATGGCGGCGAGAATCGCAATGATCGCGATGACGACGAGAAGTTCAATGAGCGTGAAGCCGCCGGGAGTTGCTCGGACGGGGTGCGCGGCAGTGGAACGAGGGGCGTGAGATTTCATAACATGGCTTGAACGAAAAACCAGACTTCAGATGTGATTCAGCGGTTCAAGGATAGGTTCCTTCCTTTACAGACACCGTGGTGTTTTCGGACATCCAGATGACGTCCTTCAGCGAATCGCCCGCGGCACCCAGTGGAAGTGCCAATACGGGGCTTCCATTTCTGACCGGCACCTTGATACGTGAGCCAACCCATTTGTGGATTTCTGAATGTCCATCCGCGAAGGAAAAACCACATGCTCCGTTGTGATATGAGGCCGGCACATCAATGATCTGTGCGGTCTTGGCGTCGGGCTTGGCCATCTGAACGGCAAACGCCGGGTCGTTGACGCTGTCGGGATGTTCGTCCAGCAGCACCCAGGTCTTCACCGGGTTCACGATGCCAGTCAACTTGCTGTAAACGCGCCAGGGACCCTTGTAGTCGGGTCCGGGCAGCCAAAAGCCATCGTCGAATACCTGGCTCATCGAGTTGCTGCGGACGCGCGGGAGTCGCTGCCCCTTGGAGTTCTTCACCGTGACATGGTCGGCGGGGCATTTCCAAATCGCGAGATTGCCCCCAATGTACGGCACCATCGGACTCTTGGCGATATCGACATTGGGATCCCAATTGGAAGGCGCGGAAGTGTAGTCCA
This sequence comes from Pedosphaera sp., assembly GCA_009695275.1. Taxonomy (GTDB): domain Bacteria; phylum Verrucomicrobiota; class Verrucomicrobiia; order Limisphaerales; family F1-12-MAGs170; genus F1-120-MAGs170. The sequence goes on along the minus strand of SIBF01000228.1, from coordinate 8,250 downwards.
CCCATCCCTTTACCCAGACCGCCCGCTTCGCATCCGGAATGTCGCGTGCGAGAAGGAGGAGGTCGTTCTGGTCGTCGGCATAAAGACGCCAGGCAAGCATCATCTGCCGGAGATTGTTCATGCACCCGATTCCCTGCGCTTTGGTTTTGGCCTTGGACAAGGCAGGCAGAAGCATGCCGGCGAGAATCGCAATGATGGCGATGACGACGAGAAGTTCGATGAGGGTGAAGCCTCTCGGAGCGCGCGAGGCCGGATGATTCAAGCAATGGGATTTCATATTTTTTGAGTAAAAGAAACCAGGCTATTTTGCCACTGTGGAGTTGTCGGCCCACCAGATGATGTCGTTGAAGGAATCTCCAGCGGGAACGTTTAAGGACAACGTGCCGTTATACTTCGCGGGAGCCTGAATTTTTGAGCCTTTCCATTTATGGATCTCAGAATGGCCATCAGAGAAGGCAAAGCCGCACGCCCCGTTGTGATAGCTGGCCGGGAAATCAATGATCTGCGCGGTCTTCGCTCCTGGGACTGGCATCTGGACAGCACAGGCGGCATCGTTGAGACTGTCCGGATGTTCATCCACCAGAACCCATGTCTTGGTGGGAATCACGATGTCGCTGCCCTTGGCGTATGTCCTCCACTTGGCAGCCGGCAGCCAGAAACCTTCATCGAATGTCTGGCTCATGGAGTTGCTGCGGACCCGGGGTAACTTTTGCCCTTTCACGGTCACAGTCGCACGGTCGGAAGGGCACTTCCAAATGGAAAAATTATTCTGGCCAATATAGGGCCCCAAGGGACTCTTGGCGACATCAAGGAGCGGATCATAATTGCTTCGATTGCCGCCGTCGAAATTCACCCCTCCGGTCACCCAGACAGTCCTTTTTTGAGCCGCGATCCCGCCCCAATCACGACCGGCCAGGAGAAGATCGTTCTGGTCATCAGCGTAGAGCCGCCATCCCAGCATCATCTGCCGGAGATTGTTCATGCAGAAGATCCCTTGAGCCTTGGTCTTTGATTTCGACAAGGCGGGCAGCAACATTCCAGCAAGAATCGCAATGATGGCAATGACGACGAGAAGTTCGATGAGGGTGAAGCCGGATGATGAGAATCTGGAAGTGGAGCCGGCCACATTCGTTCGGCGAGGTGTATTCATAAGCTGATATCCGTTGGGAGTTGTGATTTCTTCTACGAGGGAATCCAGTCCACGTCAAAGCCGATTATCGTCGATGTTTGTGACGGTTCGCCCGCTGCGGTCGGACTTGATGGCGTATCAGATGTTCCAATCCCCGAAGGAATTACGACTTCTCAGACACATTGAGCATTTTCCTAGCGGCGGCTCGCATTCACGATAGAGTCTCGGCACAACCTTCATTCAAGATTATGTCTGCAACAGGATTTTTCGTTACTGGCGGCACACTGGGCTACGACGCGCCTTCCTACGTCGAGCGCACTGCGGACCGGGAGATCTATTCCGGCCTGACAAACCGGCAGTTCTGCTATGTGCTCACGTCCCGGCAAATGGGCAAATCGTCCCTGATGGTGCGGGCCGCATTGCGCCTGCGCGCCGAGGGCCGTCACGTGGCGGTGCTGGATCTGGCGGCGATCGGACAGAATTTGACGCCAGACCAATGGTACGACGGACTGGCGATGATGGTCGGGCAGAAGTTGAAGCTCGAAGATGAGGTGGAGGAATACTGGAAGGCACAGCAAAGATTGAATCCGGTTCAGAGGTTCTTCTCCGCCTTGCGCGAAGTCGTGCTCGTGGCTCGCAAGGAACCGATCGTGGTGTTTATCGATGAGATCGATGTCGTGAGAAGTCTCCCGTTTTCCACGGATGATTTCTTCTCGGCAATTCGCGAGAGTTACAATCGACGGGTGGAGGATCCGGAGTTCAACCGGCTTTCCTTCTGTCTTCTGGGAGTGGCGACTCCCGCCGATCTTATCCGTGATGCTCGCAGCACCCCGTTCAATATCGGGCATCGGATCGAGCTGACAGATTTCACCGCCGAAGAGGCCTCAATCCTGGCGACTGGCTTGCGCGCGAGTCTTGGGCTCGAAGGCAAACCCGATGAAATCGTGTCGCGCCTCCTGGAGCGGATTTTGTTCTGGACCGGAGGCCACCCCAACCTGACCCAGCGCCTTTGCCGGGCATTGGTGGAATCACGGCGTTCCTCCGCCCGGGTATCGGACACGACCGCGCTGATTTCACCCGCCGGGGGAGCCACGACAGTGGACCAGCTTTGCACCGAGCTGTTCCTCTCACCGCGCGCGCGTGAGAACGACGACAATCTTCTGTTTGTTCGGGAACGAATTCTCAGAAGCGAAGCTGACCTGGCGAGTCTGTTAAGCCTTTACGAGCAGATCCTGAACGGACAGGAAGTTCGAGACGTGGACGGGCACCCGTTGATCGACGCCCTTAGACTGGCCGGAATAACGCGAGTGGTGGACGGTGTGCTCAAAGTTCGCAACCGGGTCTATCAACAGGTTTTCGACCTGGGATGGATCGCTTCAAACTGCCCCGATGCCGAGCTGGAGAAACCGGATGGCGAGCGCGTGCGCATCCGGGGGATTCTTTCTTTTGGGAGAGCATCGACCAATGAGATCGCTCTTCCGGACGCGAAGGTCTCGCGCCGCCACGCGACGATTCACGCCCAGGATAATAATGAGTTTCTCCTGGCTGACCTGGGCAGCGCCAACGGCACATTCTTGAACGGTCGTCGTGTGACCCAGGCGGTATTGCTCCGGCATGGAGACGAGATTCAGATCGGAGATTTCCGCTTCGTCTTCCGCCAAGCCAGGACTGGAAGCAAAGCACGAGCAGGCGAGACCACGGTTGGGGACAAGACGGTGACGGACATTCGCGACCTCAGATAGCCTGAATGGGCTCTTGGAGCGACGAGAGCATCAAACCTTGGATTGCCCGGCAATCGCGCTTGACGGGAAGGGGTCCCCTTGTAGATTCCCGGCCTCGGTCGCATCCGTAGCTCAATTGGATAGAGCATCTGACTACGGATCAGAAGGTTGATGGTTCAACTCCATCCGGATGCACCATGTTCCTGCAACAGCTTACAGTCAGTTTTCAATTGATGGGTGGGTTGTTTGATTTCAGAAGACTTCTCTTCTTCTTGGATGATGTGGGCACCAAGTAACTTGATGGTGTTCGATGCAAGCCGCAGCAGTCGGTCTGCGAACCTCCATAGACTTTTCCGCCCCAGGCCCGGGACACTCCCCTGCCCCGTTCACTCACGCCCGGAGACATCGCCAGGGTGCCTCACTTTGAAAACCGATCAGCCGAGTCGAGAATGTGCGTCATGAATCGAGAGCAAGTTTCGCCGAAAAATGTCGTCACTTCTTCTCCGCTACCACCAGCAGCGACTCGGCATGCTTGAGAGCGGGGTCACCATGTCCACCCAGCATGCGGGCGAGCTCTTCCACACGTTGTTTGTGGTCCAGCAAAGCGATATCTGAAATCGTGCGTCCGGATTTAATTTCCTTGCTGACCCGGTAATGCGCGTTGGCCACCGCAGCCACCGGCGCGAGATGCGTGATGCAGAGCACCTGTCGTTGCCGGGCGATCTGGCGCATTTTTTCGCCAACATTCGTGGCGGTTTCACCGCCAACATTGGCATCCACTTCATCGAAGATCAGCACCGGCACATCATCCTCGGCGGCCAGAGCCGTCTTGAGGGCCAACATCACGCGCGCCATCTCGCCTGATGAGGCGATGGCACGCAAGGCACGGGCGGGTTCGCCAACATTCGGAGCGAACTGGAACTCGACGGAATCGAATCCCGTCATGCTGGAATCCCGGGCTCCCGAAGTGCTTTCTTTCGCCCCAGCTGGAGCCGAGGTCAGAGCGATCTCGAACAGGCTCTGCTTGAATCCAAGATCCGCGAGATGTTCTTTGACGGCTTTGCTCAACCGGGGAACAAGTTTCCGGCGTCGCGTCGAAAGGTCACGGCCTTTGTCGATTAACTGGCTGTCCAGTTTCGCCAACTCCAGTTGAATACGTTCCAGCTCCTGATCACGTTGCTCCAAACTCGTAAGCTTGCTGCGTGCTTCTTCGCCAAACGCAACCACATCCGCGAGCGTGGAGCCGTACTTGCGTTTGAGGGAATGAATCACGTTGAGGCGGTCCTCCAATTCGCGCAGCCGCGCTGGATCGAGATCCAGTTTATCGGCGTAAGCGGCAAGTTCAGCCTGAAGATCACGCAGGATGGCGCTGGCCTGCTCGTGCAACTGGACCATTTGATCCGCTCCCGCGTCGAGCTTCTGAAGTTCGTGAAGGGCGCGGCCCATCGAACTCGAAAGCGCGACAAGTGAATGCTCGTCATCCGCCAATGCCACCAGGGCACTCTGGCTCAACTCAAGCAAACGCGCCGAGTTGCTCGCGCGCTGATGTTCCTGCCCGACTTCGACTTCCTCATCCTCCCGCAGCCGCGCGGAAGTAATCTCGTTTACCTGAAATCGCAGGAGATCCAATTGCTGCGCATAAGTTCGCTCATCCACAATCAACGAGCGTTTCTCCGCTTCCATCGCGGATCTGCGGCTTGCGATCGTCGCAAATTCGTCTCGAATCTTTTCCAGCCCACCAAAGGCGTCGAGGATCGCGAGTTGCTTTGCCGGATCAAGCAGCGATTGGTGGTCGTGTGGGCCATGCATATCGACGAGCCATTCACCAATTTTCGAAAGCACCTGGAGGGTGGCGGGCGATCCATTGATGAACTGTCGATTTGTGCCTGAAGCGGAAAAAGTTCGTTTGAGAAAAAGCTGGCCAGCCTCACAAGGTTCGAGGCCATTCTCCTTGAGAAATTCAGGCAATGGCGCGCGCAACGTCGTCAGGTCAAAGGATGCCTCCACGGTGCAATGCTCCGCGCCGCTTCGAATCAATGTCCGGTCTGCGCGCTCTCCGAGGACAAGGTTGAGCGCGCCGATGATGATCGATTTGCCCGCGCCAGTCTCGCCGGTGATGGCGCTGTATCCCGGACGAAGTTCAAGAGTGAGATCGTCCACGAGAGCGAGATTCTTGATCCGAAGCGTTGTTAACATGGTTTGAGCTGGAGCGACTGTGCCGTTCTCCAGCGGGATCAGCAAAAGGAAAGTGGAAGCGGCGAGTAACAGTGAAATCGTAACATTCGACGCATCCGAGCACTGCTCCGGCGCGCGGCCTTCAGGCCGCTTCAGGGTCCGAGTGAACATAGACGAAACGATTGGCCTGTAGGCTTCCGACCGGTGAAGCGGCGTAAACGCCGCGCCCCGGCCCGTTTACAATCGAGGGCTGTGTGAAGATGTGCCTCGTAACATTCGGCGGGCAACATTGCCATTGATCGGCCCTTCCTGTGATGGAATCCTGCGGGCACTCGCAGGCAAACTTATGAGAATCCATCCCAAATCGAATTCGCCCGTCGCCCTTGCAATCATCCCTATGCTGTCGGCGGCTATTCTCTTCTTATCCACTGGCTGTTCCAAACCGCCTGCGCCAGACATCTCCGGTTACTGGCTCGGAAAGATCACCGTCAACGAGATCACGCTCACTCTGGGCCTCGACATCGCCAAGGCCGCCGGCGGCAAGCATACCGCTACATTCGACAGCATCGATCAGGGAGCGCGTGACATTCCGGTAGCCGAGATCACTTATTTGGACGGAACGCTCCATTTGGGAATGAAGGCGCTGGCGGCCAGTTACGATGGAAAGGTGGATTCCACAGGTAAACGAATCAATGGGACGTGGAGTCAACTCAAGATGAGCACTCCACTGGTTTGGGAGCGAGCTCAGAAACTCGCCACACCAGACATGTCTGCTGTGGACAAGAATTTCGAGCCGCGCGCCGGTTCCGAGATCCAGGGCTTATGGAAAGGGGGAACCTCCTATAATTGGACGCGAGTTGAGACCATGAACCTCGGAAGGACGAGTTACACGAGTCCCCAACTGGAACACGAATCCCCAATGGAATGGGACGTGGTGGTCAGAGTGGGCCTCGTGTAACTCGGCCCTCCGAGGCGGGGAGGTTCATGGGGAGGCACATTGTCGGTGGGGCAGGCGCAATTACGACTCGTCTTCAAGATCGCCGAGTCGCCCGATGGCAAACTCGTCGGAAACTGGCGGCAGCGGGGTGCGGGTTTCCCGCTCACCCTCGAACGAAACAAGTCAGCCACGGTGCGCTGACGCAAAACCAACCGCAGAAATGGCCTCGGTTGCCTTGTCAACCGATCCAGCATCCTCGTCCAGGCACCTTCGACTTGGTATCCAGCCTCGCGACGCCGGGCCTGCCGTCACTTGCGTTTGAAGCTCATCTTCGCGAAGGGCGCAAGTTGGCCATTCACGAGTGCGGGAAAGTCTGTGATCTTGCGGATGCGCTCGCGCGGCTGCGTGTCGGCATCAAGGGAGTTGTAATTGAGACCGCTGTCCGTTCCTGAGTCATAAAGATCGAGAATGACTTCCTTGCCTGCCACCCATTGACCATTTTCCAGCAACGGCAGCCCGTGAACGCCGGTAAACCAATCCGGACTCGGCGCTATCATCGTCACCAGCGTCACAAGGGGCATTTCACGGCGAATGGTGAATGTGATTGTTGAGGAGCCTGTGGGTCCGATCGATCCGGAACGGGTGAGGACATTAAAAGCGTTCCCGGCACTGATCGCGGTGTTCACTTCGCTTCGCAGCGCGACGATACTACCGAGTTCCGCCACGTCCTCGATGCCTTGCGTGGCAGGAGCGCCTTCCTTCCAGAACTCCACTTTACCATTGTGCGTGCCTCCAATCAGGGGAGACCAATGCGCTCCTGACGGGAAACTCTGCGGGTGGCTGGCGGCGCTCCAGGTGCCTTGGAAGGTGACCTCATATTCAGCGGTCTCGGGCGCGAGCGCGACCTGCGCCACCCGGTAAAAGGCGACATCGCCCTCAGCGGGCAGCGTCGCGAACCGATCCTGAACTATCTCACCGAAGGCCACCCACAGACCATCATTAGAAGCGACGCGATGCTGCACTTGAAATGGCGGTTGCCCGTCAGCCCAGACCAGGCTGATGGACTTGCCTTCTACTGCGAAATTGGTGATGCGGAGAGATTGCAGCGGAGAACCCGCCGTGAATTCCACCGCAAGACTCGGAGCATTCACCGGATCCTCACGCGCACCGAAGCGCCGCGCTGTCTCTGCAGTCGTCTCCGCCTGGCTCATGAGAACCCAGCCGAAATTCAGCTCTGGATGGGACGACCATTGCTGGATGTCAGCAATGAGATCAGCCGTGGATGCAAATGTGTAGCTCCCGCGATCACCAACAGCGATGGAGGCGCTGACGGTCGTGGAAAAATCCGTTCCGATTTCGCCCCCCGGCTGACTCCATTTGTCCGACGGATGCATGCGAGCCTTCCATGTGGCTTCACCGGATGTCGCTTCTTCGCCAACAAGTCCGCTTTTTGTGCCTTCGCCCCAGGGCTTGAGCACACGTCGAAGTTCGAAAGTGGAACTCGCGCCGCCGCTGGAAGGTTGCTTTGTGACCTTCAGGGTCAGAGCAACTTTGGTGACAGTGGCGTCTTGTGGCAATTTCCCGACAAGATCGAATTTAATGAGCGCCCTGGTCTTTTCAATCTTACCGGTGGCCCCGGCGGCGAAGTCAAACTGGCTGCCGAGATTATTGTCAGGGACCGTTTGATGCAACGTGGTATCAGCGGAAGCCGTGAGGGTCACTGATTCGCCCGCAGCCTGGTAATGCAAACTGCATCCGAGCAGGATCAACGATGTGAAAAGCAGCCGTTTCATAGATGTATGAGTTCGAGATGATTGTAACTATTCCATTGGAACTGTCGTTTCCACGGCCGAATCCTTACAGCCAATATATCATCCCTTGAATGCATGACGAGCAGAAAGGGGCTGTTCCCGTCAACAAGGCTACCAAGGAAATTTGGTAGTGTCCTGATTTGAAAACGGAGCGCGGGTCTGTGACCAGCAGCAGCCTCGTTTGCAACGCTGCGCGCTGCGGCTCACAGAGCCGCGCTCCTGAAATCAGGACACTGCCGGAAATTTCGCGAACTTGAGCCAGACACTGCACGGCGGTATCCGGATACGTTAAATCTCTCCTCGCAACATCGAGTTTAAGTTTGTGGAAACCGTAACCGTTCACGGATAAGGCAGCGGCCTCCTAAAACTTTCTTGATTTTTTGCTGGCGTCTCTTCGTTCCCTGACTCACGATCCGGGTCGATGGAACTGGTCATTCGCAATCGGAGGCTCACGGAGAGGGATTTGACCGCGATCCG
>SIBF01000227.1 GCA_009695275.1 Pedosphaera sp. | reverse complement strand
TTGAAATGGACGAACAATTCTACGGGCAAAAGATTCTGTGTCCCCTGTGCCAGTTGCCAATCACGATCAACAAGGCACCAACGGTCAACAAGACAACAGCGGTGAAGCCAACGGCACCAGAACCGCAGAAGGTCGTAATCGTGGGCGTGCAGATGTCGTTTTGGGCGTACCTGATCATCGTGGGCACGGTGCTGTTTGCGGTGGCGATATTGGCGGTGATTGCGTGGCTCATTGAGGCGATATTTCAGTGGCTCAGTTCGGCGATATTTCATTAGCCATCACGCCGTCGGCCACGATCACCGCCGCCACGTTCCCGCCATCGCCGCTGGCGACGCTGCGCCGCTGTAGCCTCGAAGATCGCGAATTGATACCAACACCGCACCCGGCACCCCCGACGCGCTGGCTGGCTTTGCAGACACGAACGCACCGCGAACGCATCCTTTTAAGATCGAGAAGCGGGAATCAATATCACCTGCCACTTGGCAATAATTGGCAAACTGCGCGGACTCTCATTCACTCTCATGCACTTTCATGCAACATAAGAGAAGTGAGTTTGCGCCAATGCTGCCAGTGGTTTTGCGAGTGTATTGAGCAAAGTCCGAAAAGTGGCAAAACTGGCTGGGGAGGTTCCGGAGGCCAACGCTCTATCCAATTGAGCTACGAGCGCACCTGAGAACGTCGAAAGCCAACCAGCTTTCGACTGACAAGTCAATAGCATCACGGAAAAGGCCGTCCTTCACGGGACGGCCTTTTTCCATATCGGCACGACCTGCTTGAGTCTGTCGATAAGGTATTTCGCCGCATCGAATGCCTCGCCCCGGTGTCCCGCAATCACGCAGACGTACAGTGACGGATCACCCACTTTGATGACGCCGATGCGGTGGATCACGTTGAGTGAGGAAACCGGGAAGCGCTTGAGAGTTTCGTCCATGATCTTGTGAAACTGGAACTCAGCCATCTCCCGGTAGGTCTCGTATTCGAGAGCTGCAATCGTTTTTCCCGACTCCTGATCGCGCACGACACCGAAGAACTCGACCACCGCGCCACAATCGGACGGCACGCGCCTCCCGATCATCAGCCGCGTTTGATCAATCGGCTGCTCAGTGATGACCAGGTTTTTTTTCATCCTTTGTCCCTCATCCTTCTGCCTTCCACATTACCCTCCCATGACCGGCGGCATGAGGGATATCTCGTCCCCTTCGCTCACAGTCTCTTGCGCCTCGGCAAATTCCACACCTTTGGCCACCAGGGTGTGCTTGTCGTAGTTTCGCAACGCGGGAAATCTCGCTCGGACTGCCTCGACTACATCGCCCACCGTGGCGGATGGTGGCACTTCGACGTCGCAGCGATCCAGTCCCGTCAGGCGTCGGAACTCTGCAAACAATTTTACACTCACCCTCATGAGCGGTACACGCTTTCCTTCAAGACCGCGATGTAGGGCAGATTGCGGTACTGCTCCGCATAGTCAAGGCCGTAGCCAACGACGAACAGATCAGGAATGGCGAATCCGCGGAAATCGGGCTTGATGTCCACTGTGCGACGTGACGGTTTGTCGAGCAGCACGCACGTCTTCACATCCGCCGGGTGCAACGCGCGCACGATGTCCACCACCTGACTCAGAGTCTGGCCGGTATCGAGAATGTCGTCCACCACCAGGACATGCCGTTCCTTCACACCCAACCGCAACTGTCGCGTGATTGTGATGGTTCCCGAGGAAGTCGTGTTATCGCCGTAACTGGACGTGCCGATGAAATCGAGATGCAAGCGAATGGGCAGGAGTCGAATCAAATCGGAAATGAACAACAGGCTCCCGGTGAGGACGGAGATGATCGTGAGCGGCTTGTCGAGGTACTGCGTGAGGATTTCTCCCGCCAGACGATGGACGGTGTGGTCGATCTCTTCTGGCGTGAACAACATTCGTTCCATGTCATCGTCGAAGCGCTGGTTCATGCCTCTGAGAGTAGGCGTACGCGACGAAAGGCGCACGCGAAAAATCATTTTGGAAAACTTTCGTTCGTCGTGCCACTGACTTCACCGCTCGACCCAGACGATTCGCCTTTACCGGGCTGCCGTAAAATCATGCCGTAAAGTCATTGACAATCCCAATTTCCTGCGATTGTCTCGGTGCAACGTCATCATGACTGCCTCGAACCTGTCAACTCGGGCCTCACAAGGGAATCAAATCACCTATCGTTTACCCTCGGGCCAGATCACCTTGCTCCCGTCACGCGGCAGAGTGTTACAGGTGTCCATCGGCGGCGACGATGCATTTTGGGTGAACCCCAAGTGGGATGGCGGCTGGAATGTGGGCGGTGACCGGTTGTGGGTGGGGCCGGAGGTGCATTGGAATTGGAAGACACGTGGTCCGATCGATTTTGAGAAGTACCACATTCCTGCCGCCATGGATCCGGGGAGTTGGCTGCCGGTGCCCGCGGGCAAACGGTCGTGCGCGGCGAGGCAAACCATCACACTACGCCACCAACTGCAGAACGCGCGAGCGCAGTTGGAAATAGGGCGGCGGTTCGAGCCGGTGGTCTCTGGCGGGAATGGAACCGTGGTGACGTATGCCACTGAGAATAGCATGCGCCTGCGCGGCGGGACATCGGGACAGGAAGCCGATTTGTGGAGTGTGCTGCAATTGCCAGCCGGCGGCGTGATGTATATTCCCTGCAAGTCCAGACCGCGATATCGCAACTATTTCAATCCCATCCCCCGGTCACTCTGGAAAATCGATGGCCGGGTGTTGTGTCTGGAGATCACCGGCCGTCACCAATACAAGATCGGCGTGCCGGCAGATCTGACCACCGGACGGATCGTGTATGCGCGTCGCGTGGGACAAAAGTATCTTGTCATCAGACGCGACTTTTTCCCGCAGCCATGGCGGCGTTACTGCGATGTGCCATTGGGCGCGTCCCGCAGTGAGGGGGATGCCGTGCAGGTATATAACGATGGCGGCCAGTTTGGAGGCTTTGGCGAATTGGAATATCACACTCCCTCGATGACCGTTGGCTCGGGCACCCAGTGGCTCGTTGACAATAACCTGACCACGATTTCCTTGCTGTCAGCGCGGGCCTGGGAAGGTGCTCGTCGCTCGGTACTACACTCGGAATCACAGGAGGACTGACCATGATGCAGTTGCGCTCGTTTATTGCCAATCAATGGGTCGAGTCAGCCCGCGCGCACAGATTTCAATCACTGAATCCCGCCACCAACGAACCGATTGCCGATGTGATGCAGGCATCGGCAGAGGATGTGGATGCCGCCGTGGGCGCGGCGAAGAAGGCGTTCGACTGCGGCTCGTGGTCGGAGTTGGATCCCGATTCACGGGCGGAGATCCTGTTGCGCGCAGCCGCAATCATGCGACGGCGACTGCGAGAACTCGCAGAGTGGGAGGCCCGAGACGTTGGCAAACCGCTTCGCGAGGCAGAATTGATCGACATTCCCTACTCCATCCGCGCACTTGAATACTTCGCGAACCAGGCGCGTGAGATCCAGGGACAAGTGATTCCGCTGCCCGGTCAGAACGCATTCGATTGGGTTAGCTACGAACCTTATGGTGTCGTGGCCGGGATCATACCCTGGAATTTCCCGTTGCACCTGGCCACTCGCTGTGTCGCGCCGGCGTTGGCAACAGGCAACACCGTGGTATTGAAACCTTCACCTCTTGCCCCGGTCACTCCGACGTTGCTCGGCGACATTTTCCGTGAAGCGGGACTGCCGCCGGGCGTGTTCAACGTCGTCAATGGCGGCGCAGATGTCGGCGAACGGCTCGTCAGCCATGCCGATGTGCGGATGGTATCATTCACCGGCTCGGTTCCGACGGGGAGGCGAGTCATGGAACTCTCTGCCCGCTCGCGGATCATCAAGAAGCTGCTTCTGGAAATGGGAGGCAAGGGTCCGTTCATCGTCGAGCCTGATTGCGACATCAATGGCGCTGTCAACTCGCTCATCGTCGGGTTCTGCCTTGTGGCCGGGCAGGTATGCTGCGCCTCCACCAGGCTTTACTTGCACGAGCGCATTTATGACGATTTCATGAGTCGCTTGCTCAAGCGGGTCCAGAGCCTGCGCTTCGGCGATCTCATGGATCCCGCCACCCAGATGTCGGCGATCATCAGCAGCGCGCAACTCCAAAAGGTCGAGGCGTATGTCAACGAAGCACGAGAGAACGGCGCGACCGTCCGCTGTGGGGGTGCACGTCATACGAAACCACCGTTCGACCGGGGGAACTTCTATCCACCAACGATCCTGGAAAATGTCTCGCCTGACATGCGCTGTCATCGCGAGGAAATTTTCGGACCGGTGTTGGTCGTCCTCCCATATCAAAATCTCGATGACGCCATCGCGCTCGCCAACGACAGCAGCTACGCACTGGGCGCGACAGTCTGGACGGAGAACATCCGCCGGTTATATCATGCCAGTCGCCATCTCGATGCCGGGATCGTCTGGCTCAACACAAACGTCATGTCCAAGATCGAAGCGCCGTACGGCGGGAACAAGAACAGTGGCCTCGGTCGCGAGGATGGCGTCATCGGGTTGAAGGAATACCTGAAGGTGAAGAACAACGTCCTGTTTGTCGGCAAAGACTACGACAACTTCTACGGCTTTTCCCAATAGTGTGTGCCTCGGACGACGGGCGCCTGGGTCTGCACATGGCACAAACCAACCTCCGCTTTCTGCAGCATCCACTGCAGCCTCCCATTCGTTCGCACCGGTTCTTCCAACCGCCTCACTGCTTCCCGGCACTGTTCGAGCCAATGCCTCCGGCCGGTGCGACACAGCGAGTCTTCGCTCGGGACGGCGCAGGCGCTGTTCATGTCGGTTCGCCTCCTGCCACCCGGATCGTGACGGCACGAGTATTCCTTCTGCGGGCAGGAACAGCGCAAACGAGACAAGCTTTTTCACTTGCACTCGTGTGTGGAGATAATCTAAGAGCGTGTTTGGAAAGTGCGATTGGTGTACCGACTTTGGTCGGCTGCCTGTCCAAACGCCCGCCAATTCCGCCTAAAGGCGGTACACCGAACGGGTGCAAGCGACTTTCCAAACACACTCTAAGGGTCGTTTGCAGGGGGTGGTTCCATGGTGGGGCTACCTGATCAGTTGCGAGAAGAAGGCGAAATGAACAAGTGCACCCCATCGGTTGAATCAACCCAGGCGCTGTTTTACGTCTCCAGGGAGGGCGATGACCGCTGGTCCGGTCGGCTGCCAGTGATGAATGCTGACAAGACTGACGGTCCCTTCGCCACACTCTCGAAAGCACGGGACGTGTTACGCGACATGAAACAGGCTGGCAGGTTGCACGGGGCTGTTACGGTCATGCTCCGTGGCGGACGCTATCCGATCAGTGCGCCCATTGTTTTTGGCCCGGAAGATTCATGGCTCATCACCTACACGTCTTACCCCGGAGAACGAGCGATCCTGGATGGAGGGATGCGCATTGAAGGCTGGCGCGTGGAGATGCGCGGAGGAATCCTCACGTGGCGTGTCCATTTGCCCGAAGTGGCGGCCGGGCGTTGTTATTTCAAGCAACTGTTCGTGAATGGTCAGCGGCGAACCCGACCGCGCCTGCCGAAGCGTGGTTGGTTCCGCATGGAGGAGGTCCCCGGCACGATCTTGGAGGTGGGGAAGCTGGACTTTTGGGCCGGTGCGGATGCGTTTCGTTGCCGACCCGGCGATGTGCGACTCGGGGAAAATCTGACGGACACCGAAGTCGTGGCACTACACTTCTGGATCGACGAGCGGATGCCGATCGTATCCTTCGATCCAGAGACGCGCCTGGTGACCTGTTCGCGGCGGAGCATGCTGATTCTTCGAGGCGAGACCGAGACAGAGTTTGCCCGGTATTATTTGGAGAACGTAAAAGAGGCCCTGAGCGAGCCGGGCGAATGGTATCTGGATCGCACCACCGGCGAGTTGTGGTATATCCCGATGCCGGGTGAGGATCCGCGCACCGCAGAGGTGTACGCGCCCAGGATCGAGCAATTGATCAAGCTGGTGGGACAGCCTGACGAAGGTCGTTACGTCGAGCAATTGCGCTTCGTAGGACTTGGCTTTGAGCATACGGAATGGCGGCAACCGAAAGGCGGCGGCGAGCGCTGGCTGCGCCCCCCGGCCGATTACGCCAACTCTCCCCAGGCAGCCTGCCACATTCCAGGGGCCATTTCGTTTCACGGCGCGCGCTACTGCGCCATCGAAGACTGCGCCCTGGCGCACCTTGGCTGGTATGGCATCGAGTTGACCCACGGCTGCCAGGGGAACCGCCTGGTTGGAAACACTCTCACCGACCTGGGTGCGGGAGGCATCAAACTGGAGAGCGCGGGCGTTCCCCAGGTGGTGTGTGTCCGCCCGCTTTGGACCTGCAACAATTGCATCACCGATAATCACATTTGGGCCGGAGGAAGAGTCTTTCACAACGCCGTGGGCATTCTTTGTCTGGATGCGTTCGGCAATCACATCGCCCACAACCATATTCATGACCTGTTCTATAGCGGCATTTCCTGTGGCTGGGTCTGGGGCTATGAGAACCATCTCGCCAGAGACAATCGAATCGAAAAAAACCACATCCATGATCTCGGGCACGGGCTGATCAGTGATATGGGTGGCATCTACATCCTGGGAGTACAACCCGGCACGGTGGTACGCGGCAATCTGATCCACCACATCGAAAGCGCAGATTACGGCGGCTGGGGGATTTACCTGGACGAGGGCAGCTCGCACGTGGTCGTCGAAAACAACATCGTTCACAGCGTCAGCAGCGAGTCCTTCCATCAGCACTACGGGCGCGAGAACATTCTCCGGAACAATATCTTTGCCCTGGGACGGAAGGGGCAGGTCAGTCTCACACGCGGTGAAGAGCATAACTCAATAACGGTTGTCAGGAACGTCCTGATCTCCGATGGGCAGCCCATGATCAGTGGCAAACAGATTGTCACGTCCGACTTGAATCTGTTTCATGACGTGTCCGCCCAACCTCACTTCCTCTGGAACAGCGTCTCCACAACGTTGGAGCAGATGCAAAAGTTCGGGAATGATCTTCATTCCCTTGTGGCGGACCCCCATTGTCATGACATCTCGGGTCTGGATTTCACGCTTGAGGCCGATTCTCCGGCGCTGGCGCTGGGATTCCGACTGATTGACATGTCGGACGTAGGACCACGGCCAAAGCGAGAGCACAACCCGGCGATACAGTCTGTGCTGCCGACGAAACAGGATGAAGGATGAAGAAGGCATGACCGGTCATTGAAATGAAAATTCGATCTTCCTCCTTCCTCCTTTCAATCCGCGGGCGAAGTCATGGCCCGCCTTCCAATGAAAAGCTCAACGATACCTGGGGGCGAGCCTTCCGCAACTGGCAGGACGCAAATCCACCCGCGCGGCTCGGCAACTACGCCGATTGGCTCGACTGGGGACGGTTTTGGCATGACAAGCTTCGCGAACACATGCGCTGGCGCTACAGCATCCTTCCGCTGTCGATTATCTGCAGTCTCTTGGCTGGGGCCTCAACCAGTCTGCTCACTATCTCCGAACGGCGATTGACCAAGTCCCCCCGGCCCGGGTGAATCAGATGACTCCATCCGCCACACACAATAGTAGCTGTGATTCAACCCAGGCCATGAGCGACGCCAGGCTGCCAACTCCATTGCCGCAGCAGACTCAATTCGACAATGCGCTCGTCGGCGAGGGCACTCTCATCGAGAGTGGCGTTACGATCGGTCTACGGTATCACCGGGATGCTGGGCCTGCCCAAATCGGCAAGCACGGCATACTTCGCAAAGGCACAATCGTCTATGGTGACGTGTCCATCGGTGATTACTTCCAGTCGGGCCACTACACAGTGATTCGCGCCAAGGTGCGGATCGGCAATTACTGTACGGTCACCCATCATTCCACATTGGAAGGCATCATCCGCATGGGCAATGGCGTGCGTATTATGTCGCACACCTACATACCTTCTCGAACCTGGTTCGGCGATCATGTGTTTGTCGGGCCGGGGGTGACCTTTTTGAACGATCGCCGCCCAGGTCGAGTCGATCCGATGCCAACGCCGCGCGGCCCAACCATCGAAGACGACGTGATGATAGGCGGCGGAGTCACCATTCTGGCAGGGATCACAATTGGTCAACAGAGCTTTATTGCGGCAGGCGCCGTCGTCACCTGCGACGTGCCGCCGCGGAGCCTGGTCAGCGGCGTGCCCGGTCGGATCCAGCCGTTGCCTCAGGAACTGGATCGGCCCAATAACCGAAAACTGACGGTTCAACCGATCGATCTTTGGCATCCTTTGATGCCGGATTTAGCCCAAGCCCATTGGCCAAGCGACTGGGGGGAGCGACAACCATGATTCACGCGGCCGCAATCACCTTTGAAGTCAGCGAATCAGTCGGGACGCGTTCCTTTAATCTGACGTCCGCTCCGATTGAGGCAGTTTATGGTCCGCTCAAGACCACTGTGACGTTGCTGAAATCGGACGAAACAATCTGCATCGTCGCGTCGCACCTCGTCACGCACACGCACCAGATCTATCGTGCCATCCAACGGACAGTGCGGCAAGCAATTGGACTGGCAGAGAACCGTGTCGTCGTATTCAGCAGCCACAACCATTGTTCGGTTCAATTAACTGAGGAACCGGCGAAAGCTTTCCATGGGGAGGGCGTTCGAGTTGGCACGCCGAAGCTCACCAAACCCGGCAAGCAATTCTTCGAAGGATTGGCAATCGCACTGCGACAATTACCCGGACAACTGCAGCCGGTCACCGTCTCATGGGCGGTCGGTCGCGAAGGCCGCATCAGTTACAACCGGAAAGGCCGACGAGCGGATGGCACGACCTATCTGATGCGCGAGGAAGATCGCCTTAAACTTGGCAGGGATTTTCGCGGCGACATTGACGAAGAGGCGCCAGTCATCTGTTTGACCGACAGGCACGGTCAACCTGTGACCTTCTTGACCCAATTCAATGCGCATCCCGCCACGGCGTTTCACCCGGAGCATCCCCTCATTCACGGTGAATACCCGCAGGTGGCCTGCGATGTATTGGCCGCGCACTACCGCCGCGACAACCGTCCCGTGCCGATATCGTTTTTGCAGGGTTGCGCCGGCGAGATCAACTCCAAAGGATTGCTCAGTGGCGATGTTGCCCGCGCTGAGCGCTTCGGCCGGATGCTGGGCCAAAGCTACATTGCGGCCTGCCGTAAACTGCGGCCCAGCGAGACCGACCGCCTCGCGCTACGCCGAACGGTGGCCCGCGTTCCGCTGCGGGCTTTGCCGACATTACAGGTGCTCCTCCAGGAGAAACAGGAGCTGGATCACTTCATCCGTCGCGCCCGGCGCGGTGATGACGACACGCGATCCTGTGTTGGTCTGAATTTTCCTGAGCGACTGAGCCCGGCATATCGTGCGACACTGGTCAAGCCGCCCCAGCAATGGAACGCCTGGGCGATCAGGATGCACCAGTCCGGCCGCCAGCAGCAATTGCCGGAGTTCATCGAGATGGAGTTGTGTATTATCCGTCTGGGAGACGTCGGAATTGTGGGCATGCCCTGCGAGCCGTTTCTAAGCATCAGCCGGCAGATCGCCAGGGGTTCTCCTTCGCCACTGACGATTGCCTGTGGCTATACCAATGTTTCATACGGTTACGTGCCCGACGGAGCCAATGTGGGAGACCGGGAATACATGAGCGCATTCCATCGTTACACCCGGCGTCCTCCGTTTCGGAAGCCGGCGGGTGACACGCTGGCCCATGCGGCAATCAGAGAGCTGAAACATCTGTTTTGCTGAATAGGAAGCTGGCCCTGGAGCATTCAGCCCGAGGTTTCCAGGTCAGCCCACAACCTGGAAGAACTGCCGCATCTGCCCGACCGGGACATCGTGGCCGACGTGCGACGCATCGCCAACGACCTGGCCCGCGCCGCCCGCGCCCGCCACCAGCAAGTCGGGCCTGAACACGCCGCCGAACGCCTCCGCGCGATCGCTGACCTGTCCTGATTGCCGCCTGCCCCGCGAGGTTTGAGATCACTCCTTCTTCTTCTAATTCGCGCTCAAGTTGAGTTGAATTGACAGGGAATGGCTGTACGAAACTCCCCTCACCTGTCTTTCGGACATCCTCTCCCCATCCGATGGGGAGAGGGAAGGGTGTAATGGGTCAGTGATGGGTGGCGAAATCCTGGTAGCGCAAGCTTCCAGCTTGCAGCATTGCGAAAACCGACAAGCTGGAAGCTTGTCCTACTTTGATCGCCACCCGT
>SIBF01000226.1 GCA_009695275.1 Pedosphaera sp. | reverse complement strand
TCTGAGCGCCCAAGACCACCCATCGCGAACTCCAAGTCAAACGAACCTTTGGCCGCAGGGGGGCGCGAGCTGGGGCTCGCAGCCCGCCCCCCTGCTGCTTTTAACCTCAAAATGGTCCGAATTCACCCACTCGAGTACACGATGAGGCCCAAGTTTCTTGCCGACCTGAATCATGCCGGGAATCTGGTGCGTCTTGCCTTCGCGGACAAGGTTGGCGATGGCTGTCGTGAAGACGAGGATCTCCAAGGCTGCCACGCGGCCCTTCTTATCGATCCGTTTGAAAAGGTTTTGCGCCACCACACCCTTAAGTGATTCAGAGAGGGTCGCGCGAATCTTGTTCTGCTGCTCCGCCGGAAAAACGTCGATGATACGATCAACCGTCTTCGCGGCGCTGGGCGTGTGCAGAGTGCCGAAGACCAGATGGCCGGTGCTCGCCGCCGTCAAAGCCAGCTCAATGGTCTCCAGATCGCGAAGCTCGCCCACCATGATGATATCCGGATCCTCGCGGAGCGCGCCTCTCAGCGCGGAAGCGAATGATTTTGTATGGATGCCGACCTCGCGATGATTCACGAGGCTGTTCTTGCTCTCATGCACGAACTCGATCGGATCCTCGATTGTTAAAATGTGATCCCGCCGGTTCCTGTTGGCGTAATCCACCATCGCTGCGAGCGTCGTGGATTTGCCCGAACCGGTCGGCCCGGTGACAACCACAATCCCCTTGTGCAGCATGGCGAACTTTTTCAACACCGCCGGCAATGGCGCCTCCAGACGCTCAAAGTCCTCAAAGGAGAGCACCTTCGAGGGAATCTGTCGAAACACGGCCGCGCATCCGGCTTTCTGATTGAAGAAATTCGCGCGAAAGCGTGAAACGTTGGGAATCTCGTAGCCGAAGTCCACGTCACCCGTCTCCTCGTATTGCTTGATCTTGTACTCGGGCGTGATCTCGTACAGCATCGACTTGAGAAAATCACTCTCGAGCGGAGGGTAATCCACGCGGTGCAACTCGCCATTGACCCGGAGAATGGGGGGATTGCCGGAAGAGAGATGGAGGTCCGAGGCCTTTTGCTCGAACATCAAATTGAAGAAGGCGTCGATTTTCGCCATAGTCTTTTATTCTGATTTTATGCAGCCTGTAAACAAATGAGACAGTCATTTCCATTCCATGACTGAACTCGGAGACATCATCCGTCAGGAGATCTCCGTTTGCGGTCCGATCTCATTCGCCAGATTCATGGAGCTGGCTCTTTACGAACCAACTTTCGGCTACTATGAGCGCCAAGCCAAGCAAATCGGCTGCCAAGGAGATTTTTATACGAGCGTCAGCACCGGTCCTGTCTTTGGCGAACTCCTCGCCTTTCAATTCGCCGATTGGCTCCAAGAGCTGGGCAGTCGGGTGACTTCGCCCCACAGCACGGCTGATGAAGTTCCAGCCGCGCCTCACAGTCCAGCACATTCTCTTGAATCACACTTCCAAATCGTCGAGGCCGGGGCCCATGACGGAAGACTCGCCCACGACATCCTCTCATGGATGAACACGCATCGGACCGCCTTCCCGCAGCAGATAGAGTATGTGATTGTCGAACCGTCGCCCGCACGACAGGGCATGCAGAGGAAAATGTTGTCCAAATTCACATGCCAGATTCGTTGGGTTCCAGCTCTGGACAAGATCCCGGCAACCTCTGTTACAGGTGTCATCTTCGGAAATGAACTGCTCGATGCCATGCCCGTCCACAGGATCGGTTGGAATTCGCGAGAGAATTGCTGGTTCGAGTGGAGAGTGACATTCGTAGACGGCGGATTTCGATGGGTACGAATGGAAGCCTCTTCAGAAGCAAAATCCAGCGCATCGACCTATCACGATCCAACGCTGCCAACGGAGTTGACCTCTGTCCTCCCGGACGGGTTCACCACAGAGGTTTGTCCATCAGCCAGCACCTGGTGGAAACGTGCGGCTCAAAAACTCCAAAACGGGAAACTTCTCGCGCTCGATTACGGGCTGACTCATTACGAATTTTTTAATCCCTCAAGATCGAACGGAACGCTCCGCGCCTATGGCCACCACCACGTTTTGAGCAACGTGCTCGACGATCCGGGAGCCGTCGATATCACGGCTCATGTCAACTTCACCGCGGTCGAAAATGCCGGGGTTTCTGCCGGCCTGGTGACAATTTTCTCGGATTCACAAGCCGGCTTTCTCACGGGCATCTTCAAGCGGACCATTGATGATCCGGACAGGTTCACCCCATGGACTCCGGACCGTCTGCGGCAGTTCAAAACCTTGACCCATCCGGAACATCTTGGCCGGTCGTTCAAGGTTCTCGCACAAGCCACGCATCAATACTCCGACCGTAGAATCTCCAGCGGCGGCTGATTTCCGGTTCCCCTGGCCATCAAGATTCCGGTCAGCACTGTCATCCCCACCACCAAAAACACGGCGGCAATCAACGACGCCGGACTCAGAGCAAAGCCCACCTTGAATACAAAATGGGACAGCGCCCAACTTGCCGTGACCGCGAGAATCATCCCGGTCAACGCAGCGAGGGTTCCCAGGGCCACATACTCGGCGATCAACACTTGCAAGACCTGTCCGCGAGAAGCCCCGAGTGTTCTCAAAAGAGTTGCCTCCTGAAGCCGCTGGTATCTTCCGGTCAACACGCTGGCCACCAGCACCAGCAGACCGGTGCCCACCGTAAACAGAGCCATGAACCGGATCACAAATGAAATTTTCCCAAGCACCGACTCAACCGCTTTCAGCACCATCGTCAGATCAATCGCCGAGATATTTGGAAAACGTTTCACAACCTCCCGCTGCATTTGCGCCGATTGTTCCGCCGATTTCACGCGCAACACAAAGACGTGAAATGCCGGAGCCTCATCAATCGATCCCTCCGGAAAGACGATGAAGAAATTCGGTTGCAGCCTCCGCCAATCCACTTCCCTCAAGCTCGCGACCCGCGTGACAACGGGCACGCCTTGAACATCGAATGTGAGTTCGTCCCCTAATTCCACCGCCAGACTCCTGGCAATTCCCTCTTCGACGGAAACGGAGATCGATCCCGAGTCACTGTCGTTCCTGTCATGCCATTTTCCGGCGATCACTTTCTCGGAATCGACCGGTTTGCTCCGGTAGGTGGATCGATACTCTCGATCGAGCGCCCATTTCGGCACCGTTTTCTTCACATCCTTTCGGATATCTTTCACGGCGCGGCCTTTGACCGCCGCCAGGCGCATCGTCACAACCGGCGCATCCTGCAACACCGGCACGTTTTGCGCCCGAAGCAATTCCTTGAGCGGTTCGAGCTGGTCGGGCTGGATGTCGAACAGAACCGCATTCCCGCGTGAGTTGTCTTCAGCCGGGATGATCTCACGAACCAGGCTCCTTTCCGTCAACTGGAGGGTCAGAATGAGAAACGTTCCAAGTCCGAGCGCCAGCATCACCAGCACCGTCCGATTGTTCGGGCGGTGGATGTTTGCAATCCCCTGACGCCAGGCGAACGGGAGCGCACGGGGAACCCTCCCGCGCAAAGCGCTGATCAACACCCTGGCGATTCCTACGAGCACCGCGCACGCCACCACCAGGCCGAAGGCGTATCCCAGTCCGTGCTGCCAACGCCGGCTCTGCGAGATGCTGAAAGCGACGAGCGCGCAGCCAAGCATCGCATAACAAACCCAGACGAGCCTATCACGGGGCGGTCGTTCCTCCCACGCCGCGCGAATCGTCGCCAGAGGTGAAACACGCCGCACCGACAACAACGGCAGCAAAGCAAACAGGAGGCAAATCGCAAAGCCCATCGCCATCGACTGGAGCACCGACGCCCAGTAGATCGCGAACTCGACCTTCATCGGCAGGAAGTCCGCCAGCACCATCGGCACGATCATTTGCACCGAGACACCCAAAGCCGCTCCCGCCACGGCACCCACGAAACCCAGACACGCGCCTTGCGCCACGTAAATCGCAAGAGCTTGCATCGACGAACATCCCAGACACCGCAGCACGGCAACTGCCCCGAGCCGCTGTTTCACATGCACGTGCATGGCGCTGGCGATTCCGATTCCTCCCAGCATCAAAGCGACGAAACCCACCAGGTTGAGGAAATGATAAAGATTGTCCATCGACCGGCCCAGATCCTCCTTGCGACGCTCGACCGTCTCGTAATCCCATCGAAACCCCTCGATGACCGTCCTGCTCCGCGAGAGGATGAGGTTGATGTCCTCATCCATCCCGATCTGATAGTACACCCGGTACCGCGCCAGACTCTGCGCCCCCATCAGCTTTGTCCGCTCCAGGTCAGCGATCGGCAGATAAACCCTGGGAGCCAGCGTCGCGAAGACCAGGGTCTCGCCCGGTGCTTTCTTCAATCCTCCCAATACAGGAAACTCCACTTCGCCCAGCTTCAGCCGATCTCCCGCCACCAATCCGAATTGAGTCATCAAACTCTCCTCAACCAGCACTCCTTTCCCGTCTCGAAAATCCTGCGCCGCCGACACTGGCTCCGTTTCGAACTCGCCATAAAACGGAAACAACCCAGACAGCGCCCTCGCTTGAACCAACCGGGTGCTTTGCGTCCTCGGGAAATATGCCATCGAGGAGAAGCGCACTTCCCGCGCCTGGCCGCTGCCGATCTCCTCAAGAAAGAGCTCCTGTGACTCGGTGAATGGTTCCCGCGAGGTGATGACCAGATCAGCGCCGAGGAGAGTTTTGGCCTGAGCCTCGATGGCATCTTCCGATTGACGACCAAAGGAACCGATCGCCGTCAATGCGCCGATCCCGAGAACGATGCTTGCCGAGAACACAAGCAATCTACGCCGGCTTCGGCGGCTGTCGCGCCACGCCATGAGCCATGTCCATCGCGCCGCCATCGCCTTGCAGAATGACAGCAAGCCATTCATGCGTTCTTCACCTCATCACTGATCATGCTGCCGGCTTTCAATTTCACCACCCGCTTTGCGCGCTCCGCGATTTCCGCATCGTGCGTCACCAGCATCAACGCGGTCCCACTCTCCCGGTTCAACTCGAACAAGAGCTCGATCACCGTGTGTCCGGTCTCCGTGTCCAGGTTTCCTGTCGGTTCATCCGCGAAGAGCAATCGCGGACGCGTGACGAACGCCCTTGCGATGGCGACTCGTTGCTGTTCGCCGCCCGAGAGCTGGGCCGGATAATGATGCATCCGCTCTCCGAGCCCCACTTTCCGAAGAAGATTCATTCCTTGATCCCCGGCGTGATTGCCTCCGCGCAGTTCCAGCGGCACCATGACGTTCTCCAGCGCGGTCAGCGTTGGAAGCAACTGAAAGCTCTGGAAGACGAACCCGACCACTTCATTCCGCAGCCGTGCGCGTTGATCTTCGTTCATTGCTCCGAAATCCCGGCCATCCAGTCTCACCGAACCAGAGGTGGGCACATCCAGTCCCGCGCACAGGCCGAGCAGTGTCGTTTTACCACTTCCAGAAGGGCCGACCACCGCGCACGTGTCTCCGGGACGCAACACCAGTGATACATCCTTCAAGACGTGAAGCTCACGTTCGCCGCTGTCATAACTCTTCGTCAAGCCGCTGACTTCCAGAATTGCAGGTAAACTCATCCCTGAGAGTGATGTCAGGAGTTCGCCTGCCGGTCAAACGACATGACAGCCAGATCGCCAACGTGAAGAGTGCATGACACACACAGCAGGCAAGGCATGGCGGCGTTCAAAAACGTCAGAATGCAGATGGTGTGGGCATGGCCATTGGAACCGATGACGAAAAACGGCCTTCAGAATCAAGGCAAAGAACGAAACCTTCCCAGCGCATCGGACCATGCTGCGATTGATCGCACCTCGGGCTCAAACCGGGTTACGGGAGCGGATTGACGGACGCTACATCGCAACTCAGCAAGCGATCCGATTTCTCCAAAGGTCCGCGCCTGCATCAGGAGATTTCCCATTGTCGTGGCTTCGACAGGTCCGGCCAGAACTGTCCGTTGACAGGCATTCGCCGTGAACTGGTTCAACAAGCCATTCCTCGACCCTCCACCAACGATGTGGATCACTTCGACGCGATCCCCTGACAATTCCTCCAGCCAGCGCAGCACCAGCGCGTACTTCAGTGCGAGACTTTCCAGCGCACATCGAGCAAATGCGCCTTCTGATTCGGGAGCGGGTTGACCTGTTTTCAGGCAGAACTGCCGGATCGCCTCCGGCATGTCGGGCGGATTGAGGAATGCCGGAGCATCTGGATTGATCAATGTTCGGAATGGTACAGCCTTTTCCGCGAGCACGATCAGCTCGGCATACTCTAGCCGGGTGCCCCGATCCTCGAACGCCTTGCGGCATTTCTGGAGCAGCCACATTCCGGGGATGTTCTTGAGCAGGCGATAGCAACCATCCACACCACCCTCGTTCGTCACGTTGAGTTCCAGCGCCCGCTGCGACAAGATCGCATGCGGCACCTCCAACCCCATGAGCGACCATGTCCCCGAACTGATGTAGGCCCATTTCGTTGATCCCGTCGCTTCCGTCGGCACGCCGACGACGGCAGAACCCGTGTCATGCGTCGCTGGGGCAACCACACCCGTATTCGTCAAACCTGTCATCAACGCGATCTCACTGCGCAACCTGCCCAGCTTGGTTCCCGGCGCTACAACTTCCGGAAAAATTCGCGTTGGCAAACCCAGCTTCTCAATCAGGCCTGTCGCCCAGCCACGCGTCTGAGCATTCAAGCACTGAGTGGTCGTCGCGTTGGTGAACTCGCACACCCGGACACCCGTGAGGCACCAGTTCACGAAATCGGGAATGGTCAGAAAGCAATCAACCACAGCGAGGATCTCGGGGTTGCGCTCATTCGCCGCGCACAACTGAGGAAGCGTGTTGATCTCCATGAACTGCACGCCTGTCTGCGCGAAAATCTCCTCGCGCGGAACACGATCAAACATCCTGTCCAGCACGCCGAGTGTTCTTGCGTCGCGATAGCAGAAGGGTAGTCCAAGAAGCTCTCCGCTCTTTGACAGCAACGTGTAATCCACTCCCCAGGCATCCACGCCCACACTTCGAATGGCGCCGCCGAACCTTTTCCCGGCAAGCCCAAGCCCCGTCAGGATTTCATTCCAAAGCCGCAGCACATCCCAGCGCAGCGTCCCGGCGATCTCCATCGGCCCGTTGGGAAACCGATGCACCTCCTCAATCGCCATGCTCCGGCCGTCCCAATGCCCGGCCATGACGCGCCCGCTCTCGGCACCCAGGTCCACCGCCAGAAAAGTCTGTTTGCTCATGGTCAGTGCGGTCATTCCCCTTCGCCGGCACGTCGAAATGCAACAGCCTTGATTTCAGCGGACAGCCGAAATCCAGCGACGGCCTCGAGTTCTCCGATCAACTCCCGAACGGACAGGATCTTCCCCATCTGCTTTGCCTGGACCAACACGCCCAGCAAACCAATGAATGGCACACCTTCGCGCAACGCCACCCGACGTCCTTCCAGTTCGTCCATCAAAAGAACGTCCGCATGACACTCCTTGGCGAGAACGATGGCTTCAGCTTCGCCGAGGTCGAGTTCCACGAGGAGGCGTCGCACTTCACTTGCATCCAATATGGATTCGCAACGAAAGAAAGGCGGCAGGTTGGGATGCGCTGGCAAAAGTTCGTCTCGAACTGCTTCGGGAATCAGCACCACATGATAAAGCTCATTGAGCAGCTCGCTTCGTCCCACTTGCAACAGGGCGGTGATGACAGATGTATCACTGACAACGATCATTGCCCGGTGGATTTGCCGCACAACTCATCTACCATTCGCATGTCGTGCTCCACGTCAGCGACCGTATAGTTTAGACAGATTCCTCGACGACCAAGTTCGTGCATGAATGCGGTGTAATCTTCACCGGCAATCCTGGCAGCACGGGCGAGAGAAATTTGCCGACCCACATAAAGGCCAACCGCCAGCTCCAAACGAGCCTGTTCGGGTGTCAGCCGCAGGTTTCCCATTTCCTGATCCGGCAATTCAATCGTCATGGTTCGATCTTAGCATTGCCATTCTGCTCCGCAACGGCCTTGTGCCACCTTAAAAAAACCTCAAATCAAAGTCTCGCGCCCAACGCAGTCGTGGACCCATCAGTTTGGTTTCAACGTTGCACCATCATGTTGTCGGAAACTCCGCGATGAATGCCGCGCCTTTGCCCGGTTCACTCTCGCACCACACTTTGCCGTTCATTGCCTCGACCATCTTCTTCACAATGGACAGGCCGAGGCCGGTGGAATTTTCCCCGCCAGTCGGCTTCGCGCTCAGGCGCGCGAATTTGCCGAACAGTTTCTTCTGATCCTCCGCGCTCAAGCCGGGACCTTCATCCTGCACTTCGAATCGCACGCCCTCCGGCGATTTCTTCAATCGCACAAAAATGTTCCTGCCGGGCGGTGAGTATTTCACGGCGTTGGAAACCAGGTTCTCGATGACTTGCGTCAGCACGGTGGCATCGGCCAGCACCGGGCCCGGGCCGGCATCGTTCTGCCAGTTGAGGATCTGCTGTTTGGCCACGGCGCGCGGCCGTTGCGTTTCGAGGACGGTCGCCACGGCCGTGGCCAGATCGATCGGCGCCAGTTGCAACTGCATTTCCCCTCGCTCAATGCGATTCGCATCCAGAAGATTCTGCACCATCTCGGCCATGCGGGCGGCAGTTTCCTGAATCCGGCGGCCATTCTCCTCGAGCTCGCGGTGCTGCAAATCTTGCGCATCCTCCATCACCATCTCGGCGTAGCCTTTGATGGCGGACAGTGGGTTCCGCAAATCATGGGCGGCGATGCCCATGAACTCGTTCTTTTCATCGTTCATCTCGCGCAGGCGTTCCCTCGCCAGTTTCAGTTCCAGGTGAGTGCGCACGCGGGCCAGGAGTTCCGCCCCGTTGAACGGCTTGGTCACGTAATCCACGGCGCCCGCCTCGAAGCCTTTCACCAGATGTTCCATCTCGTTGCTCGCGGTGAGGAAAATGATCGGGATCTGCCGCGTGGCGGGATCGACCTTGAGCCGGCGGCACACCTCCAACCCGTCCATCTCGGGCATCATCAAGTCCAGCAGGATCAAGTCGGGGAGTCTCATCCGCACGCGTTCCAGCGCCTGGGTTCCGCTCCCCGCCGGCATCACGTCGTAGCCTTCATTGCGCAACATCGTGCCGACGACCTGCAAATTCTGGACGACGTCATCCACGACCATGACGCGTGGTTTGATTGGATTCATACAGCGGGTTTAACCACGAATCGACACGAATGAACACAAGTTCCAATCAGCGGACGGAGAGCCTGGGAAGGAATTCCCAATCCCAAAGGGATTGCGTCCTTCAGCCCTGGGTTGCCGAGCCTGTGAGGCTACCCTGGGTGCGGATTTCCAGAATTTCTTCAACCCTGAAAGGGTTGCGGCACGTTTCCAGATCGTGCCCGTCGTCGAGGTGCAACAACCTGGCTGCAACCCCTTCAGGGTTGAATGACGTTCGCGCAGCCCACCCAGGGTAGCTCGCGAACTCGCAACCCTGGGCTGATTGACGGAATCCCTTTGGGATTCCAGAACGCGCGGCAAGAAATATGGAAACGAATCAACGCCCGTGTCCGTGCTCCACTCCGATTCTCGCTTATCGTTGTTCATTCCTGGTTAAAGAAAATCAGACCTGGTTCAAGCCAGGTTCTCGAGGATTCCCTGAAATCGCTCCAGAGTTTTCGGGAGGCGTGCCAGATCAAATTCCTGCACCTGCCGGTCCAGGCTTTCGGCATACTCCTGAAGATCCGGCCATTGCCCCGCCTCGGCCCAGCCCTTGAGGCGCCGGGCAAACTGCTCGATCTCGTCCATCGCCAGTGTCTGGCAAAGCTCCGGCCACACTTTTTGCTCCTGCTCTCGGAGCTGCGCCAGCAATTGCGGACGCCTGGCCAGCGCCTCGGCAGAAACGGACACGGCTGCCTTCACCTTTTCCGGGGCCGCACTCGTCGCCACCAACTGTGGTTCGCCAGTTTGCGCGGGCTTCAAAAACCGTTTCAGCTCCGCGATCAGCTCGGCGCGGTTGAACGGTTTGCGGATGAAGCCGTCGCAAATCTTCCGCGCCTTCGCTTCCTCTTCGCGGAACGATGACGCCGTCACCGCGATGACCGGGATGTGCTTCAAGGCTGGAATCGCTTTCAACCGCTTCGTGGTTTCGTGACCATCCAGCTCGGGCATCCGCATGTCCATCAGGATCACGTCGGGGCGATGTTTCTCCGCCTGTTCCAGAGCTTCCAAGCCATTCGTCGCCAGCACTACCTTGTGCCCCGTGCCTTCGAAA
>SIBF01000225.1 GCA_009695275.1 Pedosphaera sp. | reverse complement strand
CAAAACCACGCGTCCACTCCGGAAAAGTCCGACAAACGCGCGATCCCGGTCGCTTTGATCCCTCACCAGCACTCAAACCATCGTTCGCGAGAAATTTTCCTCCAAAATTTCCGACCAACAAGTCCACTATGAATTTTGCAGGTTAGAGGGTAATAAATTAGAAGGCGAAGAGAAAGATCGCTGCCGGGATGCAAATCCGTGCGAGGGATTACCTCAATCTAAATCTCGAAACGAGGTCGCTCTTCAGCGCGTCGGGCTCGAACAAGCCCCAAGTTCGGATGATCCGCCGTTGGACCAACTCGATAAACTGGATCAACAGATTTATGGAATCGTTTACCCGTATGCGGTGACAGGGCGTCCGATGCCTACTGAAGTTCAGTCCCAGGTAGAGAATTTACGTGCCCAAGCCGACGCGCTGACCGGGGGAAGCGCTGTCGAGTATTTCCGCAGAGCGATATTACAATCTGAACAAGCAATCGCGCTCATCGATGGCCAAGATGGCGCGGAGCGAGGCAATGCGCCGGACTATCCCGTCTTGTATGCCGCTCTCATTACCCGCCCCAGCGGCGCTTTGGTCTTACGCGGCCAGACGGAGCCTTTCGGCCAATACTCCATCTTTGTTCCCCGCGACGGCACGCTTCAATCCGTCGATTTCTACGATCCGAAGACCAAGCGATACGGACGTGTCTATCCTTATTTGAGGCCAGAAGCTCCGTATCGGCTGCCGAGCTTTGCGTTAGGGCGTTTGGATGATTCGTTCACGGACTATGACCATGACGGTTTAGCGGATGCTGTCGAATTTGTTTACGGCACGGATCCCGCCAAAGCCGACACGGACGGGGACGGAATTCCGGATGGCGCTGAAGTAGTGAGCGGAACCAACCCACTCGACGGCCTGCCAACTCAAACTGGCATCATTGCTACGGCGAAGACCCCCGGCTCGGGCATGGACGTTTGCGCCACGAATGATCTTATCGTGACTGCGGAAGGTACCGCCGGTATTTCCATCCTTAGCGCCTACAACGGAGAGAATCCAACAATCCTCACGCACGTTCCCACCCCGGGAAATGCACAGCGGGTCGCCTCCTCCGCAAATTTTATCGCCGTAGCGACGGGCGATGCCGGTCTGTCGATCGTTGACGCCACCGACCCGGCCACTGCTCGGATTATCCACCAGCTCCAGTTCGGCAGCGAAGCCCAGGCGGTCGCGGCCGGGGGCGGGATGGCGTACGTGGGTCTAAGTTCGGGCACCATTGCCGCCGTGGAACTGGCGAGCGGTCTGTTCCTCCATCAACTCTCCGTGACCAACGCAGTGCGTGATCTGGCCCTGGTCGGAGACTACCTCTACGCGATGACGGACAACCGGCTTTATGCGGTCGGGATTTCACCCGTGGATGGAGCCCTCTCCCTGACGGGCTCAGCGGATTCGCCGATCACTGCGGCTCCGGCCAAGCGACTTTTTGTCGGCGGCGACCTCGCCTATGCCATCCATCGACAGGGCTACAATCCATTTGACCTGGCGGATCCCGCGCATCCCGCGCTCATCAAAGCCGGCCGCACGACGCAGTTTGGCTGGCAGCACCTGGCGGCCAATGGTTCCGGGCTTGGCATCGCCGCCGTCGGCCCGAACTCGATCGACGAAGGACCCCATGACGTGTCACTGTATGATCTGAGCCGCGCAACCAATACGGACGTGACAATCACCACCTTCCCGACTCCTGGCTACGCACTGGCGGTCGCGATTTACAAGGGCATGGCTTACGTGGCGGATCGCGAGGCGGGTTTGCAGGTGATCAATTATCTGGCGTATGACAGCAAAAGCGTGGCTCCAAAGATCACTCTATCCGCCAGCTTCCCGCTCGTCTCGGCACAGATCCAGGAAGGCGCGCGCATTTGGATCACCGCGAATGCGACGGATGATGTCCAGGTGCGGGATGTCGAGCTTCACCTCGACGGCAACAAGGTGGAAACCGATGGCAGCTTTCCGTTCGAGTTCCGGTTGCGCGCGCCTTAGATTGTGGCCGGCAAGGATTCCTTCAAAGTGCGCGCCAAGGTGACCGACACCGGAGGGAATTTTACCTGGTCCGAGGAAGTCACGGTGAAGCTGCTGCCGGACACTGCTGCGCCGCGTGTGGCGTATATCTCACCCCGCACGGTGGCGGCGGGGATCAACTCCGTCTCGGTGGCTTTTGATGAAGAAATCGCCCCAGCCTCGCTCACGGCTTCTGCGCTCAAGTTATTTTCGGCCGGGGCGGATGGCGTGCTGGGCACGGCGGACGATGTGGAATTGTTGAGTGGTAACCGCTCGCTGGAAAGCACCCGGACCGGTGTGACGCTTGGCTTCAGTGCGAATTTTCCGCTGGGCAAATATCGCATCGTCATCGGGCGCGACTTCACCGACCGTCGCGGCAACCACCTGGCCGCCGATGTCATCAGCGACTTTCGCATCGTCGATGCCGTTTACTGGATCCACGCCGACGGCGGCGACTGGAGTAATCCGCAGAACTGGAGCACGGGCCGGCTTCCGGGACCGGCCGACGATGTTCTGATCGCCACTTCAGTGGGCGTCCACATCACGCATTCGCGCGGCAATGACTCGATCAAGAGCCTGGTCAGCGACAACCCATTTTTCCTCACCGGAGGAAGGCTCGAAGTCGCCGGAACCATTCAAGTGAATGAGCTTTTCCAAATCTCCGACGCCGCCATCCTTGCTCGGGCCAGGGTGCTGGAGGGCGTGGGCCCCACGGCGTCGTTGGCCTTCCATGCTGGCACTTTCGACGGAGTGACGTTGGACGGGGCTTTGACAGTGCCGGACGGAGTAACGATGACTCTGTTGCACGGCCTGACCGTCAACGGGGTTTTGACGTTGGCCAGCAAGGGCGCGCTGACGCAGTTGATTTTCGATGGTCCAGCCAGTCTGGGTGACCAGACGCTGGGCGGAACAGGTCAGGTGGTCTTCGGGCTGCCGGGCGGGCGCAACGAGATAACGAGTCACGTGCCGCTGACAATTGGGACGGGGCTGACGATTCGCGGAAACAACGGTTCGATGGGTGGGCCGTCGATAATCAACCAGGGAACCATCGCCGCGGACGTGGCCGGGCAGACCCTGACCTTCACGGGCGGCAACTTGAAGAACCAAGGCACGCTCGAAGTGAAGAATGGGGCGGCGCTGACGCTGGGCGGGAGTTGGAGCAACACGGGCACGGTGCGAGTCAGCGACGGCACTCTGAATCTGAGTGGAACCTTCATCACGGCCTCCGACATCGGGAAGTGGGAGCGCATCGGGGGCACGGTAAGGATCAGCGGCCTCGTGGACAACACTGGCGCCACGCTCGCACTCAATTCCGGCACCGGCTCGTGGCTGCTCGTCCCGGGTGGAACCATTCGCGGGGGCAACGTCACGACCAGTGGCGGCGCGGCTTTGCAGATCGCTCCGGTAGCGAGCTCCTTTGCCACATTGGACGGGCTGACGCTCGATACGGATTTGACGTTGGAAAACACCGTCTATGTCAACGTGATCAATGGGCTGACAGTCAACGGCACATTGAGTATCGCCGCACTGAACGGGGCGGGACTCGATTTCCTGGGCACGCAGACATTGGGAGGCAAAGGTCTGGTGGTTATTGATGGAGCAGAATCGAACCGTCTTCGTCCCCAAAGCGGGACGCTCACGATTGGGCCGACGCTCACGATTCGCGTTGGCCGCGGTCGGATTGGTGGTTCGTCGTTGGGAGCTTCGTCGATCATCAATCAGGGAACCATTGTAGCGGACGTGGCCGGGCAGTCGCTGACCTTCTTCGGCGACTCGTTTACGAATCAAGGCACGGTCGAGGTGAAGAATGGGGCCACGCTAACATTGGGAGGGAACTGGGCGAACACAGGCGTGCTGCGGGCGAACGCAAGCACGTTGATTCTGGGCGGAAGGTTGGGAACTTCACGACCATCGTTTACGACCGCAGGGATCGGTAAACTGGAACGTAGCGGCGGCACTATTATCCTAACCGGTAACTTGGACAACACGGGGGCCACACTAGCGCTCAATGCGGGCACCGGCTCGTGGATTTTGCAGGGCACCATTCGTGGCGGGAACATCACCACCGCGGATGGCGCGGCGTTGGTGCCCGGATTTCTGCCTGGTTACGGAGCGGGTATTTTGGACGGGGTGACGCTCGATGGGGACATGACACTGACGGATCCGCTGCCCTTCAACGTGGTGAATGGATTGACGCTCAACGGCACGCTTACGATGACGAGCAGTCTCAATCAGCGGGCGGGATTGGCTTTCAACGGCACTCAGACTTTGGGCGGACACGGCCAGGTGGTGTTTGCGGGAACCGGTGGAGACAACGTTCTGCTCCCGACGAGCGGGACGCTGACGATCGGGCCGGCGCTGACGATTCGCGGTGGCTCCGGCACCATTGGTGAACAGAGTCTGCCGCTGATCAACGCCGGAACCATCTCGGCGGATGTCGCGGGCGGTGTCATTACGATTCGGGGAAATCGTTTCACGAACAGCGGAGTGCTGCGGCTGAATCAAGGCACTTTGGTTTTGGGCGGAACGATCGCCGGCCTCGGGAAGTTCGAACGCACCGGCGGCACCGTCATCATCACCGGCACCTTGGACAACTCGGGGGCCACGCTGGCGCTCAATGCCGGCACCGGCTCCTTGATTTTGCAGGGCACTCTCCGCGGCGGGAACATCACCACTTCGGATGGTGCGGCGTTGGTCCCTGGTTTTCTGCCCGGTTACGGAGCGGGCATCCTGGACGGGGTGACCCTCGATGGGGACCTGACACTGGCGGATCCGCTACCCTTCAACGTGGTGAATGGGTTGACACTCAACGGCACGCTTACATTGACGAGCAGCCTCAATCAGCGGGCGGGATTGGCTTTCAACGGCACCCAGACTTTGGGCGGAAAGGGCCAGGTGGTGTTTGCGGGAACCGGTGGAAACAACGTTCTGCTCCCGATGAGCGGGACGCTGACGATCGGGCCGGCGCTGACGATTCGCGGCGGCACCGGCACCATTGGTGAACAGAGTCTGCCGCTGATCAACGCCGGAACCATCTCAGTGAATGGCGCGGACAGTTTCATCACGATTCGAGGAAATCCTTTCACGAACAACGGCACCACGCAGGAGTTGAACGGCGGCAAGGTTCGGATCAACCCGTGACGTTGGAAACTGCGGATGAACCCAAATGAACGCAGATAAGCTGCTGGCGGCGGTGAGCCATGTCATGCTGTTCACCTGTGGAGTGACGTGAAAGTCCGAAACCTTCCCCATCTCCGATTATTCACGTTCATCTGCGGTTCAATTGCTCGATGGGTCACCGGAGCGTGTTGATTCACCCGCTCGTCGCCCAATTCCCGGCAAGCCTCGCACCACGGCGCTATCTCCCCGCGACATGCTTCTTCGCCAATCCCAGCAAGCGGCGCGATTCGCTGAGCAGGAATTTCAGATCTCTGAAGGGTTCAAACCCAATATCCTGCCAACGCACCTTGCCTTCGCCATCGATCAGAAAAGTCCCGTGCAATGGCATGTCCTCGAAGTCGTCGTAGGCGCGGTAGGCTTTGAAGGTGTCCAGGGACTTGTCGGACACGATGGGAAACGGAAATCCGCCCTCCTGCTTCGCCTTCTCCACCGTCTTGTGCAGACCGTCCGGGCTGTCGGTGCTCACGGCGACGATGCTGATTCCTTGCGCCTGAAAATCCTTCGCGATCGGTCCAAGGAGGTTGAGTTGCTCGATGCAGTGAGTGCATCCAAAGCCAAGATAGAACACCACCAGAACCGGACGCCCCTGGTGATCGCGCAATGACCGCTGTTTGTGATCCGCATCGGTGAGCGTCCACGTCGGAGCCGTGTAAGGCTGCCAGTGGAATGGCCCCAGGGAATCCAGCGGAAGACGATCGCCGACATCCGTTCTGGGTGAGTCAGCTACACGCCAGTCCGCAGGTAATCCGAGGTGTTCCGCAATGGGAGTCAGACGCGCCAGGACCGGAGTCGCCAGGTCGAACCGCGCCGAGATGGCGCGGAGCTGATAAAACGCATTGGTGGACTCATTCGTCTCGCCGCTCTTCCAGAACAGGTTTGACGCCAGTGCAAGTGACGGCGCCTGATTCGTACCGTCCTTCATCAGTTCCTTCACCACGCTGACGGTATTGGTGACGTTGCCGAGTCGGCTCCAAAGTCGGGCGCGCTGTGGCTTCGGCAGATCCTTGGCGTCGCCGAGAAGTTTCCGGGCATCCTCATCTTCTCCGGACGCGATCGTTGACCAGATTTTGAGTTCTACGCGGTATTTCCCCACCGTTTCCAGTCGCGAATTGAAACCTTCCATCGCCTTGATCATCGCCTTCGGTGCGTCCGCTTTTTCCTTTTTAGCAACTTCCTCGGCCTTCTCGGTGGCATCGAATCGTTCCTGCTTGAGTTGTTTCCAGCAGCCGTCGAGCGAACTCATCAACGGTAGAGCACTGTTCGTGTCGCCAGTTGAGAAATACGCGAGAGCCAGAGCGTATAAGCGGCGAGCCTGTTCCTCGGGCAGGTCGGTGGGCTCGAGGTAAAACGTGTCCGCCAGGGTGAGCAGATCGCTCCACAGTTCGTAATCGAGGAAGGCGTCCACGAGGCGATTGCGCCCCAGCATGGAACTGCCGTGATTCTTGTCGTAGGAAGTGTTGTCCTCCTTTCGATTGAGCGTGTTGTATTTCGGATGGCGGGGCAGCTCGACCATGTTTTTCGCGAGATCGATGGCGTCCCGGAGCCGGCCCACGTGGAGTAAATCACGGCAGAGCCACTCGTTGTTGTGGGCGTAATTGTGAATCTGGTCGGGCAGGATGCGCGCCTCCATCATGTAGGCGTGGTCGGTGCGCGTGGCCGCCTCCTGCTGCCAGGCGGCGTCATCGAAGCGGTTGAGCTTGCTGTAGGTGTGGCCCGGCATGTGCCACATGTGGGCGATGCCAGGCGCTGATTGCCCGCAACGAGCTGCGGAGTTCAGGGCGCGTTCGTCCTTGTTGTAATTCCACAGATGAATGCGCGCGTGATGAATCGGATGCTGCGGTTCCACGGCGAGGACTTCATTCATCAAGGCATCGACTGCCTGCCGGCTCCCGATGGAAATGCCTTCTCCTTCGTTATTCCAGATCTGAAAGGACAGGAAAGTCTTCGCCTCCAGTTCTTCGGGGTGCTCGTGAATGATCTTTTCCAGGGCTTTGATCAGCTCCTTGCGGCGCTCGGAGTCGTTGGTCTTTCCGGCGATATAAGCGTGGTAAGCTTCGATCCAAAGGATTTCGCGCGGGCTGGCATTGGTCTTCAGGGCGTGGGCGCGCTCAATGAATCCGATGGCGCGGTTCGTGTTGTTGACATTGGCCATCGCCATTCCCCAGCAGGCCATGGCGTTGTTCGTGTCGAAGGCAGCGACCTGCCGGAAGGACCGCTCTGCCTCGAAAAACCAGAAACCGTGGAGCTGTCCGATGCCTTGATTGAAAAACGCCTGCGCCTGCGGGTGCGCACTCGTGATGGTGAGATTGACCTTGCCTGTCCCAGGCATGAGCACGGCGCGTTGGCGCGGTCCCTCGTTGAATGCTTCACCGTGCAGGGAATGACCCGCGGGTGGTTCATTGGTCGAGCCGATCTTCCCGACTGGCGCGTCATCCGCGTTGCCTGGAAGACAAAGCCCAACGAAACAAGAAAGTGCAACGAACGCGATGAGGTGCCGCGAGGTCAATAAATTCATGGCGGGATTGATAGCGACGTTCCTCGGCGAAGCAATGGAAGAACCGGCGCTCAAGGCCGCAGAAGAGAAACGATCGTTCGGAATTTCTGAGGATTGTCGCCAGGATTTTGCGCGCTTGCGGCATCATCGCCCGGATCCCACAGCTTTGGTTCAAATGCTTTCTTGGTCGTGCTAAAGGAAACATGGCCGTCTCCCCACAGAGTATTGATTCCGGTCGGGTTCCTGGCCGAAGTATGCGGCCTGGTCCGGACTGTGTAAATGAGGTCCGTGACCACGGAACGTTGGCTCACCAATTGGCCCGACTTTTCCGCGACGAGCGCCCACTCTTCTTCGCCCGCTTTGGGTGCCTTCTTCGCGAGCTGGTCTGACTGCGGGTAGTACATGTAGTTGCCACGAACACTGTCACGTTTGTCATCGCACTTGGGCCATGGATACTTCGCGTTCTCGTAGTATTTCAGGTCAAATCGAACTTCCACCAGGTCCGGATGCCGCAGGCCAGGGTCGTAAAACGTCTTGTGCGAGGTGATCAGTTTTGAGGTGTAGAGGTAGGCGAGATTATGTGGACGCGTTTGGTCTGCCGGTTTTCCTGCCGAGCCGTCGAACATCCAATAACCCTGGTACGGTCCTGAGCCGGGATCCTTTTCCGGATTGAAATCCGTCGGAGGCAGCCTGTCGTTTGAGTCGTCCGCATACATGGCCAGACCGATGCCGATTTGCCGGAGGTTGTTGGTGCAGGTGATGCGCAAGGCGCGATTCTTGGCATTGCCCAGCGCGGGCAGGAGCATTCCGGCCAGGATGGCAATGATGGCAATGACGACAAGCAGTTCTATGAGAGTGAAGCCTGAGTTTCGTTTCATAGGCAAAGTTAAGTTACGTCGGTTGGTTTGATGGGTGAGGTGATCCCCGATCACAACCAGTGCCGGGGACGAAGGCGAGTTCATTTTTGCGAAACCGAGATGGGTTCGGTCAGCCTATTTCAGCCGCTGGCGACCGGCGCGGTCAGCCAGTTCACGGACTTTGGCGACGAGCACGTCCTGCGAAGTGGCAGCGAAAAATCCTTCAGTGGTGTAGAGGCCGCGGCATTCGTAGCCGCCTTCGCGAAGCACGTGAGCGGAAGGCAGGTAGCCGAAAACGTCGTTGCAATACCCGGCGATCCAAACCTGCAATGGCCCGATCGCTTGTTCGATTAGAGGCACGAAATCCACGACCACTTCGCCGGACAAACCGACGAGAGTCAGGTCGCCACCGAACTGCCATACGGCAACGGGTGCGTCGTAGGCCATCGCTGGCTTCTCACCGCGACCCACTTTGGCAAGCATGGCTT
Source organism: Pedosphaera sp. (assembly GCA_009695275.1). Taxonomy (GTDB): domain Bacteria; phylum Verrucomicrobiota; class Verrucomicrobiia; order Limisphaerales; family F1-12-MAGs170; genus F1-120-MAGs170. The sequence continues at coordinate 1,259 of SIBF01000225.1, read as the reverse complement.
TGGCGTTGCCGGCCTGCCAGGACGGGCCGTTCGTCATTTTCTCCAGCTCCGCACGGGCCAACTGTTGTAAAGGCAGGCGTGCTTGATCGAATTCGCAGGTGAGCGGACCTCGGACGGGTTGCATCGGGCTCGCAAGAATACGTGAGACCTCCTGACCGAGAGCGGCACCGTTGTCCCGCGCGTTGTTCATCGTGCCGCGGGGATACGGATTGGCGTCGCCCCCGCAGCCGATCATGAACATCGCCTGGACACCGGGAAGCCGTTCCTGCACGTAGGATTGAGCAAAGCCCGCGTAGTCGCCGCACAGATTGTAATTCGTCTGGGTCAGAGTCGTGTTGTGGCAGGCGTAACCAAACAAAGCCGCGCGCAGCCTGCCTTCCGGCGTATCGACCCGCAACACCGGCACGCTCCGATCCACCAGTCCGCGTGGGTTCACGCCGAGGATGACACCGCGCGGCGTAAATTCGCGCCGGTTCATCGCCAGATGCGCCACGCCCGAACCCCAGGACAGTTGAGCCGGTTCCAGGCGGGCGAAAGCTTGTTCAACGACTTCAACAAGCATGTCCTGCAAACCGCGGGTGTATGCGACGATGTTTTGCCAGTCCTCACGGGCGACACCGGATTCCGGGCGCTCTTCAAGGCTGAGAATCGGAGCCGAGTGAGTGTGCGCCGAGTTGAGCAGGATCTGGCTTCGCGAAAGCTTCAGTCTTTGCTGAATCCGATCGCAGACAGGTTCGGCGATGGACTTCGGGAGGCCGAGAAGATCCGTCGTCACGAGTACGGCACGGTGGCCCTGCCGGTCTTCCAACGCCAGTGCCTTGGCATAAATGTCCTGCTCGATCTTCTCGAAGGGCTTCGTCCGCGAACTGTAGCCTGCCATCGGCACGGGACGTTCCGGAGTAATCTTGACTGTTGCCAAGCCGGCCTTCCATTCCACTTCAGCCGCACCAAGGCTGAATACCGGGTGAGATGAGAGAATGGCGACCAGAAGAATCGCGAAGGAGAATTTCATAATGGATGAGAGCGAATACCACATTCCGATGTCGCCGTCGAGAATGAGGTTCGCCATCCGCCCTTTTCCTCGAAAATAGCACCCCTTGGAATTCTAAAACAGGCTCTAACCCGGATCGATCATAGCCTGGCGGAAAACGGAGAGAGAAAAGTGCAATTGCGCTAGGTTTATCAAAGGGATTGGCACTGCACTGGCTTTCATTTCGAGCATGACAGACTGTTCAAACGACCCACTTCTTTTTCCTGAC
>SIBF01000224.1 GCA_009695275.1 Pedosphaera sp. | reverse complement strand
TGGTGGTCACGCGCCATCGGCTGATTCACACTGGAATGCATAGACTTTACGCGGCTTTCATGCGTTTTGCGCCCGAAGGCACCCACAGATTCTGCTGAGGAAGCAGTTGTTCTTGATGCCGGAAGGCCACCGCAAGAGCGCGAGCACAGTGCATTTTGTCTTTCCGGCCGAGTGGAATATCATCTCGGCGCTCAAAGAAACATCCGACCCGGGGACGTTCACAGCGCCCGATTACGATACGCTGGTGGATGCCCCGGCGTTGATGGGCCACTTCGATGTGACTCGCTTCGAAGTGGAAGGCAAGCCGCACTATTTCGCTGCGACGCCGGTCGGCGCTTTCTCGACGGAGAATGCAAAGAAACTCACCGACGTGCTCGGCAAAGCAGCCGTATCGGAGAGCGCGATTTTCGGAGGTTTGCCTTACGACAAGTACGTCTATTTTTATTTCATTCTGCCGGCGGAAGAAAAGACCGGCGAAGGAGGAGCGCTGGAACATCTGAACTCGCACGTGGCGTTTGTTCCGGCTGGAGATTTTCCAATGGAGCCAGTGGCTTGGACAGCGGCGCATGAATTCTTCCACCTTTGGAATGTGAAGCGCATCCGGCCGGTTGAAATGTGGCCCTACGATTATCGGCGCGAGAACGCGACCCCCCTGCTTTGGGTATCGGAAGGGTTTTCGAATTACTACGCCAACCGGACCCTCCTTGCCATCGGGCTTAACAGCGAAAAACGATTCCTGGAGAGGATCGCCCGCACGATCACAATGGTGGAAACCAGCGATGCGCGTGCCTACATCTCGCCAGCCGAAGCCTCCATCTCGGATTGGGTGCCGAATAAGGTGTTCCCCACCGACTATTACATGCAAGGCCAGAATCTTGGCGCGCTGCTCGATCTGTCCATTCGTCATGATACTCGAGGGAAATCGAGCCTGGACGACGTGATGCGCGGCCTTTTTCGGGAGTTCTATCAGCGCGGCAAAGGCTTCTCGACGGAGGATATGATTGGCCTGATTAATCGGCTCACTCGCCGGGATTACCACGATTTCTATCGTCGCTACGTATCGGGAGTCGAAGCACCGCCTTATGACACGATTTACGGTTACGCCGGATATCGGGTTGAGAAAACTACGCGGAGGCTGCCTGTCCCCTTGGGATTTAGCGGCCGTTTTGGTGAGCACGGAGTGTCTGTGACCAACATCGTGGAGAGATCACCCGCCGCTGAGGGCGGCCTGCTCGTCGGCGATGTCATTACCAAGCGGAACGGACAAGAGATGAAACCCGGGATGAAACTGATTCCTGGCACCAACACCACTGTGAAGTTGACGATCGAGCGGGCGGGCCAGGAGCGGGAACTGTCTCTGACGATCGGTCCTCCGCGCGAATTGGCGGTCTGGACCGTCGTGGAGCTGCCCAAACCCACTTCCGAACAACTGAAGATTCGCGAAGGGTGGTTGAAGGGCAGCAATCAGAGCAGACCTCGGCTCCCCGGGTTTGAAGCCCGCCCAAGTGCGAGGGAAGGTGGAAGGCGCCAATGTCTTGAGCCGTTGGATCCGTGCCTATCCGGTCAGCTGCCAAAGCATCGGTGGAGCGCGGCTGTGGTGAAACCCAGCCGCAGAATCTATTGCACGGCTGCGGCTGGTGATTCGGACACGGCCGCGCTCCTTTAGAATTGGCAACCAACCGGACAGGCATGGTTGGACCCATGATCTCGGCACCGAATCGGAAGTGTCCGTGCAAACCTACGACGATCTGGCGGACCGGGGCTTTGGCCTCGGCCGGGAAATCCGGGACACCGTGGATTTCGTCGCGCAGCAACGTTTTCCAGTGGGCGACCGGAATTAGATCGTCGGGGGTGCCGCGTGGAATAGGCCTGGGCTTGCGCGACGTGGATAGCTTGCCGGCGCTTGGCATTCCCAGCGACGCCGGGTCAGGCGGCGCTCTTGGCTAGCACCGCGCTGTGCGCTTGAACCTTCCGCACCGCTTCGATGATATGGTCGATATTGTGGCGCTCGGCCAGGAGCAGGTTTTGGGTCATTCCGACGGTGTTTGCGCAGACTTCCCGGTTCCCCTTCAAATCGTTGAAGCTCTCCCGATAGGCTTTGAGCCGGGCCGCGCTGAAAAGGCGTTTGAACCCGCGCGACGCGATGGCTTCGTCGAGCAAGCCGTCGAAGTAATGTTCTCCATACCCGCCGGAACAGGGAATGCCTTCCGCGTTCAGCGCGCGCAGGAACTTGTCGCAGCTCAGCCCGTTGAACTTTTGCGCGTCATAGCGGAACGGATAGAGATGCCAGACCGCCCGGCTATTTTCGGGCAGGCGCGCGGGTTGGATGCCGGGTATTTCCTTCAAATGCGCACTCAGGTAATCGGCGTTCTCGCGCCGGCGCGCCGTCTCGTGAACGAGCTTGTCGGACTGCAACATGAGCATGACCGCCTGGATTTGCTGCATCCGATAATTGGCGCCGCGGGTGAAGTAGGATTTGTCTCCCTTGAAGTTTCCATGGGCCCGGCCGCAGTTGCGGAAGGAATGGCAGCGATCGAGCAAAGCGTCGCTGTCCCCAACACCACCGCACCGCCTTCGCCGGAGGGAATATGCTTTGATTCGTGGAAGCTAAAGCAGCCTAAGTCACCGAGGACACCCCATTTTCGTCCTTTGTATTCGGCTAGCCAGGCTTGGCAGGCATCTTCAATGACCCCCAGCTTGTGTTTCCTGGCGATGGCATTGATTGGGTCCATGTCGCACGGCATGCCGTAGATGTGCACCGGAAGGATGGCGCGCGTGCGGTCGGTGATCCGGCTCTCGATTGAAGCGGGGTCGATCGTGAGTGTGGTCGGATCGGTGTCGGCAAAGACTGGCAGCGCCTTGTTCGCCAGAAGCGCGTTGTAGGTCGCGATGAAAGTGTAAGGCGAGACAATCACCTCGTCGCCCGCATCCACCCATGAGATGCAAACTGACCATGAGAGCCGTCGTACCGCTGGCTGTGCCGAGGCAGCGTTTCGCTCCGAGTAACCTGGCGTAACCGGCCTCGAAATCCGCGACGTGCCCGCCGGAACCGCGAAACCACTTGCCGCTGCGCAAGACTTTCAGAACTTCCGGTTCCCATTCCGTTCGCCACACCGGCCAGTGGGCTCATCCCCCGGCATGGACTGGTGCGCCGCCTAACATCGCCGGTTTGGCGGTTTCGGCGGCGAGCACCGTCGGAGCCCGCCCGGTGCCCAGCCATGTGAGCGCAGCCGAACCGGCGGCCGCCTGCTGGATAAAGCCACGTCGTGTCAGATGGTTTTTCATATCGTTGTTTCTTGAATCAAGAAGTTTAAGGTTTCCTGGCGGGAATGTTCCGTTTGCCGAGGGGCAAAAAGATCACCGCCGTCATCGTGCAATGTCCTGGAACCTGGATCGTATCGTACCCCGTCTCGCGCCAGGCACGATCGCAAAGAGGGTCGCAAAAGGGTCAAACCATAAGCATCCTGCCAGACCTATTCCCGTTGCCTGATGGAATTGCTCTCGCCCGGTGATTAAGACTCTCGACCCTCATGGGGTATGAAACTATGGTCTGACCCGAATGGCTTGGGTGAACAACGTCATCTGTTTTCTTCTTTTGATCCGCGGCGTCGCGCAGACCTCGGAACCGACGCGAACCGCGAGTCCAACGAACGGATCGATTCCCCTTTTCAACCAGAGGGATTTGACGGGCTTTTACCCGTGGCTGGTGGACACGGGGCTCGAGGATCCGCGGCGGGTGTTCACCGTCACCAACGGCTTGATTCGCATCTCGGGCAATGGCCTCGGTTATCTTGCGACGCGAGAGGCGTACAAGGATTATCACTTGATCGCCGAGTTCCGCTGGGGCCGGACCAACTGGCCCTGGGGCGACCGCGTCGGCAGGGCGCGTGACTCGGGCATCTTCCTGCACGCGATCGGCCCGGACGGCAACAGTCACGATGGCAAAGGAGCGTTCATGGCGGCCATCGAATGCAACATTTTCCAGGGTGCCACCGGCGATTTTCTTTTGATTCGCGGAAACGCCTCCGATGGGTCGTTGATCGCGCCTCGAATCATCGCCGAGACGGCCGATTCCCCTGATGCCTACGGCTGGTTCACGTGGAGAAAGGGGGGGGGCGCCGCCGGACCGTGGAACGCTGGGGCCGCGTCAATTGGTTCGGGAAAGACCCGAACTGGAAGGATCAGTGGGAATTCCGCGGTTCTCGCGATGTCGAAAGCAAGGTCGGTGAATGGACCCGCGTGGAGTGCTTGTGTGATGGCGATCACATTACGATCAAGGTCAATGGCGTCGTGGTGAATGAAGCGTTCGGCGTGTTTCCGAGCAGCGGCAAGATCCTTCTTCAGTGCGAGGGCTCTGAGATTTTCTGGCGACGATTGGAACTCCGGACCATCCATCGGCCTTCCGAGTAGGGTTCCTCGGGCCGCCTCACGCTTTTGAGACCCGCCTGGAAACTTTTTCCTTCCTGAGAGCGAAATCATTCGTTGCCTATTTCCGTAAATAGGCGCTACGAATCAACCGTGCGCGATGTAACCCAACTGCTGAATTCCATCGACCAAGGCGACCCCAAGGCTGCGGAGGAACTATTGCCTTTGGTGTACGAGGAGCTCAGAAAACTTGCCGCAGCCAGGATGGCCCAGCAACCCGATGGGCAGACACTCCAGGCGACCGCGCTGGTTCACGAAGCCTGGCTCCGGCTGGTGGATGGCCCCAACCGCCCGTATGCGAGCCGCCGCCATTTCTTTTCCGCCGCGGCGCAGGCGATGCGGCATCTGCTGATCGAACGGGCCCGGCGCAAATTGCGCGAACGCCACGGCGGCGATCTCCAGCGCGTGGGCGTCGAGGATGTGGAAATAGCCGCGCCGGCCGATGACGAAACTCTGCTTTTGATCAACACCGCCCTGGAAGAGCTGACTCTGCTGGCGCCCGAAAAGGCGGAGGTCGTGAAGCTTCGGTTTTTCGTGGGCCTTGACGAAAAGGAAATCGCCGAACTGCTCAATCTCTCGCCCCGGACCGTCGAGCGTTACTGGTCCTACGCCAAGGCCTGGCTGTTCGAGCGCATTCCGAAAAGTTGATTTGACCTGTCGGGTCGTCGGCAAAAAGAGCGTGCTTCTTGATGGAAGGACAAATTACCAAAACACTATGAACACCGCCAGCCCGGCCGAAGAGGCCATCTACAACGCCGCCCGTCAATTTGCGAACCCGGAGAAACTATCGGCCTACCTCGACCTCGCCTTCGATGGCAGTCCAGCGATGCGCAACCGCATCGAAAGCCTGCTCCGCGCGACACCGGAAGCGGAAGACTTCTTCGACAGGAATGCCGTGAATGTGAGCAAGCTGCCAGGTTTGGCCGATGCTACCGCGGTGTCGCCGATCGCCGAAGGCCCCGGCACGGTGATCAGCCGTTACACGTTGCTTCAGATGATCGGCGATGGCGGCTTCGGCGTGGTCTATATGGCCGAGCAGAAGGAGCCCGTCCGACGGCGCGTCGCGCTCAAGATCATCAAGCTGGGAATGGATACCCAACAGGTCGTCGCCCGCTTCGAAGCCGAGCGCCAGGCGCTGGCCATGATGGATCATCCGAACATCGCCAAGATCCTCGATGGTGGCGCGACGGAAGGGCGGCTTCCCAGCCGCCGACAAGACGGCGACAAGGATGTCGCCGCTCCTATCCCTGCTGGACGCCCGTACTTTGTCATGGAACTGGTCAAAGGACAGACCGTCACGAAATACTGCGACGACCACAAACTCTCGACACGGCAGCGGCTCGAACTCTTCATTCCCATCTGCCAGGCGATCCAGCACGCGCACCAGAAGGGCATCATCCATCGCGACATCAAGCCATCGAACATTCTCGTCGCGACGATTGATGGCCGGCCCGTGCCCAAGGTGATCGACTTCGGCATCGCCAAGGCCACGCAGCACGATCTCACCGACAAGATCGTCTTCACCCAGTTTCATCAGTTCATGGGCACGCCGGCCTACATGAGCCCCGAGCAGGCGGCGCTGGACAGCACCGACATCGACACCCGCAGCGACATTTATTCGCTCGGGGTGTTGCTTTACGAACTGCTCACCGGGAAAACGCCGGTGGAAGCGAAGGAACTGACCCGCGGCGGGTATGATGAAATCCGGCGTCGCATCCGGGAGATCGAGCCGCCGCGGCCCTCCAACCGGCTGACCACATTGACCAATGACGAACTGACCACGGTGGCGCGGAGCCGCGCGATCGAGCCGACACGGTTGGCCAGGCTGATCCGCGGCGAACTGGACTGGGTGGTGTTGAAGGCGATGGACAAGGACCGCTCGCGACGCTACGAGACGGCGAGCGCCTTCGCGCAGGACATTCAGCGGTACCTCGACAACGAGCCGGTGACGGCGGTGAAGCCGAGTCCGATCTACCATCTACAGAAATTCGCGCGCCGACACAAAGTGGCGCTGGCCACCGCCGCCTGCTTCGTGTTGTTATTGACCGTAGGCGTCTGCGTCGCCACCGCGCAGGCCATCACGAACAAGTCTCTCTTCACCGCCGCGGAAGAGGCCCGGCTAAAAGAGATGAGCGCGAAGGAACGGGAAACCGAACTCCGGCGCATCGCTGAGACCGAACGCAGCAATGGGGAGGTGGAACGTGGCAAGGCGGTAGCTGAACGCGATCGCAGTCAGAGCTTCCTCTACATCGCCCACATGAACTTGGCGAAACGGGCTTGGGATGATGCAGATGTGAACCGGATGGAGGAACTCCTCGACCTGCACCGCCCTCAACCGGGCCGGCCGGACTTGCGGAACTTTGAGTGGCTTTACTTGGATCGCCTCGGTCATAGCGATTTGCTCACGTTTAAAGGCCACAAGGATGAAGTCGTGAGCGTGGCGTTTAGCCCGGACGGAAAACGGCTGGCGTCGGCGAGCGGCGATCAGACGGTGAAAGTGTGGGACGCCACGAGCGGAGCGATGTTGTTCACGTTCAGAGGTCACACCAACTGGGTCGGTAGCGTGGCGTTCAGACCGGACGGGAAATGGCTGGCGCCGGGTGGGGGTCGGAAGGTGAAGGTCTGGGACGCCGCGACCGGTCAGGAGGCGCTGACATTGAACGGCCATACCAACCTTGTCAAGAGCGTGACATTCAGCCCAGACGGGAAACGGTTGGCATCGGCAAGCAATGATCGGACGGTGAAAGTGTGGGATGCCACGACCGGCCAGGAGACGCTCACGTTGAAGGGGCACACCAACAGCGTCAATAGCGTGGCGTTCAGTCCGGACGGGAAACGGCTTGCTTCGGCAAGCGGCGACGGAATGCCGCCGGGAGAGGTGAAAGTGTGGGACGCCACGAGCGGTCGGGAGGCGCTCACGTTGAAAGGGCATACCAGCAGCGTCTTGGGTGTGGCGTTTAGCCCGGACGGGAAACGGCTCGTGTCGGCTAGCGCGGATATGACGGTGAAGGTGTGGGACGCCACGAGTGGTCAGGAGACGCTCACATTGAAAGGGCACAGCAGCTGGGTCATTAGCGTGGCATTCAGCCCCGACGGGAAACGGTTGGGGTCGGCAAGCTTTGATCAGACGGTGAAGGTGTGGGACGCGGCCACTGGTCAGGAGACACTCACATTGAAAGGGCACAGCTGAGCGGTTTTGAGCGTGGCGTTTAGCCCGGATGGGAAACGGCTGGCTTCGAGCAGCACAGATCGCACGGTGAAGGTGTGGGACAGCACGACCGGTCAGGAGACGCTCACGTTGAAAGGGCATACCGACGCGGTCATTAGCGTGGCGTTCAGCGTGGACGGGAAACGGCTGGCGTCGGCCAGCGATGATGGGACAGTGAAGCTGTGGGACGCCCAGCCACGCTCGGAAGCACGCACTCCATAAGCGAAAACGTGGTGATGCTTCGAATGACTTTGATCCTGCTCCGAGGGAATTGTGAAACGACGCGCAGACAGCATTCCAATCGCTGGCAAACCGCGACTGAACTCGAACTCCGAAATTGAATGGCCGCAAAAGACCACATAGATCACAAAGATTTCAGGTCCTCTTGTTGTGTTCCTTGCACTGCACTCCGTCAGAATCGCTCATTTTTGCGAAGAATATTTGGCCGCGAAAAAGCGCAAAAGACGCAAAAATCCGGACGAGGGAATTACCCGATCCAATTTTTGCGCTTCTTGCGCTTTTTTGCGGCCATCTTGTCTTCTTTGGATTTGGTTGCGGCTTTGCCGCGCTGTGTTCTCTCGCAGCTAACCAATTAGGAAGTCATCTTTTTGACCCCATTTTTCTGACTGTCATTGGCATCGTTCAGGTCAGAAAGTTGGGGGCAGGAAAATAAAAGGAAATGAACGGGCCACGGCTGGCGTCGGCAAGCACGGACAAGACGGTGAAGGTGTGGGACGCCCAGCCACGCTCGGAAGCACGCACTCCGTAGGCGCTTCAGTCTGAGGCAGGCTCGCGTTTGGCGAGAAATTCGTCGGGGGACAGAACAGGAATTTCGCTCGTGGAGTAATCGGCTTTGTTCCGCGTAATAATTGCGCTGACATCTCCTTCGGCCTTCGCCGCGAAATGCTGAATCCCATCTTCGAAATCCTTGAAGTTCGACGAAAGCGCGGCTTTGATTTCCGCTTCTGCCACGGAAGAAACTCGGACCAGGAGTTTCAGTTTGCCAAGGACAGCCATCGCATCAGCGTGTCCTTTCAGCTTTCGCAGGATGTAGTAGAGATTGCTGAAGGAAAGCGACGAAAGGCAGACGGTGAGTTCACCCTTCTCTGCCAGAGCGAGAATTCGGTGAGCGTATTCTGCGAACGGCTGGCGGTCCGCCAGATGATCCAGCGCCACATCGGTATCGAGGAAGATCTTATCCTTGGACGCCATGCTTCTTCTGCAATTCCTCAGCCAAGACGGCGCGCTCGTCGAAATCTGGCGGCAACTTCACCGTGCCGCGCAACGCATCCGTGACCGCTGTCTTACCCGACCGGCTGTCTTGCCAATTGCGCGCCATGACCCGGAGTTGCTGGGCGACCACTTCAGGAAGCGTGGTGTGGCGCGACTGAGCTTCCTGCTCTGCAAAATGCAGAACGTCCGAATCCAGGTTGATCGTTAATGTCGCACTCATGCTGGGCAAACTACCGCGTTTGCGGAGGCGCGACAAGCTGGTAAATTGAAGGAGCGGGACGGAAAACGCCTGGCGTCGGGAGGCTGGGATAACACCGTGAAAATGTGGAACGCTCAGCCACGCGCGGAAGCACGCACTCCAGACGCGAAAACGCGCGGGCTGGACGGCCTCAGCCGAAAGGCCTACCTTCGCGCGATGCCCGCCGACGTCACGCAGTTGCTGAACACTATCGAGGAAGGCGACCCTCATGTCGCCGAGAAGCTGCTGCCGTTGGTTTATGAGGAGTTGCGCCGCTTGGCCGCTTCCAAGATGTCCGCGCAACCGGCTGGCCACACGCTGCAAGCCACCGCACTGGTTCACGAAGCCTGGCTCAGGATTTCGGGGGAAAGCCATCGTTGGGAAAACCGCCGGCATTTCTTCACCGCCGCCGCCGAGGCCATGCGCCGGATCCTGGTGGACCAGGCCCGTCGCAAACAACGCCTCAAACGCGGCGGACCGCAGGAGCGCTTGAGCCTCGACGAGATCGACATTGCCATCGAGACGGGACCCGATGAACTCCTGCGCGTGCATGATGCCCTGGCGAAACTCGCCGACGAGGACCCGCTCAAAGCCGAACTCATCAAGCTGCGATTCTTTGTGGGTTTGGGGATTCCCGAGGCCGCTGAGATTCTCGGCATTTCGGCCACGACGGCGAAACGGCATTGGATCTTCGCGCGCGCCTGGCTCTACGACGAGCTGAAGTCATGAATCGGCCTTGAAAGAGCAGTTCAACTGCAAAGAAGGCAGTGGGGTGTAGCCTCAACCAAATCCAAGACGCGATAGCCGCAAAAAGGCGCAAGAGACGCAAAACTAAGAAAGGAATTATGAAAGACATCATGGCGTTGTGTGATGCAGTGCGGGAGACCGGGTTTGCCATTCATTGCTATCACAAGAGCGGGCATTTGGAGAAGGTTTACGAGAATGCGCTGGCCCATCGCTTACGAAAACTGGGGCTCGACGTGAAACAGCAGCATCCGCTGAAGGTGTATGATGAAGACGGAACGTTGATTGGCGATTACAATGCGGACCTTTTTATCGATAAGTGCGCATCTCAGAAGCTGCGAAGGCGCTGGAGGCGATTCATCATTTTGGAGAAGGGAGTGGCGTGAGGAAGGGAGGTGGGACGGTCGGGATGATCAGTTGAGAGCGGCGGAGGACTTGGCGTGAGGATAGAGTTCCTCCCAACGAC